>CAYLUX010000094.1:0-9712 GCA_964386935.1 uncultured Janibacter sp.
CGACGGCGTGCTCGTCGATCCGGGCGAGCTCCTCGTCGGTGAAGCCGCTCGAGTCGAGCGCACCGAGGCTGTTCTCCAGCTGGTCGACGTGCCGGGCCCCGACGAGCACGGAGGTGACCCGCTCGTCGCGCAGTGCCCAGGACAGCGCCATCTGGGCCAGGGACTGCCCGCGCTCGGCGGCGATGTGGTTCAGCGCACGGATGTGGGCCAGGTTGTCCTCGGTCAGCTGTCCCGCGATGCCGGTGCCGTCCCGACTCGCCCGCGAGTCCTCCGGGATGCCGGAGAGGTATTTGTCCGTCAGCAGCCCCTGCGCGAGCGGGGAGAAGGCGATCGTGCCCACGCCGAGGTCCTCGAGGGTGTCGAGCAGGCCGTCCTCGATCCACCGGTTGAGCATCGAGTACGAGGGCTGGTGGATCAGCAGGGGCGTGCCCATCTCCTGCAGGATCGCGTGCGCCTCCCGGGTGCGCTGCGGCCCGTAGGAGGAGATGCCCACGTAGCGCGCCTTGCCCTGGCGCACCGCCGTGTCGAGGGCACCCATCGTCTCCTCGAGCGGGGTGTCCGGGTCGAAGCGGTGGCTGTAGAAGATGTCGACGTGGTCCAGACCCATCCGCGTCAGCGACTGCTCCAGCGAGGCGAGCAGGTACTTGCGGGAGCCGCCGATCTGCCCGTAGGGGCCGGGCCACATGTCCCAGCCGGCCTTGGTGGAGATGACCATCTCGTCCCGGTACCGGCGCAGGTCCTCGGCGAGGACGATGCCGAAGTTGCGCTCGGCCGACCCATAAGGGGGCCCGTAGTTGTTTGCGAGGTCGAAGTGCGTCACGCCCAGGTCGAAGGCTCGCCGCAGCACCGCCCGTTGCGTAGCGAGCGGCTCGTGGTCACCGAAGTTGTGCCACAACCCGAGCGAGATGGGCGGCAGCTGCAGCCCCGAACGGCCGCAGCGCCGGTAGTCCACGTCGTCGTAGCGGGTGGGGGCTGCCTGGTAGTCGTCCACGCGGTAGGTCATGCCTCCATGGTGCCCTCTCCCGCGGGCATACACTCGGGCGGATACCCATGGACACCACGCACTCCCAGCTCCCGCACCCGACCACCGCCGCCCTCTCGACGCTGCCCGCGGATGCCTCGACCGAGGGCCTGTCCGCGTGGGCGGACATCGACCTCGAGGCCATCCGGGACAACGTCGCCGCGCTCGGCCGCCGGGCCGGTGACGCGGAGGTCATGGCCGTCGTCAAGGGCGACGCCTACGGGCACGGCCTGCTGCCGGTCGCTCGGGCGGCGCTCGCCGGTGGGGCCTCCTACCTCGCGATCGCCCAGCTCGGCGAGGCGCTCGCGGCCCGCGCCGGGGGCCTGACCGCGCCGGTGCTCACGTGGCTCTTCCCGCCGGGGGCAGACCTGGCGACAGCGATCCGGGCCGACATCACGCTCACCGCGGCCGCGCCGTGGGCCCTCGCCGAGATCGCCGCCGCCGCACGGGAGGTCGGCACCACCGCGACGATCCACATCAAGGTCGACACCGGCCTGGGGCGCGGGGGAGCCTGGGGCGAGGACCTCTCCGGGATGTTCCGTGACGCAGCCCGGCTCGAGGCCGAGGGCGTCATCGACGTCGAGGGGATCTTCTCCCACTTCGCCCGCGCCGACGAGCCGGGTGACCCCTCCATCAGGGCCCAGCAGGAGGTCTTCGAGGCGGCCGTCGCCGAGGCGGAGCGGGCCGGCCTGCGGCCCCGGCTGCGCCACCTGGCGAACTCCGCCGCGACCCTGACCAACCCCTCGGCGATCTACGACATGATCCGTCCGGGGGTCTCGATCTACGGGCTTTCCCCGGTGCCGGACGTGGGCGGACCGACCGACTTCGGCCTGCGGGAGGCGATGCGGGTGACCGCCCGCCTCATCAACGTCAAGGACTGCCCGCCCGGTCAGGGCATCTCCTACGGCCACCGGTACACGACCACCGAGCAGACCCGGCTCGGCCTCGTGCCCCTCGGGTACGCCGACGGCATCCCGCGGCACGCCTCCTCGGTCGGGCCCGTGCAGGTCGGCGGGCGCCGCTACACCGTGGCCGGCCGGGTCTGCATGGACCAGTTCGTCCTCGACCTCGGCGCGGACTCGCCTGCGGCCGTGGGCGACCCGGTGACTCTCATCGGGCAGGAGGCGAAGGGGGAGCCCACCGCCCAGGACTGGGCGGCCGCCATCGACACCATCAACTACGAGATCGTGACGCGGTTGGGCTCGAGGGTCCCCCGCCGTTACCTGGGAGAGCTGTGACGGACGCTCGGGAGAAGAAGAGCCAGCCGGCGAAGCAGAACAAGAGCCAGCCGGCCAAGAAGGACACGAAGCCCGGCCGCCGTATCGGGCGGGCCGCGGCGACCGGGATCGGCCTGGGGGCCGCCCTGGCCGGAGGAGCGGCCATCGCCGGCGTCGGTTACGCGAGCAAGGCGGCCGCGCGCGCCTCCCGTGCGTACGCCGTCACCGACCCGGAGCGGGTCTACGTCTACCCCTTCGAGGCGAGCCGCGAGGTCGAGGTGCCCGCGAGCGACGGGGTCACGCTGCACGTCGAGGTCGACGAGCCGGAGGGGCTGGACCCCGAGGCGCCGACCGTCGTGCTCGTGCACGGCTTCGTGCTCAACCTCAGCTCCTGGATCCACCAGCGCACCGCGCTCGTCGACGCCGGCTATCGCGTCGTCAGCTACGACCAGCGCAACCACGGGCGCTCCGGGGCCGGCGATCTGGACCGGTGCGCGATCGACCAGCTCGGCAAGGACCTGCGCGCCGTCCTCGACGCGACCACGCCGGAGGGGCCGGTCGTGCTCGTCGGTCATTCGATGGGCGGCATGACGATCATGAGCTTCGCCGGGCGCTACCCGGAGCTGACCCGGGAGCGAGTGGCCGCCATCGCGCTCGTCGCGACGAGCGCCGGTGGCGAGGGCGTTGTCCAGCTCGGCCTGGGCCCGATCTTCGACCGCGCGATCACGCTGCTCGGCCCGAGGGTGCTGGGCAACCTCGGCCGCCGGGAAGGTCTCTGGGGAGGCCTGCGAGCCGCCGGACGCGGCATCGAGTCCAGGCTGGTCCAGCACTACGCCTTCGGCGAGCCGATGCCGACCGAGACGCTGCGGGCCGTGGCCACGATGATCTTCGGTACCAGGCTGGAGGCCATCGGGGCCTTCCTGCCCGAGCTGGACAGCCTCGACGTGCGCGAGGCACTGCCGGGTCTGCGGGAGACCCCCGTGGTCATCGTCTCCGGGGGAGAGGACCGGATGATCCCGGCCGAGCACAGCGAGGCCCTCGCCCGGGAGCTGCCGGCCGCGGAGACCGTGGTCGTGCCGGAGGCCGGTCACCTGATCCAGCTCGAGTGTCCCGACGTCGTGACCGACGCCGTCCTCGGGCTGCTCGAACGCACCCGCGGCGAAGACCCGCAGGCCGATGCGGACCGGGCGGCCCGGGCCGCCACGGAGGGCCGGCCATGAGCCTCTCGCTGCCGGACACGGACGCGACGATCGATGCCGGGGCACGGCTGGGCGTTCTGCTGCGGGCCGGTGACCTCGTCGTGCTCACCGGCGGGCTCGGGGCCGGCAAGACGGTGCTGACCCGCGGGATCGGCTCGGCGCTCGGGGTCCGGGGAGAGGTGACCTCGCCCACCTTCGTCATCGCCCGGATCCATCCCTCCCGCGTCGGTGGGCCGGAGCTGGTGCACGTCGACGCCTACCGTCTCGGCGGCACCGCCGAGCTCGACGACCTCGACCTCGAGGCCGAGCTCGACGAAGCCGTCACCGTCGTCGAGTGGGGCGCCGGTCTCGTCGAGGGACTCGCCGAGGACCGGCTCGAGGTGACCCTGACCCCGGACCCGCTGACCGAGGAGCGCACCATGGAGGTGCGCGGGATCGGCCCGCGCTGGGCCGGCGTCGACATCGACGCCGCCCTGGCCACCGATGACGAAGGGGGTCTGCCGTGAGGCTGCTCGCGCTCGACACCGCGACCTCCGCGATCACCGCGGCGGTGCACGACGGGGACCACGTGCTGGCCTCCCGCGCCGTCGTCGACCCCCGCCGGACCACCGAATTGCTGGCTCCACTGCTCCGCGACGTCCTCGCCGAGGCGGGCACCCGATCGGAGGAGGTCACCCATGTCGCGGCCGGCACCGGGCCGGGGCCCTTCACCGGGCTGCGGGTCGGGCTCGTGACGGCACGCACCTTCGCCCACGTCACCGGGACCACCGTGCTCGGCGTCTGCTCCCTCGACCCGCTCGCCGAGGCCGCCCGCCGCGCCGGGGCCCGAGGCGAGCTGCTCGTCGCGAGCGATGCCCGACGCAAGGAGGTCTACTGGGCCCGCTACTCCTGCACCGAGGAGGGCATCACCCCGATCGACGAGCCGGCCGTCACGAAGCCGGCCGACCTGCCGGAGTCGGTCCGGGCCCTGCCCACCGTCGGCCGCGGACCGCGGCTCTACCCCGACCTGCTCACGGCCGCGCCCGGGCCCGATGTCCTCGACGTCGACGCCTCCGTGCTCGCCGACCTCGCCGTGGCTCGGCTCGCCGCAGGCGAGGAGATGCCGGCCGAGCCGCTCTACCTGCGCCGCCCCGACACCGCCGCGCCCGCCCCGCCGAAGTCAGTCATCGCCCCCGTCCCGCAGCGCAACCAGGAGCCCCACGTCGGTCGCGGGGCCGAGCAGGCGCAGCAGTGACTGCCGTGGTGGCCGAGGCGGTGCTGCGGGAGGTCCGCTGGCAGGACCTGGCGACGCTGGCCGACCTGGAGGAGGAGCTCTTCGGCCCCGAGGCCTGGAGCCTGCGCTCCTGGTGGGGCGAGCTGGCCGGGCGACCGCGCCGCGAGTACGTCCTCCTCGAGGACGATGCGGGCATCGCCGGGTACGCCGGCATCGACCACGTCGGCGACGTCGCCGACGTCATGACCATCGCGGTGCTCCCACGCCGGCGCGGCAGCGGGCTCGGCCGGCGGCTGCTCGAGGAGCTGGTCGCCCGCGCCCGGGCGGCCGGCTCCCTTCGCCTGGTCCTGGAGGTCCGCGAGGACAACGCCCCCGCCCGGCGGCTCTACGAACGCCGGGGCTTCGCCCACGTGCGCACCCGGACCCACTACTACCCGGACGGGGTCGACGCCCTCGTCCTCGCCCTCGACCTGACGGAGGAGCCGTGAGCGACGCCCCACTCGTGCTCGGCATCGAGACCTCGTGCGACGAGACCGGTGTCGGCATCGTCCACGGCACCGAGCTGCTCGTCGACGCGATCGCCTCGAGCGTGGATCAGCACGCCCGCTTCGGCGGCGTCGTGCCCGAGGTCGCCAGCCGCGCCCACCTGGAGTCGATGGTCCCGATGATCGAGCGGGCCTGCGGGCAGGCGGGGGTCACCCTCACCGATCTGGACGGCATCGCCGTCACCGCCGGTCCCGGCCTCGCCGGTGCCCTCATGGTCGGGGTCGCCTCCGCGAAGGCGCTCGCGCTCTCCCTCGGCCTGCCGCTCTACGGTGTGAACCACCTCGCCAGCCACGTCGCGGTCGACATCGTCGAGCACGGGCCGCTGCCGGAGCCGACGATGGCGATGCTCGTGAGCGGCGGGCACTCCTCGCTGCTGCTCGTCCCCGACGTGACCAATGACGTGCGCAGCCTGGGCTCGACGATCGACGACGCGGCGGGGGAGGCCTTCGACAAGGTCGCCCGCGTCCTCGGGCTGCCCTTCCCCGGCGGGCCGCACATCGACCGCGCCTCCGGGGACGGGCAGATCACCATCGACTTCCCCCGCGGGCTGACGAGCCGGAAGGACATGGAGCGCCACCGCTTCGACTTCTCCTTCTCCGGCCTGAAGACCGCGGTGACCCGGTGGGTGGAGACCCGCCGCGCCGCCGGTGAGGCTGTGCCGGTGCCCGACGTGGCCGCCTCCTTCCAGGAGGCGGTGGTCGACGTCCTCACCCGCAAGGCGGTCCTCGCCTGCCGCGAGCACGACGTCGCCGCGCTGCAGGTCGGTGGCGGCGTCGCCGCGAACTCCCGGCTGCGCGCGATGGCCCAGCAGCGCTGCGAGGAGGCGGGTGTCGCCCTTCGCGTCCCCCGTCGGGCGCTGTGCACCGACAACGGCGCCATGGTCGCCGCCCTCGGCGCCCAGCTGATGGCCAAGGACCGTCCCGCGAGTGATCTCTCGCTGCCCGCGGACAGCTCGCTGCCGGTCACGGACGTGCGCACCGGGCTGCCGGTGGAGGTCGACCACGACCACTGACCGGGTTGCATTCAGGTCACGAAAGCGCCTGCAAATTGGCCGATCGGAGTCAAGGGTGATTCTGTGAAGGGCAGGACTACGGTCCCCGCAGTTTGCTGGGACGGAACGGGACTCGGCGCCACAGGGGTGTTTGACCCCAATGTGGCGCCCGTCCTTTGTCGTCCGGGCAGCACATCCTAAGGAGCCAGTGAGACCAGTGAGCGCGATCACCGCCACCAATCTGTACAAGGTCTTCGGCCGCCGGCCGGATCGGGGAGTTCGAGCGCTGCAGCAGGGTTCTTCGCGGGACGAGCTGCGCGAGCAGGGTCTGACGGCCGCCGTCATCGACGCCTCGTTCTCGGTGGAGCCCGGGGAGATCTTCGTCGTCATGGGCCTCTCCGGCTCCGGGAAGTCCACGCTCATCCGGATGGTCAACGGCCTGCTCGATGCCACCTCCGGGTCGGTGAGTATCCACGGCGAGGACGTGACGAAGATGTCGCCGAGTCAGCTGCGGCAGGTGCGCAGCGAGCAGGTGAGCATGGTCTTCCAGCACTTCGCCCTCTTCCCGCACCGCACGGTCGCCGACAACGCCGCCTACGGCCTCGAGACCAGAGGCGTGGCGAAGGAGGAGCGCCGCGCCAAGGCGGTCGAGGCGCTGGGCATGGTGGGCCTCGAGGGCTGGGAGGACCACCTGCCCTCACAGCTCTCCGGTGGGATGCAGCAGCGGGTCGGTCTGGCCCGCGCGCTCGCCGCCGGCACCGACATCATGCTCATGGACGAGGCCTTCAGTGCGTTGGACCCGCTCATCCGCCGGGAGATGCAGGACCAGCTGATCGAGCTGCAGCGCGAGCTGCAGCGCACGGTCCTCTTCATCACCCACGACCTGAACGAGGCGATGCGCCTCGGGGACCGGATCGCGATCATGCGCGACGGCGAGATCGTGCAGATCGGCACCGCCGAGGAGATCCTCAACGAGCCAGCCAACGACTACGTCGCCCAGTTCATCCAGGACGTGGACCGCTCGCGCGTCCTCACGGCCGAGACGGTGATGGAGGAGGCGCGCGTCGTGGTGCCCGCGACCGGCGACCTCGCAGGAGCGCGCGCGCTCCTGGAGGAGCAGCGCGCCAGCACCGCCTTCGTCATCGACGAGGACCGGCGACTCCTCGGGGCGGTGCATGCCGGCAGCCTCCGCGACGGGGCCGACAGGGGCAGGTCGCTCTCCGAGGTCCTCGACCGCGACCTCCACCCGGTGGGGCGCAGCACACCCCTCGTCGACCTGCTCAGCGACGCCGCGCGCACCTCGGTGCCGCTGGCCGTCGTCGACTCCGGGGGCCGGCTGGTCGGTGAGGTGCCCAGAGTGGCGCTGCTGAGCCAGCTCGCCGGAGGGGGCAGCGGGAGCAATGGAACCGGTGGGGTCGACGGTGTCGGCACCGACGAGAGCGAGAGCGAGGCGGTTCGGTGAACCCCGCGGTACGGATCTTCGAGGAGTCGCCCCTGCCCGAGGTCCCAATCGGGGACTGGCTGAACTCGGGTGTCGAGTGGGTGGAGGACCACCTCCAGCCGGTCCTGGACTTCTTCGTGATGCTCGTCGAGGACATCCTCTACGACAACATCCTCGATGGTCTGCTGTGGGTACCGCCGCTGGTCCTGGCCGTGGTGTTCGCGCTGATCGCCTGGGCACTGCGGGGGTGGAAGTTCGGGCTCGTCTCGCTGGTGGGCATGCTCCTGATCCAGGCGATGCCCACCGCGGACATGTGGCTGGAGTCGATGCGCACTCTGGTGCTGACCGTCATCGCCGTGGCGGGCGCGCTGGTGATCGCCATCCCACTCGGGATCCTCAGCGCGAAGAACCGCGCGGTCTCGACGGTGGTGCGGCCGGTCTTGGACTTCATGCAGACCCTGCCCGCCTTCGTCTACCTGCTGCCCGCGCTCTTCTTCTTCGGCATCGGGACGACTGCCGGCGTGGCCTGCTCTTTCATCTTCTGCGCGCCCCCGGCGGTCCGGCTGACCGAGCTGGGCATCCGGCAGGTGGACCCGGAGATGGTCGAGGCCGGCCACGCCTTCGGTGCCCGGCCACGCTCCATCCTCACCCGGATCCAGATCCCGCTCGCGATGCCCACGATCATGGCGGGCATCAACCAGGTGATCATGCTGGCGCTGGCCATGGTGGTCATCGCCGGCCTCGTCGGCGCCCAGGGGCTGGGCACCGTCGTCATCGAGGGGATCAACCGCCTGCAGCTCCCCAAGGGCTTCGAGGGTGGTCTGGCCGTGGTGATCTTGGCGATCTACCTCGACCGGGTCACGGCGGGGCTGGGGGACCGCTCGGCCGTCGCCCGCGCCGGCAAGAAGAAGGCCTGACCAGAACTGCCCCGACCGGAGGGTGAGGGGCTCAGCGCAACGAAACGTCACACGAAGGAGACAGAAAATGAGAACCAAGCGATTCCGCAGCATTGCCCTGGTGGCGGCACTCGCGCTTCCGGCGGCCATGCTCTCGGCATGCGGCAGCGATGACAGCGGTTCCGACGGGGGCAGCAACGCCTCCGGCAACGACAAGAGCGAGGAAATCGTCATCGCCGGCATCGGCGGCTGGTGGGAGGGCGTCGCCGTCGGCAAGCTCTACCAGCACGTGCTCGAGGAGAACGGCTACACCAACGTCACTTTCAAGACGCTGGACGCCGGCCCCACCTACCAGGGTGTGGCGGACGGTGATGTCGACCTGTTCTTTGACTCGTGGCTGCCCGCGACGCATGAGGACTACTGGAAGCAGTTCAAGGACGACGTCGTCGACATCAACGTCTGGTACGACAAGGCGCCGCTCACGATCGCGGTCCCCTCGTACATGGACATCAACTCGATCGAGGACTTGCCGAAGATCGGCGACAAGGTCGACTGGACCATCACCGGTATCGACAGCGGTGCCGGCTTGTACCGGACGGTCAACGACAAGGTGATCCCGGAGTACGGCCTGGACAAGTACAGCCAGCCCGCCTCCTCGGGAACGGCCATGCTGTCCGCGCTCGGGAAGGCGATCGACAACAAGGAGCCGATCGTCGTCACCCTGTGGAAGCCGCACTTCGCCTACGGCCAGTGGGACCTGAAGGACCTCAAGGACCCGAAGAACGCACTCGGGGACCCGGACGAGATCCACGTGATCGGCAGCAAGGACCTGAAGGAGGAGAACTCGGCGGTCGTCGACTCCCTGTCGGACTGGAAGATGTCGGACAAGAAGCTCTCCAGCCTCGGCGCCTTCCTGCAGAAGGACAAGTACAAGAACGACCAGGACGCCGGTGTGGCGGACTGGGCGAAGAAGAACCCCGACGTCGTGAAGTCGATGAGCAGCCAGCTCCCCGACTGAGGACGGCGCATCAGCTGACCGGAGGGCCCCGACGCGTGCGTCGGGGCCCTCCGGTCATGCGGTGGGTCAGCCTCAGCCGCAGCGCAGCAGGCCCATGTCCTCCTTGAGGGTGAGGACCCGGGTGACCGAGGCGGTCAGCTTCTTCGCGAAGGCGGGGTGCTTCGCCCCCT
>CAYLUX010000095.1:0-9700 GCA_964386935.1 uncultured Janibacter sp.
GACGACTCGAAGCGCCGCGAACGCATCGTGCGCACCTGGTCGGCGACCCTGGCCGCCGAGCTCGGACGACGATGATCCAGCCCGGATGCTCACGACCAAGGAGATGGCATCAATGACGATGACCGACACCTTCCCGGCACTGCTGCGCTGGGCCGGCAGGACCTTCCCGGACAAGGTCTTCCTGCACACGACCTCTGCCTCCGGAAGGCCCGAGGAAGTGACATTCTCGGGCCTGGACCTTCGCAGCCGAGAGATCGCCGCCGGCCTGCTCCGCCGCGGGATCCGCCCCGGGGATCGGGTCGCCGTGGCGGCACCGAACCAGGTCGAGTGGCTCGAGCTCTTCCACGCGGTCACCTGCATCGGCGCAGTGCTGGTGACCCTCAACGTCCGCTACCGCGAAGCAGAGCTCGGCTACATGCTGGGCCAGTCCGGCGCCCGCATGGTGGTGACGTCCGCGACCGAGGACGGGTTCGACTTCGAGGGCTTCTACGCAGGCTTTCGCGACGAGATCCCCGGAGTGGAAGAGGTAATATTCCTCGGCAGGGACGGCGACGACGGGTTCGAGGCCCTTCGCACCCAGCCAGACGGAACCGAGATCGACTCGCTCGCCGAAGCGGTCGAGCCGGGTGACCCGGCGCTGATCCTCTACACGTCGGGGACGACTGGTCGGCCGAAGGGCGCCGTCCTCACCCACCGCAGCATTATGGCGTCCGCCCGAGGGCAGGTGGAGCGGCTCGGGACCACCGCAGAGGACGTCTACCTCTGCGTCATGCCGCTCAACCACGTCGGTGGCATCACCTGCAGCGTCACGAGTGCGCTGCTCACCGCGTCCTCGCTCGTGCTCCCCCGGGCCTTCTCCCCTGCGAAGGCACTTGCCGATCTCGAGGGACATCGCGTGACCCTGTTCGCGGGAGTACCGACGATGTGGTCGTTGATGCTCTCCCACCCGGACTTCGCGAGCACGGACACCCGGACCCTCCGGACCGTGGTCATCGGCGGGTCGAACGTGGAGCCGACCCTCGCCCGCCAGATCCTCGACGGGTTCCCCGGCGCAGCCTTGTCCAACCTGTACGGCCTGTCCGAGTCCTCTGGTGCCGCTGTCATGTCCGCACCGGGAGACTCGGTGGAGACCGTGTCCCGGACCCTCGGCACCCCGCTGGGCGGGACCGAGGCCCGCGTCATAGGCCCGGACGGGCCGGTGGTCACGGCCGGCGAGCAGGGTGAGCTGCAGCTGCGGGGCGCAGGCGTCGCCGCCGGCTACTGGGGACAGCGCGATGAGAGCGCACAGACCTTCCTCGACGACGGCTGGCTGCGCACGGGCGACATGGTCACCATGGAGCCCGATGGCCACGTGGTCATGCACGGCCGCCTCAAGGAGATGTTCGTCCAGGGCGGGTACAACGTGTACCCGGTCGAGGTCGAAAACGTCCTGACCTCGCATCCTGCGGTGGCGATGGCCGCCGGCGTCGGGATTCCGGACCGGGTCCTCGGCGAAGTCGGGCTCTACTGCGTAGTCCTTCGTCCGGACGAGCAGGTGACCGAGGAGGAGCTGCGAGAGTACTGCCGCGCTCGGGTGGCCGACTACAAGGTCCCACGCTCGATCGAGCTGGTGGCCGAGCTGCCGACCACGCCCTCCGGGAAGGTCGCCAAGGCGGCTCTGCGGGAGCGGTACACCACGCAGGGGTGACGGTCGCCAGTGCGGGTTGCCACCGGCGTCGCGCGCCCAGACTCGTCAGACCTTCTCGATCGCTCCGATCCGGTCCAGCAGCCAGGCCCACTCCCAGGCGGTCTGCTCCCACGCGTCGTAGCGACCGGAGCGACCACCGTGCCCGGCACTCATCTCGGTGCGCAGCAGGATCGGGCGCTGCTCGTCGTGGTCGGTGACCTCGCGCAGCCGAGCGACCCACTTCGCCGGCTCGGTGAAGTAGACCCGGGTGTCGTGCAGGGACGTCGTCGCGAGGACGGCCGGGTAGGGACGGGCCGCGATGTTCTCGTACGGGCTGTAGGAGCGCATGTAGGCGTAGACGTCCGGGTCGTGCAGCGGGTCGCCCCACTCCTCCCACTCCCCCACCGTGAGCGGCAGCTCGGGCCGGAGGATGGTGTTCAGCGTGTCGACGAAGGGCACCACCGCGAGCACCGCCGCGAAGCGGTCGGGCGCGAGGTTCGTCGCGGCCCCGACGAGCAGGCCGCCGGCGGAACCCCCTTCGATCGCCAGCCGGTCGCGGGCCACCCAGCCGGTCTCGTGCAGGTGCTCCGCGGCGGCGACGAAGTCGGTGAAGGTGTTCTTCTTCGCGAGCATCTTGCCGTCGTCGTACCAGTACCGGCCCAGCTCACCGCCGCCGCGCACGTGGGCGACCGCGTACACCAGACCCCGGTCGAGCAGCGAGAGCCGGGCGATGGAGAAGTACGGGTCGAAGCTCATCTCGTAGCTGCCGTACCCGTACAGCAGCCCGGGGTTGCTCCCGTCCGGCTCCAGCCCACGGCGCATGATGAGGGAGACGGGCACCTTCGTGCCGTCGGGAGCCGTGGCCCAGGTGCGGCGCTGCTCGTAGTCGGCGAGGTCGACGCCGCCGAGGACGGGCTGGCGCTTCAGCTCGACCCGCTCACCGGTGGCCACGACGACGTCGAGGACGGAGCGCGGGCTGACCCAGGACTGGTGCTCCACGCGGATCCGGTCGGCGTCGGGGTCGGCGACCGCGCCGAGGGAGACCGAGTGCAGGTCGTCGTCGAAGGGCAGGTCGTGACCCGTCCCGTAGTCACTGCCGGCGAAGGGGGTCGAGCGGCCTTCACGGGGCAGGATCCGCAGCGCCGGCAGGCCGTCGACGCGTAGCGAGAGGACGGCGAAGTCGTCGAAGGCGTCCACGCCGACGAAGCGCTCGCCCTCGGCCCGGTCCAGGAGCGGGGCCCACTGCTCGTGGCTCGTCGCGTCCAGCGGCGCCCAGGCGAGGTCGCCCTCGGGCTGGCGCTCGTCGTGGACGATGAGCAGGTGGTCAGCGGCCGGCTCGACCTCGTACTCGACGCCGTCGCGCCGGGGGGCGACGCACCGCATCGGGCCGGTGGGGTCCTCGGCGTCGATGAGGTGGACCTCGCTCGTGGTCTTGCTGCCGAGCTCGAAGACGATCCAGTGCTCGTCGCGGCTGATGCCGATCCCCATCCAGAAGCGCTCGTCCTCCTCGCGGTGGATGAGCACGTCGGTGGCGGAGTCGGTGCCGATCTCGTGGCGCCACAGCTCGTGCGGCCGCCAGGCCTGATCGACGCGCACGTGGAAGAGATGACGCCCGTCGCGGGAGAGAGCGAGCCCGTAACCGACGCCGGTGACGGCCTCGTCGAGCAGCTCGCCGGTCGCGATGTCGACCACCCGCACGTCGAAGCGCTCGTCACCGGTGACGTCGATGGCGTAGACCAGCCGGGTGTGGTCGTGGCTGACCTCGAGGCCCCCAAGGGCGAAGAAGTCGTGGCCCTCGGCGAGCTCGTTGCCGTCCAGGAGGACGACCTCGCCGGGCAACGGCGCTCCGGCGTCGAGCTCGGGCACCTGTGCGCGGTCGGTGAGCGGTGCGCGGCAGTGGATCGGGTACTGCTGCCCCTGCACGGTGCGGGCGTAGTACCACCACGGCCCGGACGCGACCGGCACGGTGAGGTCGGTCTCGAGGGTGCGCTCCCGGATCTCCTCGAAGATCCGCTCCCGCAGCGGCGCGAGGTGCGCGGTCGTGGCCTCGGCGTAGGCGTTCTCGGCCTCCAAGTGGGCGATGACCCGGGGGTCCTCGGGGTCTCCGAGCCAGGTGTAGGGGTCGGTGACCTCGTCCCCGTGGTGGCTACGGACCGTCGGGTGCTGCTCAGCGACCGGCGGCCTCATGCGCTCACCGCCCGGGCGCCGAGGATGACCTTGAGATCACCGATGAGGGCCTCGCTCGGCTCGACGCGGTAATTGGCGTCGACCGAGAGGGTGACCGAGCGGCCCGGCTGGACGAGCTTGATCTGCACGTCGGTGCTGCCCGGGTGCTGGGTGAGCACCTCCTTGACCTGCTCGATCCGCCCCTGGGTGGCACGGGCGTGCTCGAGCGTGAGCACCACCGGGCCGCGCGGCCCGTCGGTCAGCTCGGGGATCGTCAGGTCCTCGGCGTAGATCGAGACCGAGTCGTCGCGGTGGTTCACCCGGCCCCGGATGACGGCGACGATGTCCTGGGTGAGCATCGTCTGCACGGTCAGGTAGGTCTTCGGGAAGAACAGGCACTCGATGGAGCCCTCGAGGTCCTCGACGGTCGCGATCGCCCAGAGGTCGCCCTTCTTGGTGCGCTTCACGCTCAGGCCGGTGACGAGTCCGGCGATCGTCACGTGGCTCTTGTCGGGGACCCCGCCCTCGGTCTGGGTGAGGGTCGTGATCGAGGTGTCGGCCGCGCGCTGGAGCACGTGCTCGACCCCGAAGAGCGGGTGGTCGGAGACGTAGAGGCCGAGCATCTCGCGCTCGTTGGCCAGCTTGGCCTTCTTGTCCCACTCGACGTCGGGGACGGAGCGCAGGCCCATGCTCTGCACGCCGGTGCCCTGGGCATGGTCCTCCTCGTCGCCGCCGCCGAACATGTCCCACAGCGAGTCCTGGCCGACCGCCTCCTGGCGCTTGACCCCGACGAAGGCGTCGACGTACTCCTCGTGGACCATGACCAGACCCTGGCGCGGGTGGCCGAGGTCGTCGAAGGCGCCGGCCATGATGAGGGACTCGATGGTGCGCTTGTTGCACACGGTCGCCGGGCACTTGGCGAGGAAGTCCTCGAAGGAGGTGAAGGCCCCCTTCTCCTCCCGCGTCGCGATGATCGCGTCGACGACGTTGCGACCGACGTTGCGGATCGCCTGCATGCCGAAGCGGATGTCCTCACCGACGGCGGCGAAGGGCCCCTTGGACTCGTTGACCGAAGGGGGCAGCACCTGGATGCCCATCCGCCGGCACTCCCCCAGGTACAGCGCCGACTTGTCCTTGTCGTCACCGACCGAGGTCAGCAGCGCGGCCATGTACTCGGCCGGGTAGTTGGCCTTCAGGTAGGCGGTCCAGTAGGAGACGAGGCCGTAGGCGGCGGTGTGGGCCTTGTTGAAGGCGTAGTCGGAGAAGGGGACGAGCACGCCCCACAGCGCGGCGACGGAGTCCTCGTTGTAGCCGTTGGCCTTCATCCCCTCGGAGAAGGGGACGTACTCGGCGTCGAGGACCTCCTTCTTCTTCTTGCCCATCGCACGGCGGAGCAGGTCGGCGTTGCCGAGGGTGTAGCCCGCCAGCTTCTGGGCGATCTCCATCACCTGCTCCTGGTAGATGCAGAGCCCATATGTCGTCCCGAGGATCGGCCCGAGGGCCTCCTCCATCTGCGGCTGGAGCTTGCCCTTCAGCTGCGGGTCGAGCGGGATGATCTCCTGCCGGCCGTTCTTGCGCAGCGCGAAGTTGGTGTGCGCGTTCACGCCCATCGGACCGGGCCGGTAGAGCGCGAGCGCCGCGGAGATGTCCTCGAAGTTGTCCGGCTGCATCAGCCGCAGCAGGGTGCGCATCCCGCCGCCGTCGAGCTGGAAGACCCCGAGGGTGTCGCCGCGGGCGAGCAGCCGGTAGGTCGCGGGGTCGGTCATGTCCTTGCTCAGCGCGTCGAGGTCGATCTCCTCGTCGCGGTTTTGGCGCACGTTGACCAGGGCGTCGTCGAGGATCGTCAGGTTGCGCAGGCCGAGGAAGTCCATCTTGACCAGACCGAGCGTCTCGCAGGTCGGGTAGTCGAACTGGGTGAGGACCTGCCCGTCCTGCAGCCGGCGCATGATCGGGATGACGTCCATGAGCGGCTCGCTGGACATGATGACGCCGGCCGCGTGCACGCCCCACTGCCGCTTCAGGCCCTCCAGACCCTTGGCGGTCTCGATGATCTCGCCGAGGTACTTCTCGGACTCCACGAGCTGGCGGAAGTCCTGCCCCTCGCCGTAGCGCTCGTGCTCCGGGTCGTACATCTTGTTCAGCGGCACGCCCTTGCCCATGACGTCGGCGGGCATCGCCTTGGTCAGCTGCTCACCGACGGAGAAGGGGTGGCCCATGACGCGCACGGCGTCCTTGACCGCCTGCTTCGCCTTGATCGTGCCGTAGGTCGCGATCATCGCGACCCGGTCGTCGCCGTACTTCTCGGTGACGTAGTGGATGACCTCGCTGCGCCGGCGCTCGTCGAAGTCCACGTCGAAGTCCGGCATCGACTTGCGCTCCGGGTTCAGGAAGCGCTCGAAGATCAGCCCGTGCGGCACCGGGTCCAGGTCGGTGATGCCCATCGCGTAGGCGCACATCGACCCGGCGCCGGAACCACGCCCCGGACCGACCCGGATGCCGTTGTCCTTCGCCCAGTTGATGAAGTCGGCGACGACGAGGAAGTACCCCGGGTAACCCTTGCCGACGATGACGTCGATCTCGTAGTCGGCCTGCTTCTGCGCGTAGTCCGGGATCCCGGCCGGGAAGCGTCGGTGCAGACCGGTCTGGACCTCCTTGACGAACCAGGTCTGCTCGTCCTCCCCCGGCGGGCAGTCGAAACGCGGCATGTACCGCCCTTCGCCCTCGGTGAAGGAGACCTCGCACATCTCCGCCACGAGCAGCGTGTTGTCGCACGCCTCGGGCAGCTCGCGCCACAGGTGGCGCATCTCGGCGGGCGACTTCAGGTAGTAGCCGTCCCCCTCGAAGGAGAACCGGTCCGGGTCCAGCAGCGTGGAGCCGGAGTTGATGCACAGCAGCGCGTCCTGGGCGATGTTGTCCTCGCGCTTGACGTAGTGCAGGTCGTTGGTCGCCAGGAGCGGCAGCTGCAGGTCCTTGGCCAGGCGCATCAGGTCCTCGCGCACCCGGCGCTCGATCTGGTTGCCGTGGTCCATCAGCTCGAGGAAGTAGTTCTCCGCGCCGAAGATGTCGCGGAACTCCGAGGCCGCCTCGATCGCCTTGTCGTACTGCCCCAGCCGCAGCCGGGTCTGGATCTCCCCCGAGGGGCATCCGGTCGTCGCGATGATCCCCTCGCCGTACTGGCCGAGCAGCTCCCGGTCCAGCCGCGGCCACTTCGCGTAGACCGAGTCCAGCGAGGCGCGGCTGCCCATCGTGAAGAGGTTGTGCATGCCGGTGTTGTTCTTCGCCAGCAGCGTCATGTGGGTGTAGGCGCCACCACCGGAGACGTCGTCACCGCGGCGGGTGCGCTCGTCCCCCCACTTCACGCGGGTCTTGTCCTTGCGGCTGGTGTGCCCCGGCGCGACGTAGGCCTCGAGGCCGATGATCGGCTTGACGTCGTAGGACTGCGCCGTCTTCCAGAACTCGTGGGCCCCGAAGAGGTAGCCGTGATCGGTCATCGCGATCGCCGGCATGCCCATCTCCTGGGCGGTCTCGAACATGTCCGTGATCCGCGCAGCACCATCGAGCATCGAATACTCGGTGTGGTTGTGCAGGTGGACGAAGTTCTCGGAGCGTGGCAGTTCGGGCATCGGACCCGAGTCTAGATCTCACCGCAGACAACGCCGAGCCGGTGCCGCCCCCGTCTCGGGTCGGCACCGGCTCGATGTCGGTCACCTCAGGCGCGGGCGTCTCGCAGCTCGCGCTTGAGGACCTTGCCGGCCCCGCTGAGCGGCAGCTCCTCGACGAACTCGAAGCTGCGGGGCGCCTCCTCGGTGCCGCCGAGGACGCCACCGTCGACCGCGTGCTCGAGGCCATCGAGAGCGAGGGCGAGCAGAGCCTGGAGAGCCAGCGGCGGGCGATGGTGCGGGCATACGGTCACCTGGCCCGCTCGGCGGTGCGGGAGTGGGCGGTCAAGGGGCGCCTCACCCGGGAGCAGGTCCGCTTGCTGCTCCACGAGACGCTGCTCACGATCGCCCGTGAAGTCCTCCCGCACCTGCCGGAGGAGCAGCCGCCCCGCTGAGCACACCGTCCGTCCGCCGTCCCGTCGGCACCGTTCGGCGTCCGACGCCCGGCCCAGCGGCACCGGGGCCCCCGCGGGCGCTAGATTCGTACTGACACCGTCGTCCACCTTCCGGGAGGCACTTGGCATGTTCGTCCCCATGACCGTCAACGACTTCATCGACCGCGCAGCGGACGTCTACGGGGAGCGCACCGCCTTCGTCGACGAGCCGGACCAGCCGGCCACCCCGCTCCGGGACGTCACGTACTCCCGGATGCGTCAGCTCGCTCGCGCCCAAGCCGCACACCTGGACTCGCTGGGCATCGAGGTCGGCGACCGGGTCGCCGTCGTCTCGCACAACTCCGCGCGGCTGCTCACGAGCTTCTTCGGCGTCGCGGGCTCCGGCCGCGTCCTCGTGCCGATCAACTTCCGCCTCGCCCCCGAGGAGGTCCGGTTCATCGTCGAGCACTCCGGGGCGCGCGTCCTCTACGTCGACCCCGAGCTGACCTCGATCATCGACGAGGTCGAGGCCGAGCACACCTTCGTCCTGGGCGAGGACGAGCACCTCTTCGGTGACATCGACCCGGCCACGGCAGAGCCGCGCCCGTGGGAGCCGGACGAGTCCGCGATCGCGACGATCAACTACACCTCCGGGACCACCGCCCGGCCGAAGGGGGTGCGCATCACCCACCGCAACATCTGGACCAATGCGGTCACCTTCGGGCTGCACGCCGGCTTCAGCGACCGCGACGTCTACCTGCACACGCTGCCGATGTTCCACGCCAACGGCTGGGGCATCCCCTTCACCACGACGGGCGTCGGCGCCAAGCACGTCGTCATCCGCAAGATCGACGGCGCCGAGATCCTGCGCCGGGTGGAGCAGCACGGGATCACCGTCATGTGCGCCGCTCCCGCTGTCGTCAACGCCGTGCTGGACGCCGCCAAGGACTGGGAGGGAGAGATCCCCGGCCGCGACCGGGTGAGGATCATCGTCGCCGGCGCCCCGCCGCCCACGGCGACGATCGCGAAGGTCGAGACCGAGCTCGGCTGGGAGTTCATCCAGATCTATGGGCTGACCGAGACCTCCCCCCTGCTGACGATCAACCGCACCCGCGCCGAGTGGGACGAGCTGGACGCCCAGGAGCGAGCCACGAAGCTCGTCCGTGCCGGCACCCCGGCGATCGGCTGCCGGGCCAAGATCGACCCGGAGAGCGGCGAGCTGCTCGTGCGCTCCAACGTCGTCATGGAGGGCTACCACGACCTGCCCGAGGAGACCGAGCGCACGCTCGCCGGGGGCTGGTTCCACACCGGTGACGGCGGCAGCATCGACGACGAGGGCTACGTCACCATCAGCGACCGCAAGAAGGACGTCATCATCACCGGCGGTGAGAACGTCTCCTCCATCGAGGTCGAGGACGTGCTCTTCTCCCACCCGGACGTGACCGAGGTGGCCGTCATCGGCGTGCCCAGCGAGAAGTGGGGCGAGACGATCAAGGCGCTCGTCGTCCTCGGCGAGGACGCCACCGCCACCGAGGCCGACCTCATCGCCTGGTGCAAGCAGCGGGCGGCCGGCTACAAGGCACCGACGTCGGTGGAGTTCCGCGACGAGCTGGCCCGCACCGCGACCGGCAAGCTGCAGAAGTTCAAGCTGCGCTCCCCGTACTGGGAGGGCCGCGAGCGCCAGGTCAACTGACCCCACGCGAAGGGGGCCGGCCGGCCCCGAACCCGAGGACCACCGGCTCGAGTGCCACCTCGATGCTCTGCTCGAGGCTCGCGGTATGGCTGACCGAGGAGCGTTGTCGGGGGTCGGTGACAGTCTTGATCCATGGCAACGC
>CAYLUX010000096.1:0-9625 GCA_964386935.1 uncultured Janibacter sp.
TGTAGCCGATCTGGCTCATGGTCGAGGCGGCCAGCGCCTTCTTCAGGTCGTCCTTCGCGCAGCCGACGATCGCCCCGAAGATCAGCGTGATCGTGCCGACGATGACGACGGCCAGCTGGGCATTCGGGGCGGCGTCGAAGATCGCGTGGCTGCGCACGATGAGGTAGACGCCGGCGGTGACCATCGTCGCGGCGTGGATGAGCGCCGAGACCGGGGTCGGGCCGGCCATCGCGTCGCCGAGCCAGCTCTGCAGCGGGAACTGCGCCGACTTGCCGCAGGCGGCGAGCAGCAGGAGCAGGCCGATACCGGTGGCGGCGGCCTCGCTGGCCCCGCCGACGGCGCTGTCCACGGCCGCGAAGTCGACGCTGCCGAAGGTCGCGAACATCATCGACATCGCGAGGAAGAGCCCGATGTCACCGACGCGGTTGACGACGAAGGCCTTGTTCGCGGCTGTGGCGTAGGCAGGGTTGTGGTTCCAGAAGCCGATGAGCAGGTACGAGGCGAGACCGACGCCCTCCCAGCCGACGATGAGCAGCAGGTAGGAGTCCGCCAGCACGAGCAGCAGCATCGAGGCGACGAAGAGGTTCAGGTAGGCGAAGAAGCGGCGCTTGGCCGGGTCGTGGGCCATGTACCCGAGCGAGTAGACGTGGATCAGCGACCCGACGAAGGTCACGAGCAGCACGAAGGCCATCGACAGCGGGTCGATGAGCATGCCGGCGTGCACGTCGACGCCACCGCCGGCCGGGATCCAGTCGAAGAGCTCGATCGAGGAGGCGCGCTCCCCCGCGTCGACGCCGAGCATGGCGACCCAGATCGCGGCGCCGACGACGAAGGAACCCCAGGAGAGCAGGGTGGCCAGCATCGGCCCGAAGGAGTCGGTGAGGCGGCCACCGAGGAGCAGCAGCGCGGCGCCGAACAGCGGCAGCGCGACGAGCAGCCACGCCACGGAGGTGACGCCGGTGGCGGCAGCCGGGGCCGCGGCCGCGGTCGTCTCGGCTGCTGCCGTCGCAGTCAGTGCGGTGAGCAAGGCGGCTCCTTACAGCTTCAGCAGGTTGGCGTCGTCGACCGAGGCCGACCTACGGGCACGGAAGACGGCCATGATGATCGCCAGACCGACGACGACCTCCGCCGCCGCGACGGTGAGGACGAAGACCGCGATGGCCTGGCCGTCCAGCGACCCCCGCATGCGTGAGAACGTGACGAAGGCGAGGCTGGCCGCGTTGAGCATGAGCTCGACGCCCATGAAGACGATGATCGCGTTGCGGCGCAGCAGCACAGTGGCGCTACCGATCGTGAAGAGGATGATCGCCAGGTAGATGTAGTTGACCGGGCTCACTCCTGCCTCCCTTCGGGCGTGGAGGTCGATCCGAGACGGCCGAGGGACTCCGTGGAGTCCTCGGGCAGCCGGCTCTCGTTGATCAGCTCGTCCTCGGTGTACACGGTCGGGTTGGTCACCTGGTCGCGGGCGACGAGCACCCGGTTCATGGACAGCTCGGAGACCGACCCGTCCGGCAGCAACGCCGGGGTGTCCACCGCGTTGTGCCGCGCGTAGACACCGGGGGCGGGCAGGCCGGCGAGGTGCTTGCCGTCGCGGAAGCGCTTCTCCATCCACTCCTTCTGGGTGGGCTTGGCGAGGATCCGCTGCCGGTGGGCGAAGACCATCGCGCCGAGCGCGGCGACGGTCAGGAGCGCGGCGGTGATCTCGAAGAGCCAGATGTAGCGGCCGAAGATCAGGTGGGCCAGCCCCTCGACGTTGCCCGGGTCGGCGTTGAGGTCGGTGAGGTTCGGGTCACCGATGTAGGTGATCCGGCCGACGGCGCCGAGGAGCAGCGCGAGGATCGCCAGGCTGAGCAGGGCGCTGAGCACCCGCTGCCCCTTGATCGTCTCCACGAGGGAGGAGGAGTGGTCCACGCCGACGAGCATGACGACGAAGAGGAAGAGCATCATCACGGCGCCGGTGTAGACGAAGACGTGCACGATGCCCAGGAAGGGTGCCTCCTGCAGCAGGTACATCACCCCGACCACGATCATCGTCAGCACCATGCCGATCGCCGCGTGCACGGCCTTGCGGGCGAAGAGCAGCGCGAGGGCGCTCGGTACCGCGACGCAGGCCAGGATCCAGAACATGACGGCCTCGCCGGTGCCGGTCATCGCGCCCCCTCCGAGTTGCGCTCGATCCACTCCCGCTGCTCCGGGGTGGAGGAGGTGACCTCACCGCGGTAGTAGTCCTTCTCGTCCGTCCCCTCGACCACGGGGTGCGGGGGCGGGAGCATGCCCTCCTGCAGCGGGGCGAGGAGCTGCTCCTTGGTGAAGATCAGGTCGGCGCGGTTGTCGTCGGCCAGCTCGTAGTCGTTGGTCATCGTCAGCGCCCGCGTCGGGCAGGCCTCGATGCACAGCCCGCAGAAGATACAGCGCAGGTAGTTGATCTGGTAGATGTGCCCGTACCGCTCGCCGGGGCTGAAGCGCAGCCCGCGCTCGTCGTCGTTGTCACGCCCCTCGACGAGGATGGCGTCCGCGGGGCAGGCCCACGCGCACAGCTCGCAGCCGACGCACTTCTCCAGGCCGTCGGGGTGCCGGTTGAGCTGGTGCCGCCCGTGGAAGCGCGGCTGGGTCGGCCACTTCTCCTCCGGGTACTCCTGGGTGGCGACCTTGCGGAACATCGTCGCGAAGGTCACCCCGAACCCGGCAACGGGTCCGAAGAGCTCTGCGATGAAGCCCTTCTCGTTCTCGTCAGCCACGGTGCTCCTCCTCCTGGGCCGGCGCGCCTGTCAGGGCCTTGTCGTCACTGGTGCGCGGGGTCTCGACGAGACGCTGCCCCGGCAGCGGCGGGACGGGGAAGCCCCCGGCCCACGGGTCCACCTCGGCGGGAGCGCTCGCCTCCTCCTCGGCCTGGGCGTTCTGCTTCTCGACCTTCGTCTCCCAGATCCACATCGCGCCGAGGACGATGGCCCCGAGGACGCCGATGATGATGAGCGAGGAGACGGGGAAGGAGAGCCCGGCGACGTCGACCGTGCCCTCACCGAAGAAGCCGGCGTCGGCGCCGCGGATGAAGGCGACGGCGACGACCCACGCGACGGTCACCGGCATGAGGAACTTCCAGCCGAAGCGCATGAACTGGTCGTAACGGGTGCGGGGCAGGGTGCCGCGCAGCCACACGAAGCCCCACATGAACAGCCACATCTTCAGGGTGAACCACAGCAGGCCCCACCAGCCGGTGTTGAACATGCCGTCACCGATGGCGGCGATGCCGGGGGGCGCCTGCCAGCCGCCGAGGAAGAAGGTCGTCGCGAGCCCGGAGACGGTGAACATGTTGACGTACTCCCCGAGGAAGAACATCGCGAAGCGCATGCCCGAGTACTCGGTGAAGTAGCCACCGACGAGCTCGCCCTCACCTTCGGCGAGGTCGAAGGGCAGTCGGTTGGTCTCGCCGACCATCGTGATGAGGTAGACGACGAACGAGACGCACGCGGGGATGACGAACCACAGGTCGGACTGCTGCGCGACGATCTCGCTGGTGCTCATCGAGCCCGCGTACATGAAGACCGCGACGAGGGCCAGGCCCATCGCGATCTCGTAGGAGATGATCTGCGCCGTCGCCCGGAGCCCACCGAGCAGCGGGTAGGTCGAGCCGGCCGACCAGCCACCGAGGACGATCCCGTACGCGGCGACACCGGCGACGGCCAGCACGAGCAGCCCCGCGATGGGGGTGTCGGTCAGCTGCAGCGGTGTGGTGTGGCCGAACATCTCGACCGACCCGCCGAGCGGGATGATCGAGAAGGAGACGAAGGCCATCGTCGAGAAGAGGATCGGCGAGAGCGTGAAGATCAGCGCGTCCGCCGTCGCCGGGCGCACGTCCTCCTTGAACATCGACTTCATGCCGTCGGCGAGACTCTGCAGCAGGCCGAAGGGGCCGACCCGGTTCGGGCCGGGCCGCTGCTGCATGCGGCCGATGATGCGGCGCTCGAACCAGATCATCAGCAGCACGCTGAGCAGCAGGTAGACGAAGATCAGCACGGCCTTGACGAGCGAGAGCCAGAGCGGCGTGTCGCTGAAGTCCGCGGCGACCGGCTTCTCCGCGGCCGCGAGCGCGAGGGTCAGGTTGGTCATGCTGCACCACCCTTGGTGACGGAGACGAGGGCCCCGGCTCGCCCGGCGAGGCTGCGCACGTCACAGCTCTCGGAGTTCGTCGGGAGCCAGACGACGTGGTCGACCATGTCCTCGCGGATCTGTGCCGGGACGGTGATCCGCACGTCCTCCGCGGAGACGGTGACGAGGTCCCCGGCGACGACGCCCATCGACGCCGCGGTCGCCGGCGAGATCGCTGCTCGCGGTGCCTGGGCGGTGCCGGCGAGGAAGGGCTCACCGTCCTGCATCGAGCCCTTGTCCAGCAGCAGCCGCCAGGTCGCGAGGACGAGCTGGCCCTCGTGCGGGGCGAGCACCCGGGGCAGCTTGCCGCCCGGGATGTCGCCGACCGCCCGCGGTGCGGGGGTCTCCTCGAAGGAGGTCCGCGCCTCGGCGACGGTGCGCGTGCCGAGGAAGACGTCCATCTCGTCGGCGAGCATGTGCAGCACCCGGTGGTCGGGGACGGCCTTGGTCGAGAGGGAGACCTCGAAGGGGCGCACCCGTCCCTCCCAGTCGAGGAAGGCACCGGCACGCTCGGCGTGCGGGGCGACCGGGAGCACGACGTCGGCGTGCTCGGTCACGCTGCTCGGCCGGATCTCGAGGGAGACCGTGAAGGCCTTCGCCAGGGCCGCCTCGGCGTCCCGCAGGCCGAGGTCGTGGGCGTCGACCCCACCGACGACGAGCCCCCCGATCCGGCCGGAGGCCGCGCCGGCGATGATGCCGTCGGTCTCGAGGGCGCCCTCGACCGGCAGGCAGCCGGCCTCGACCGCGCCCCGCTCCCCCGCACGCCGCGGGATCCAGGCCAGCCGGGCCCCGGTGGACTCGGCGAGGCGGGCGGCGGCGGTGAGGGCGCCGGGCACGGTGGCCAGGCGCTCGCCGACGAGGATGATCGCCCGTTCGCCGCGCAGGCCCTCCCGGGCCCCGGTGAGCGCGTCCTCCCCGTCGTCGGCGAGCGCACGCAGCATCTCGGTCTCCGTGCCGGGGGCGGTCGGGATGAGCGTCCCGCCCACCTTCGTCAGGCCACGGGTGGCGAAGGGAGCGAGCGAGAAGACCTTCGTGCCCGCCGTGCGGAAGCCCTTGCGCAGCCGCAGGAAGACGATCGGGCTCTCCTCCTCCGGCTCGAAGCCGGCGAGGAGGACGGTCCCGGCCGCGCCGAGCTCCTCGTAGGTCACGCCGCCGGTCTCCGGGGTCGTGCCGACGACGTGGCGCAGCAGGAAGTCGCGCTCCTCGGTGGAGTGCGGGCGAGCCCGCATGTCGATGTTCTCCGTGCTCAGCACCGAGCGGGCGAAGGTGGCGTAGGCATGGGCGTCCTCGATGCTCGCCCGGCCGCCGACGAGCACACCGTGCTCGGACGCCGCCCGCAGCCCCTCGGCCGCGGCGGCGAGGGCCTCCTGCCAGGAGACGACCCGCAGCTCACCGGAGGCGTCGCGCACCATCGGGAACTCGATCCGGTCCCCGACGGTGGCGTAGGTGAAGGCCCAGCGGCCCTTGTCGCAGTTCCACTCCTCGTTGACGAGCGGGTTGTTGCCGGCCATCCGCCGCAGCACCGTGCCGCGCCGGTGGTCGGTGCGGATCGAGCAGCCGGAGGCGCAGTGCTCGCACACGTCCGGGGTGGAGACCAGGTCGAAGGGGCGGGAGCGGAAGCGGTAGGCCGCACCGGTCAGCGCGCCGACGGGGCAGATCTGGACCGCATTGCCCGAGAAGTAGGACTCGAAGGGCTCCTCCTCGTAGATGAGGACCTGCTGCAGCGCGCCGCGCTCCCCCATCTCGATGAAGGGGTCACCGGCGATCTGCGAGGAGAAACGCGTGCACCGCGTGCACAGGATGCAGCGGTCGCGGTCCAGCAGGACCTGGGAGGAGATGTTGATCGGCTTGGGGTAGGTGCGCTTGACGTCGTCGAAGCGGGAGGTGGCCCGGCCGTTGGACATCGCTTGGTTCTGCAGCGGGCACTCCCCTCCCTTGTCGCAGACCGGGCAGTCCAGCGGGTGGTTGACCAGGAGCAGCTCCATGATCCCCTGCTGGGCCTTGTCGGCGACCGGCGAGCTGGACTGGGTGCCGACCTGCATGCCCTCCGCGACCGTCATGGTGCAGCTGGGCTGCGGCTTCGGCATCGGCCGCACGTTGCCCTCGCGGTCGGGCATCGCGACCTCGACGAGGCACTGCCGGCAGGCGCCGACGGGGTCGAGCAGCGGGTGGTCGCAGAAGCGCGGGATCTGGATCCCGGCCTCCTCCGCGGCGCGGATG
This sequence comes from uncultured Janibacter sp., assembly GCA_964386935.1. GTDB lineage: Bacteria > Actinomycetota > Actinomycetes > Actinomycetales > Dermatophilaceae > Janibacter. The sequence goes on from CAYLUX010000096.1 coordinate 6,367, forward strand.
ACGAGCGTGTCCTTCGGGACGGCGACGGGGACGCCGTCGATGGTCAGGTTGACCAGCTCGGGCTTCGTCTGCTGCTCCGGGGACGACGATGTGGTGGTCATGCGGTCACCATCGGGTTCTGCTCCTTGCGGAAGAGCGTGGACGCGGCGGGCGGGAAGAGCTCGCTGGCGGCGGTGTGGCAGCCGGCCTCGAACTCCTCGCGGAAGTACTGCACGGCCGAGGTGACCGGGCTCGTGGCGCCGTCACCCAGGGCGCAGAAGGCCCGGCCGAGGATGTTGTCGCAGATGTCGACGAGCAGGTCGATGTCGGTCTGGGTGCCCTTGCCGTCCTCGAGCCGGTGGAGGATCTGGGCCATCCAGTAGGTGCCTTCGCGGCACGGCGTGCACTTGCCGCACGACTCGTGCATGTAGAAGTCGTTCCACCGGCTCACGGCACGCACGACGGAGACGGTCTCGTCGAAGATCTGCAGGGCGCGGGTGCCCAGCATGGACCCGTTCGCGGCGACCGACTCGAAGTCCAGCGGCACGTCGAGGTGCTCGTCGGTGAAGATCGGGGTGGAGGAGCCGCCCGGGGTCCAGAACTTCAGCTTCTTCTCCGGGTCGCGCATCCCGCCGGCCATGTCGAGCAGCTCGCGCAGCGTGATGCCGAGCGGCGCCTCGTACTGGCCCGGGTGCTTCACGTGTCCCGAGAGCGAGAAGATCCCGAAGCCGTTGGACTTCTCGGTGCCCATGTCGGAGAACCACTCGGCGCCGCGGTCGACGATGACCGGGACCGAGGCGATGCTCTCGGCGTTGTTGACGACCGTCGGGCGGGAGTAGAGGCCGGCCACCGCAGGGAAGGGGGGCTTGAGGCGGGGCTGGCCGCGGCGGCCCTCGAGGGAGTCCAGCAGGGCCGTCTCCTCACCGCAGATGTAGGCACCGGCGCCGGCGTGCACGACGATGTCCAGGTCGTAGCCGGTGCCGAGGATGTCCTTGCCGAGGTAGCCGGCCTCGTAGGCCTCCTCGACGGCCTTCAGCAGTCGCCGGTAGACGTGGGCGACCTCGCCGCGCACGTAGATGAAGGCCTTGTCGGAGCCGATCGCGAAGCTGGTGATGATCGAGCCCTCGATGAGGAAGTGGGGCGCCGCCATCATCAGCGGGATGTCCTTGCAGGTGCCCGGCTCGGACTCGTCGGCGTTGACGACGAGGTAGCGGGGGCCGCCGTCGTGCGGCGGGAGGAAGCCCCACTTCATGCCCGTGGGGAAGCCGGCGCCGCCACGGCCGCGCAGGCCGGAGTCCTTCAGCTCCTGGACGAGGTCACCGGGGTCGCGCTGCAGCGCCGAGCGCAGCGCCCGGTAGCCACCCTCCTCCTCGTAGGTGGAGAGCGTCCAGGACTGCGGGTGGTCCCAGAACCTGGTCAGGACCGGGGTCAGCGGGGTGCTCATCTCACTCCTCCCCCTTCGTCTCCGTCGTGGGTTCCGCCTCGTCGCCGGGCGCAGTCCAGCCCTCCGCGCGGGCCACCTCGAGGCCCCGTAGCGAGGGCTCCCCCGCACCGGGACCCTCGTCGGCGTGGCCGTCGGGGAAGCCGGCGAGCAGCCGGGAGACCTCCTTGAAGCTGCACACCCGGTCCGGTCCGCGGGTGGGGCGCACCGGGTTGCCGGCGCGCAGGTCGTCGACGAGCTTCCGGGCCGACTCAGGGGTCTGGTTGTCGAAGAACTCCCAGTTGACCATCATCACCGGCGCGTAGTCGCAGGCGGCATTGCACTCGAGGCGCTCCAGGGTGACCTTGCCGTCCTCGGTGGTCTCGTCGTGACCGACGTCGAGGTGCTCGCTCAGCTCGTCGAAGAGCTGGTCACCGCCCATGATCGCGCACAGCGTGTTCGTGCAGACGCCGACGTTGAACTCGCCGTTGGGGTGACGCTTGTACTGGGTGTAGAAGGTCGCGACCCCCGAGACCTCGGCGCGGGTCAGCCCGAGCAGGTCGGCGCAGAAGTTGATGCCACGGCCCGTGACGTAGCCGTCGACGCTCTGCACGAGGTGCAGCAGCGGCAGCAGCGCCGAGCGCTGCTGCGGGTAGCGCTCCAGGATCTGCGCGGCGTCGGCGGTGAGCGACTCCAGGGTCTCCTCGGAGTAGGGCTCCTTGCTCTCCGCGGACAGCTTGAGGTGGCCGAACGAGTCCTGCCGGCCGAACTTGATCGTCATCAGCGATCCACTCCTCCCATGACCGGGTCGATCGAGGCGACCGCGACGACGACGTCGGCGAGGTTGCCCCCTTCGCACATGGCCGCCATGGCCTGCAGGTTGTTGAAGCAGGGGTCGCGGAAGTGGGCCCGGTAGGGCCGGGTCCCGCCGTCGGAGACGACGTGGCAGCCGAGCTCGCCCTTCGGGGACTCGATGGCCGCGTAGGCCTGGCCCGGCGGGACCCGGAAGCCCTCGGTGACCAGCTTGAAGTGGTGGATGAGCGCCTCCATCGAGGTGCCCATGATCTCGCGGATGTGGTCGAGGCTGTTGCCCTGACCGTCGCCGCCCACGGCCAGCCGGGCCGGCCAGGCGATCCGCTTGTCCTCGACCATCGTCGGGCCGGGGTTCTTCTGCAGCTCGTCGCAGACCTGCTCGACGATCCGGATGCTCTGGCGCATCTCGTCCAGCCGGATGCACAGCCGGTCGTAGGCGTCGGCACCGGTGCGGGTGACGACATCGAAGTCGTACTTCTCGTACCCGCAGTAGGGGTCGAGCTTGCGCAGGTCGTGCGGCAGGCCGGTCGAGCGCAGCACCGGACCGGTGACGCCCAGGGCGGTGCAGCCGGTGAGCGAGAGCTCGCCGACGTCCTTGAGCCGGCCGATGAGGATCGGCAGCTCGACGAGCAGCTTGTCCAGCTCGTCGACGCCCTGGGCGACCACTGGCATGGTCTCGCGGATCTTGTCGATCGCGCCGGGAGGCAGGTCCTGGGCGACGCCGCCGGGACGGATGTAGGCGTTGTTCATCCGCAGGCCGGTGATGTTCTCGATGATCGAGAGGATCCGCTCGCGCTCGCGGAAGCCGATCGTCATGATCGTCGTCGCGCCGAGCTCCATGCCGCCGGTGCCCAGGCAGATCAGGTGGCTGGAGATGCGGGTCAACTCCATCATGAGCACCCGGATCGCGCTGGCCCGCTCGGGGATGTCATCTGTGATGCCGAGGAGCTTCTCGATGCCCAGGCAGTATGCCGCCTCCTGGAACATCGGGGTCAGGTAGTCCATCCGGGTGCAGAAGGTCACGCCCTGGGTCCAGGTGCGGAACTC
>CAYLUX010000097.1:0-9072 GCA_964386935.1 uncultured Janibacter sp.
GACGTCGTCCCGATGGTGCAGGAGCTCGGTCGGTAGATGTCCCTCCCGGTCCCCGTGTCGCTGCTGGACCGGTCCCGCACCCGGGCCGGCGAGCCACCGGCGACCGCGCTGCACGACTCGATCGCGCGTGCCCGGCGGGTCGAGGAGCTCGGCCTGCACCGCTTCTGGGTCGCCGAGCACCACGCCGTGCCGGGGATCGCCAGCGGCAACCCTCCGCTGCTCATGGCCGAGATCGCGGCCCGAACGGAGCGCATCCGCGTCGGGTCCGGCGGCGTCATGCTGCCCAACCACAGCCCGATCGTGATCGCCGAGCAGGCGCGAATGCTCGCCGGACTCCACCCCGGCCGCATCGACCTCGGCATCGGCCGCTCGCTCGGCTTCACCGCGCCGGTGCGTGACGCCCTCGGTGTGCACGACTACCCGACGGAGCGGATGGCCGAGGACCTGGCCGCGCTCGAGGGCTTCCTGCACGACACCGGACCCGTCACCGCGATGCCGAAGGGGGTCCCCGCACCTCCCCTCTTCCTGCTCGCCACCGGGTCGGGTCTCGCGGTCGCGGCCGAGTACGGGTTGCCCGTCGTCGTCGGCGGGCCGGTGCTGTGGGGCGACCTCGGACCGGTGGAGGAGTACCGGGAACGCTTCGTGCCCAGTGCCGCCTGCCCGGAGCCCTACCTCGTGCTCAGCCCGGAGATCATGATCGGCGAGACCCCTTCGCAGGCATGGGAGCTCGCGCTGTCGGAGGCCTGGGCGATGGTCGAGTCCCGCACGACCGGGGCCTTCCCACCGCTGCGGCCCGAGCCGGCGATGCGACTGACGCAGCGGCAGCAGGCGAAGGTGGAGGAGCACCTCGGACGGACCGTCCACGGCACGCCGGAGCAGGTGGAGACGGAGCTCGCGGCACTGGTCGCGCGCACCGGCGCCGACGAGGTCCTCGCTTGGCTCTCGACGCACGACCGGGACGCCCAGGACCGCGCCGACATCGCCCTCGCGGCGATGGCCGGCCTCTGACCCACTGGGCAGATCCTCGCCGGGCAGGAAGGATGAGGCCCATGGACGTACGGAGCGTCACCGTCGGACTGCCGGTCAGCGACCTGGACCGCGCCATCGCCTGGTACCAGCGGGTGTTCACCCTGTCTGCTCCGGACCTGGTGCCCACCGACGGCGTCGTGGAGTTCCGCCTTGGCACGATCTGGCTCCAGCTCGGGGAGGAGCCGACCACCCGCTCCGGGGCGGAGGTGGTGACGCGTCTCGGAGTCGGCAACGCCGCCGCCGAACGGGAACGACTCCTCGCGGCAGGCGTCGCGGTCGGACCGCTGGAGCACGTCCCGAACGCCGTCGAGTACTTCGACTTCCACGATCCGGACGGGAACCAGCTCAGCTTCTACTCCGAGCTGTAGTCCATGGCTGGGTGGACGACGAAGGCCCCCGACTCGAGCCGGGGGCCTTCAGATGGTGGAGCTGAGGGGAATCGAACCCCTGACCTTCTCATTGCGAAGGTGTTCAGGCTCCAGATCATCCTGCGCGGATGGGTGCCATGGGTGCGTCAGGTGCACGCCCTCGCATGCTCGGGGTGCGCCGGGGGTGCGCGTATTGAGCGTTCGAACCCCCTCCAGCGGAGCCTTCGCATCTGCGGCGTCAGGATGGCTTGTAACTGCGCCCTACCGCGTCGTGCAGACGACAGATCCAACGGAATCCTCGGCGGCCTTCGAGCGCATTTGAGATGCCTTCATCAGAGTCGCCAGTGCCTGGAACCTCTACGTGGGGCGCCAGATTATCGAGTATGCAGAACGTCGCGCGCCACCCACTCATGCAGTGGGTCAGGTAGTCGGACACCGCCATCACACGAGTCTAGCCAGATGCTCGTCGGCCGTGAGTCCCCTTTGGGGGGATGCCCGCAAGCTTGCGTTGACACGCATGAAGTCCGAAACCATCGGGTCTACCGGGACAACCGGAAGCAGTCGACAGGACTGTTACAGCAAGCAGTGCGCCCAATCTGCTCCAGCCGCTGGGATCGAGGGGGTTCAAGATGAGCATGTCGAGGGAGGAACGCGAAGCTGCGGTGCAGGGCGCCATCGAATCCGGCGCATCGACTTGGCGTGAGGTGGGGGAACTCGCTGGCGTCAGCCATGAAGGCGCACGACTGATTGCTGGACGGCTCGGACTTCCCCTAAACACCCCCACGGGAGGACGTAGGCCACCGAAGGCGGAGCGGCCGCGCAAGAAGAAGCGCAGGCGCCGCAGGCCCCTGTCAGACCCCGACGTCATCGCACGATTCTGGGATCTGGTGGACAAGTCAGGGGAAGAGTACGCGTACCTCTCCGGCTTGGGTCCGTGCTGGACCTGGACTGGAGCACGAAGCGAAGCGAACTACGGACACTTCAGCGCCTTGGGGTCCAAGTCTGTGAGTGCGCACCGGTACGCCTGGCGGTTGACCTATGGCTCGCCGGTCCCCCCGATCCTGGATCACCTGTGTCACTCGCTCAGCACGATGTGTGCGGGCGGAAACTGGTGCAAGCACCGAGCTTGCGTGAATCCGGCGCACTTGGAGGGCGTGAGTCAGAGTGAGAATACTCGCCGGCGTTGGCACCGAGGCGCGAGGTCCGTCTACTTCTGTCGGTACGGTCACGAGTTCGACGCGAACACAACGCTGTGGGACACGGTTGGTCGCAGGGTTTGTCGGACGTGCCTAGAGGAGGGCTGGGCGTGAGGAGGCGCGTCAGGTCGTCCCATGCGGGACTAGCAGTGTTTTGGGCAGGTCCGACAGCGCCCGGCCCTGGGTGGGTCGTTGCTTGGGTGCGGCTGAGTTCCGAGGGGCTGTAGCGCAGCGCTCCTCGGAACTCAGCCGCGGGACCCCAGCCCGGCCCATCCAGGGCCGGGCTGTCGCGCGTCAGCGCGCTTGAGACAGTATGGAAAGTCCTCACGATGGGCATGGGCGCCCTTCGAGTGGTGGGACGAAGCTGGTATCCGGCGAGGCAAGTGGCTCTTGGCGGGCGAGGCATACAGGTCCCGCACATCTACCCCGATACCATCGGTTCGCGGCAGGCGCGGCCCATCGGTGGTGCAGCGCAGCTAAACGTATCGGTCGACCAGAGGGTGATGATGGGCGCAGTCGAGCAAGTGTTCCTGGAGTGCGAGCGGGCTCGTGCGGAGGGGGACCTGATTAAACGGGTCTCGGCCAGCGACAAGGAGTACCACTTCCAGAATTGGGTGGGCGACCGGATCGCAGCCTGCCAGCTCGCTTCCGACGATCCGGGACGGAACACTTACCCCGACTTCCGGTTGGTCCATCACCCCGAGGGGTACGAGGTCAAGGGCCTGGAGTTCCCCGGTCGGGAGGCCGACTACGACTCCAACTCTCAGGTCCCCACGGGAGAGCATCGCAGCCGCGAGGTCTTCTACGTTTTCGGGCGCTACCCGAAGGCAGAACAGGGGGTGGACGAGTACCCCGTGGTTGATCTGGTCGTATGCCACGGCAGCTTCTTGAATGCCGACTCCGAGTACGTCCACAAGAACAAATCGTTCCGCGGCTTTGGTTCCTATGGCGACATCCTTGTCCGCGACCGCAAGATGTACGTCGTGCCAACGCCCTTTGCTCTCGCGTCCGGCACGGATGGAATGGCGACCTTGATTCTCCCGGCCGACTACGAGGTCCAGTCCGATGCGCTTATCCAGGTCGGAGACCTCCATCGCGTCGAGGTCGACGAGGTGCTCGTCTCCTATGAGTTCAACATGCAGACCAACGAGATGATCACCCACAAGGAGCCCAACCCGAACGCCGGAAGAGTGCACAGTTTCTGCGCCTATAGGTCGATCGGGGCTGGGGATGACAAGGCAGTCGCGCTGAACGGGCCACGTCGTTGACTGCTCGGGTCCCTGCACGCACTAGCCTCGAGTCGGCCTTTCCTGCGGCTATGCTCAGCACAGTCGGCACCAAGGAGTCCTGGCGCAAGGAGGTCCACCGCCCAGCCACCAGCACGCACAAGTGGTGGGCGAAGCGGCTCGGCACCGTCTTCCGTGGGATCATCGCGTCCGCTGTCACCGCTGATGGCGAGGATGCTGCGCTCGCCTACCAGTCGCCGCTCGATCTCACCGGTGCTGTCGTCCTGGACCCGTTCTCCGGGTCCGGCGTAACGGGTGTGGAAGTGCTCAAGCTCGGCGGTAGGCCAGTCTGCTTCGACATCAACCCAGTGGCGACGCTCGTCGAGCGGCAGGCCATGCAGCCGTGGAGCATCACTGATCTGGCGACTGCGCACGAGGCCGTGGAGCGCGCCTGCCGAGAAGAGGTGGATCGCCTCCATCGGGCGGAGGACGGGCGGACAGTTTTGTACTACTTCTGGGTCGCAACAGTGGAGTGCCCCGACTGCGCGGACAAGGTCCGCCTGTTTGATTCCCCGGTCTTTTCGAGGAATGCGTATCCCAAGCGAGTCCCGAAGGTTCAGATCGTCTGCCCCGAGTGCCTTGCCGTCAAGGCAAGCCGATACGACTTCGACGTCGAGACCTGCCCCAACGGGCATGAAATCACCCAGCGCGGAGCGGTGCGCGGCCAAATCGCCACGTGCCGGCGAGGGCACGCCTTCAAGGTTTTGCGCGCCCTAAACGGAAACAAGCCCGGGTACGAGATGTACGCGAAGATGGTGGCTAACAGCGACGGGACGAAAGTTTACGAGGGCATCACCGACTGGGATCGGGACCTGTACGACGAGTGCGTCAAGCTCCTCGCCAATCTCCCCGCCGGAGCTGTCCTCCCGGTCGGTAACCTCGCACCTGGGAACAATACGGACCAAGCGCTGAAGTGGAACTTTCGACAGTGGCGCGACTTCTTCAACGCCCGCCAACTCGTCTCACTATCGCTCATCGCCACGGCTATCCGGGACCTGTCGGGCCCAGACCCGGAGCGCGAGGCGCTCGCTGCACTGTTCTCCGGCACTCTCGAGTTCAACAACCTCTTCACGTCGTTCAAGGGTGAGGGGACCGGTGCAGTGCGTCACATGTTCAGCCATCACATCCTCAAGCCCGAGCGCACCCCGCTCGAGGCCCATCCATGGGGGACGCCGCAATCGTCGGGGTCCTTCTCCACTCTGTTCAAGAGCCGCCTGCAGCGTGCCCACGAGTACAAGACGAGGCCCACCGACCTCGTTGTTCGGGGAGCGGGCGTTGAGCGTGTGGTGGGAGTGGCTCAGCCCCTCGCCGCGACTGTCTTCGACTCATGGGAGGAGTTCGCCCGTGCGGAGGGACAGGCCGCGTATGTCGCCACGAAGAACGCAGCTGATACGGATCTGCCCGACGCGTCCATCGATCTGGTCGTCACCGACCCCCCGTACATGGACAACGTCTACTACGCAGAGCTTGCGGACTTCTTCCACGCCTGGCTCCAGGGAATGCGACCGCACAAGGCATACACCCAGGCGCCGACGACACGCACGTCCGGCGAGGTTCAGAACTCGGACCCGGACGAGTTCGGCAGGGCGATCGAGGCGGTGTGGGCAGAGTGCGCTCGGGTGTTGAAACCTGGCGGTCTCTTGGCCTTTACGTTTCACCAGGCTCGGATCACCGGCTGGATCCAGGTCATCGAGTCGTTGCGCCGCGCGGGCTTTGTGGTCACAGCCGTCCAACCGGTCAAGGGCGAGATGACGACGAGCATCGTCAAGGCGGGTGCGCGAGAGCCTTCCAATCTCGACAGCGTCGTCGTATGTCGTCGAGCCGCTGATGGCGCGAAAAACCCGAACCGCACACTCGACGAGGCACGTGAGACGGCTCGCAATGAGCTCGCGCGGCTGCTTGATGCGGGCATCCAGGTCGGGACCGGTGACATCAGGTCTGTCGTCAGAGGGTCTCTCTTAGCGAATCTCGCATCAGTGGGACGAGATCTTGATGAAGACGTCGCCTTGATGGTCGACGACCTCGCGACCGAGACCATCAACGAGTTCGTCTCCGCCCCGCCGGCTGCGCAGGCGGGAGAGGATGTGTTGCTCTGAGCGGTCGAGACCGGTTGTCGGTGGCTCGAAGTACTCTGAACGAGCAATATGAGGCTCTTCTGAGGGGTAAGCGATGAAGCTGATGTCGTTCCGGGTTCGCCGGTACAAGAATGTGCTGGACTCGACGGATGTGCCGGTGGAGTCGGACGTGACCACGCTGGTCGGCATGAACGAGTCCGGCAAGTCGACGATGTTGGACGCGCTCTACAGGCTGAACCCTGTATACGGCGACAAGTTCGTCGCGAGGGACGACTACCCGCGCTGGCGCTGGAAGCGAGATGGGAGGAAGGAGGACCTCTCGCTAATCACGCCGATCGAGGCGACCTTCGCCCTGGAAGATGACGACGTGAACGCACTCCAGGAAGCACTGGGCGACGGCGTCGTGGCCGAGAAGACCGTGACCGTGGGACGACGGTACGACGGCAGCCAATGGTTGCGGATACTGATCGACGAGGAGCGCTTCTTGAAGAACGTGCTCGCTGATCATCCTGACGCCGACGCGCTTCTGGAGTCGCACTCGACCGTCGCATCGCTCAGGGAGGCCCTCTCACCTGCACCCAAGTCAGCGCGAACGACAGATCAGGCAGCAGAGGGCGACGAGGACTCGGACGGGAACACCACCGCCGACGCGGAGGCGCTAGAGAGGCTGGTATCGCTGACCGGCAAGACGGACAACCTGGAGATCATCGCGAGGAAGAGCGTACTTTCGAGGCTGCCGAAGTTCTTCCGCTTCGCGTCATACCAGAGCCTTGAGGGACGCGTCGATATCTCCAAGCTCCGCACAGCGCAGGACGAGGAGCCAGCCGCGTCGTCGAAGCAGACGGCCCGAGCCCTGCTCCGGCTCGCCGACACCGACATCGACTCGGTGACCGATGCTGAGTTCGAGTCACGCACAGCAGAACTCGAGGCCGTGTCCAGCGACCTCTCCCGCGAGATGGCAGAGTATTGGAGCACCAATCCCGAGCTGCGGATCAAGGTTGAGATCGAGCCGGAGACCGTCCAGGAACAGAACGGGAAGACGACGGTCGTCAGTCACCTCAACTTCCGGGTTGAGGATCGCAAGCACGACTTCACCAACAACTTCTCACTCCGCTCGTCCGGTTACCAGTGGTTCTTCTCCTTCCTCGCCGCCTTCAGCGAATTTGAGAACCGCGATGACGTCGTGATCCTGCTCGACGAGCCCGCATTGACGCTGCATGCAAGGGCCCAGCGCGACTTCCTGCGCTTCATTAACCAGCGCCTCGCCCCCGTGGGGCCGGTTCTCTACACGACGCACTCGCCCTTCATGGTGGAGCAGATCGAACGCGTCCGTGTTGTTGAGGACCGTGGCGACGAGATCGGCTCCGTGACGTCGTCGGACGTACTCGAGGTCGGGGAGGACAGCGCCTTCCCACTACAAGCAGCTCTCGGCTACGACCTGTCACAAAACCTCTTCATCGGAGAACGGAACCTGCTCGTCGAGGGCCCATCTGACGTGGCCTATCTGGACATGATCAGCCGGACCTTGCGAGACCAAGGGAAGGAAGGGCTTGACGAGCGTTGGCGCATTCTCCCGGCCGGCGGCGCTTCCAACGTGCCCGCTTTCGTCTCCCTGCTCGGGCAGAAGGTGTCGGTGACTGTGCTGCTCGATTCGGGCACCGAAGGGGGCGGGAAAGTCGAGGCAGCTATCAAGGCGAATAAGATCGCCAGCAAGCGGGTCGTCTTCGTCGGTTCGGCCCTCGCGCAGAAGCACAGCGACATCGAGGACCTTTTCACCGCTGGCGACTACATTGGCCTTTATAACGAGGCGTTCGGCACGAAACACAAGGTCGCAGACCTTCCCGACCACCCGCATCGGATACTCCTTCGCCTGGAAGCGCTGGACGGAAAATTCGACCACTGGCGACCAGCCGAAGTCCTCCTGCGCAACCCGTCTAAGGTCGAGAAGCTGTCACCGACGACGTTGGAGAACTTTGAGGCTGTGGTGAAAGCGATTAACTCTACCCACGACGCCTGATCCCACCCGGGAAGCGGAGAATCGATAGATCTAGAAGCGATGTCAACCATAAGGCTGACGGCATCAAGACTGTAAGCGAGAGTCGGTGCCCGATCTACAGCCGTTGAGCCGAACCGTCAAGGTCCGACTCTCTCCAGCCATCGGGAGTTGCTCTGCCGCTTCTCTTGACGACCCCGGGGCCACGGCCACTCCCCTGCAAAGCGTTGACGACGCAAGCACCTATTGCGCGGGGCGCAGATCGTCGCAGACCCTTTCGGCAAAAGCTCGAAGGTCCAACCGAATATCGCTATTGGCCTGGTTGAAGCTCGTCGACACCGAGGTCGCTAGCACGGTGCGCGCGAAGTCGGTCCCGTTGCACGTCTGCAGCCTCTCTCACTTCCTCGGGGAAGTCCGCGAGAACCCTGAGATCAGGCACGGCAGACCCCATACGATTCTCACGCATGAGTTGAGCGCAGTCCTTGAGTCGCGACGAGTGCTCCAACGTTGCCTCAGTGAGTCGAGGCGAGATGTCGAGGAGATCGGTTGCTTCAAGCGACGTGTACGCGAGCAAGATCTCTTCGACGTCCGGCTCGTCCGAGAGCAGGGCATGGACTGCACTCAACTGAGCGCGTGAGTACCGGCGCGTCAGTGCACTCAGAGACAGGCCCTGCGCCTCGGCGAGCTTTGGCATCGGCGGACGAGGCTGGCTGACACCGTGGGCGTAGGCAATGAGCAGGCTTCGAAGATCCTGAGCGGCATGAGTCGTTGACTCCGCAGCATGCAGTGCTACGAACAACGTCAGCGACGGGTCGGACGTGTAGGCCGCAGCTTGATCGAGGTGGAGCGTCGGTGAAGTCTCGGCCATCTTGGCGCTGAGCGATCGCGCCAAGCCGAGGACCTCCTCCGGGATGGCGGGGATCGGATCGCTGCTACTCATCGAGACTCCTGGGTTGCTAGTTCAACTTCAAACCCTACCTCCGCGAGGAACTTGCCAATCAGGGTTGCAAGACTGCAAGTCGTTCTGGCACGCTGAATGCGCAAGAAAACTCACTGGATAGGAGAGCAGCCATGGCAGTTCAGCAGCGGATCCCGATGCAGCACGGTGACGTGTTCCCGAACGGC
>CAYLUX010000098.1:0-9009 GCA_964386935.1 uncultured Janibacter sp.
TACCGGCACATCGGCGAGTACACCGACGTGCCGGCCGGTGACATCGGCGTCGGGGGTCGCGAGCTGGGGTACCTCTTCGGGCAGTACAAGCGGATCACGAACCGGTACGAGTCGGGGGTGCTCACCGGCAAGGGGCTGTCCTGGGGCGGTTCGCAGGTGCGGACCGAGGCGACCGGGTACGGCACCGTCTACTTCGCGCAGGAGATGCTCAAGGAGCGCGGCGAGTCCCTCGAGGGGCGCCGGGTCGTCGTCTCGGGCTCGGGCAATGTCGCGATCTATGCGGTGGAGAAGGTCCACCAGCTGGGCGGCACGGTCGTGGCCGTCTCCGACTCCGGCGGCCACGTCGTGGACGAGAAGGGCATCGACCTGGAGCTCCTCCGGGAGATCAAGGAGGTCCGCCGCGGCCGGCTCACCGACTACGTCGAGGCCCGCAGCAGCGCCTCCCACATCTCCGAGGGCAGCATCTGGCAGGTGCCCACCGACGTGGCGCTGCCGTGCGCCACGCAGAACGAGCTGTCCGAGGATGACGCGCACACCCTGATCCGCAACGGCGCGAAGCTCGTCGCCGAGGGCGCGAACATGCCCTGCGTGCCGGGCGCGATCGGGGCCTTCCAGGACGCGGGAGTCCTCTACGCACCGGGCAAGGCCTCGAACGCCGGCGGCGTGGCCACCTCCGCCCTGGAGATGCAGCAGAACGCGAGCCGTGACTCGTGGGGCTTTGAGGAGACCGAGGCCGCGCTCGAGGAGATCATGCGCGACATCCACCGCAACTGCGTGGACACTGCCGCCGAGTACGACTGCGCGGGCGACTACATGGCCGGCGCCAACCTCGCCGGCTACATCAAGGTCGCCGACGCGATGGTCGCCCAGGGCGTCATCTGAGCCGAGCCTCCCGTGGCGACCGGGTCAGCCGAGGACCGCGACGGTCTGTCGGCTGATCGCGGTGAGCCCTCCGTGCGGTTGCCAGATGCGTGCCTCGCCGTGGGCGTACCCGTCCGCTGCTGTGTCGGCCCTGGCCGCGTAGGCCCACTGTGCCGTGGGCGCGACGTGCCGCAGATCGCCGACGATCTCCAGGGTCCATGACACCGTGCTGGCGGCAGCTGGCTCGTGCAGGCGCGCCAGCGCGGGGGTGGGCCAGGCGTCAGCGAGGGCGACGAGGTGCTCCTCGCCGAAGGTGCGGCCGGGCTCCCTCAGTCGCATCCACCCGGTGAAGGAGGACCGGGGCGAGCCGCTGAAGGGCTGGTCGCCCTCGACGAGGCGCAGCTCCATGTGCTGCAGGAACTCCGGGCCACCCGTGGACTTGGGCGTGAGGGGTTCCAGATCGAAGGGGTCGGGCAGCCGCGGCATCCTCGTCTCCGGGTGCACGCGCAGCCCCGAGCGTCGCGGGCTGCCGAAGACGGCGACGGAGACCGCGGCGACCCGGTCCTCCTGGACGACCCGCGCCTCGCAGTGGGTGATGTGCGACCCCTGCCGCAGGACCGAGGACCTGACGCTGACCTCCCCGGGCTCGACCGGCGTGAGGAAGTTCGCCGTGAGGGTGCGCAGCGGCGGCACCTTGCCGTCGATCCGGCTGCGCATCGCCGCGAGCTGGAGGGCCGCGACGAGACCGCCGTACGTGGCCCGCCCCTGGGACCAGCCGTCGGGGATGGTGAGGGTCTCCCCCTTCGTGGCGGCATCGAGCATGTCCTGCAGGGTCATCGGTGCTCCTCCTTCGCTTCCGCCTCGACCCTAGGCGGTAGGATGGGCCGCAGCAGCCGCCCAGTTCTGCAGCGAGCCGCTCCTCTTCTTGCAACGATGCCATCGCGCCGCGAGCGCACCCTGCCCCGGCAGGCCCGTGCCGCGCCGGGCAGAACCGAAGCATCACGACTCCGTCTGGAGCACCTTCTTTCGTGACGACCACGACCTTCGCCGACCTCGGCGTCCCCACGTCCCTGACCTCGATCCTGACCGAGCAGGGCATCACCACCCCCACCCCGATCCAGGCGGCGACGCTGCCGGACTCCCTCGCCGGCCGTGACGTCCTCGGCCGCGGCCGGACCGGGTCGGGCAAGACCCTCGCCTTCGTCCTGCCGACGCTCACCCGCCTCGCCGCGAGCGGCGGCGGCCGCGCCGCCAAGCGCCCGCGCGCGCTCATCCTCGCGCCGACCCGCGAGCTGGTGACCCAGATCGACGAGGCCATGGCCCCCTTCGCCGACGCACTCGGGCTGCGCAGCCGCACCGTCTTCGGTGGCGTCGGCCAGAACCCCCAGGTCAAGGCCATCGCCGCGGGCGTCGACGTGATCGTCGCCTGCCCCGGTCGCCTCGAGGACCTCATGGGCCAGGGGCACGTCGACCTGAGCAGCATCGAGATCACCGTCCTGGATGAGGCGGACCACATGGCCGACCTCGGCTTCCTGCCCGCCGTGAAGCGGATCCTCGGCAAGACCCCGGACAGCGGTCAGCGGATGCTCTTCTCCGCGACCTTGGACGGTGCGATCAACCAGATCGTGAAGCGCTTCCTGCACCAGCCGGTCACCCACGAGGCCGACTCCGCCCAGTCGCCGGTCGCGACGATGCACCACCACGTGCTGCACGTCGCCCAGGGCGAGCACCTCGCGGTCCTCACCGACCTCGTCGCGGCACCCGGTCGCACCGTGGTCTTCACCCGCACGAAGCACCGCGCCAAGAAGTTCGCCCGCCAGCTCAACGCCAAGGGTGTGCCCGCGGTCGAGCTGCACGGCAACCTCAGCCAGAACGCGCGCACCCGCTCGATGGACGCCTTCCACTCCGGCGCCGCCGAGACCCTCGTCGCCACCGACATCGCCGCCCGCGGCATCCACGTCGACGACGTCTCGCTCGTCATCCACGCCGACCCGCCCGTGGAGCACAAGGCCTACCTGCACCGCTCCGGACGCACCGCGCGTGCCGGCGCCGAGGGCACGGTGATCACCCTGATGACCGACGAGCATGTCCGCGACGTGCGCGACCTCACCCGCAAGGCCGGGATCAAGCCGACGACGACCAAGGTCTCGGTCGGTCACGAGCTCCTCGGCGAGCTCGCGCCGGGCGAGCGCAGCTTCCCCGGTGGCTTCGTCCCGAAGGTCCCGCAGCAGAACACCGGTGGTGCGACGGGGGCCGGCAAGGGCGGCGGTCGAAGCAACGGCGGCGGTCAGCGCGGTGGCAAGCCCTCTGGCCGTGGTGAGCGCGGTGGCGCCGGCCGCAACCGCAACGGTGGCGGTGGCAACCGCGGCGGCAACGGCGGACGGCGTCGCGGGTCGGGTGCGCCGAAGCGCTCCGGCAACCGCCAGGGCGGCTCGCGCGGCGGCAGCGTCGTCGCCTTCTCCACTTCCACCAGCGCCGGTCGCGGGCGCTGAGGGGAGGCTGCCGAAGGGGGCCGGACGGCTTCCTTCGGCAGCCTCACTGGTCAGCCGAAGACCGAAACCGTCTGCCGGCTGATCGCCACGAGCGAGCCGTTCGGGTGCCAGATCCGGGCGTCGGTGTGTGCGTAGCCGTCGCCCGCCTGGTCGGTGTGGACGGCATAGGCGAAGTGGGCGTCCGGCTCGGCGGTGACGTCGCCGAGCAGCTCCAGGGTCCACGTCATGCTGCTGCCCGGTGCCGGCTTGGCCAGCATCTGGATCACGGCCGGCGGCCACGAGTCGGCGAGGCTGACGAAGTGCCGCTCGTCGAAGACCGGCGGCGCCTCCCGGAAGCGCATCCACCCCTGCATGTGCGACGTGCTCGCCCCGCTGTACGGGAACCCGCCGTCGGCCAGACGCATCTCGACGTGCTGGAAGAAGTCCGGCGTCTGCCCCGGGATGTACGGGAAGGGCTCGATCGACTCCGGCTCCGGGAGCGTCGGCATGATCACCGAGGGTGGCACCGTCAGGCTGGACTCCCGCGGCGCCCCGAAGGCCGCCAGTGCGGCGGCGACCACCGACTCGCCCTGCCGCAGCAGGACCATCCCCTGGGTGGCGCTGCGGCCGGAGCGCAGGATCTGCACGTCTGCCGTGGCCTCGCCCGGGGCGACCGGCGCGACGAAGTTGACCGTCAGGCTGCGCAGCGGCTGCCCGGAGTCCTCCTGCAGCTGCGCTCGCAGCGCGGAGTGCATCAGGCCCGCGACCAGGCCCCCGTAGGTCGCCCGTCCCTGGCCCCAGCCCTCCTCGACGTGGATGGTGCCGGTGGCCGCCTGGTCGAGCATCTCCTGCAGATTCATGGGCTCAGACTAGACATCGCCCGCGAGCATGGCCGCGAGACCCTCACGATATGTCGGGTGGGTCAGGACCAGCCCGCTCGCCAGCAGCCGGGAGGCATCGATCCGCTTGCCGTACGGAGCCGTCTTCCCGGTCGGCCGGGGCCGCGGCAGCCCGAGCTGATCGGCGATGAAGTCCCTGACCTCACCGACCGGACAGGACTCCTGGTCGTTCGCCAGGTACAGCGGCTCGGGGGCCTCCTCCCGGGTGAGGAGGTGGGCCACGGCAGCGGCGGCGTCGTCCCGGTGGACCCGGTTGCCGATGCGCCCCGGGTCGGGGTTCTCGCCGCGGCGTACCTGGGCCACGAGCCGGCTGCCCGGCTTGCCGTACAGGCCGCTCGGTCGCAGGACGGTCCCGTGCGGGATAGCGTCGAGGAAGAGCCGCTCCGCCTCGAGCAGCACCCGGGCCGTGGCCGTGGCCGGTCGCGCCGGGGTGCTCTCGTCGACCACGCCGTCCGACGGTCCGATGACGCTCGTGGAGGAGACGAGCACCGCGCGCCGCGGCATGCCACCGCGCAGCACGGCTGACAGGCCACGCCCCATGCCCTCGACGTAGGTGCGGCGGTAGCCCCCTTCGTCCCGGGCGTCTGCGGTGAGCGCCACGGCGAGCAGGTCGGTGGAAAGGTCCGGCAGGTCCCCGGAGACGAGGTCCGCGGACATCCCGTGGATCGGCGGCGGGATCTCCGTGGTGTCGCGGCGCACGCCGGTGACCTCCAGGCCGCGACCAGCCAGGCGGAGGCCGATGCGGGTGCCCAGGTCGCCGCAGCCGAGGAGGAGGGCGCGAGGGGTGGTCACGTCGGTGACTCTAGTCCCGCGGCGACTCTAGGCTGGCCCCATGAGCGCACCTGACCCCTTGACCCTGTGGGACACCGCCGCCGAGGACCTGCTCGGAGTGCTGCGCGAGCTCGGGCCGGCCGAGTTCGAGGAGCCGACCGCGCTGCCGGGCTGGACCGTTCGTGAGGTGCTGGCCCACCTGGCCCACCTGGAGTCCGAGGCCGCGGGGATGGACCAGCCCGCCGGCGGCCGGGTCACCGTGGAGCCGAAGCGCAACCAGGCGATGCCCACGAGCATCACCGAGGCGGGCGTGGCGGCCCGGATCGGTCGGACTCCGGCGCAGCTGCTGGAGGAGTTCGAGACCGCCTGCGCCCGGCGCCGCGAGTTGCTCGCGGACCTCGACGTCAGCGACCCGAAGGCGCTCTCGCCCGGCTTCGCCGGTGACCTCGGGTGGGAGCTGCGCGTCTGGCTGAGCAACCGGCCGATCGACCTCTGGGTCCACGAGCAGGACATCCGCCGCGCGACCGGGAGGGCGATGACGATGGATGCGGTCGGTGCCGCCCACGTCGCGGGGGTGATGACCCGCGCCTTCCCCGCGGCCCTGCGCGGTCAGCCCGAGGGCACCTCCGTCATCGCGCGGATCACCGGGGCGCAGGGCCGCGTGCTCGCCGCGCGGGTGGGTGCGGACGGGAGGGCAGCCCCCTTCGACGAGGGCGAAGGGGGTGACGTCACCCTCTCCATGGACGACGCCACCTGGCTGTTGCTCACCGGGGGCCGCATCGACCCGCAGGAGGCGGACGTCGCGATCGAGGGGGACGAGGCGGTGGCCCGGCAGGTGCTGGGTCGGCTCAACGTCACTCCGTGAGGTGTCGGCCGACGCGGCGGGTCGCGGCGGAACCACCGACGGCGGTGCTCATCACAGTCGGACGAGCATCTTGCCGGTGTTGGCGCCCTGGAGCAGGTCCATGAATGCCTGCGGTGCCGCGTCCAGACCGTCGCGGAAGGTCTCGTCGGCGGTCAGCCGGCCCTCGGCGAGCCAGCCGGCCGCGCGCTCGCGGTACTCGGCGGCGAGGTCCGGGTACTGCCCGACGATGAAGCCGCGCAGGGTCAGCCCCTTGCCGATCGCCAGGGCGAGGTTGCGGGGCCCGGCGGGCGGCTCGGTCGCGTTGTACTGCGAGATCGCGCCGCACATCGCGACCCGGCCGAAGCGCGACAGGCGCCCGATCGCGGCCTCGAGGTGCTCGCCGCCGACGTTGTCGAAGTAGACTTCGATGCCGTCGGGGGCCGCCGAGCGCAGTCCCTCGGCGACGGGACCGTCCTTGTAGTTGAAGGCGTCGTCGTAGCCGAGCTCGCGGACGCGGGCGACCTTCTCCGGGGAACCGGCGGAGCCGACGACCCGGGAGGCGCCGAGGGCCTTCGCGATCTGCCCGGCGGCCTGGCCGACCGCGCCGGCGGCGCCGGAGACGAAGACCGTGTCGCCCGCGCGCATCTCGGCGACGGCGGTTAGCCCCACGTAGGCGGTCAGGCCGGTCAGCCCGAGCACCCCGAGGTAGGTCGACGCGGGAGCGATGTCGGTGTCGACGACGGTGACGGAGCTCGCCGGGAGCACCGCGTGCTCGCGCCAGCCGGACCCGTGGAGGACGTGCTGGCCGACGGCCACGTCCTCGGAGCGGGAGGCGATGACCTCGCCGACCGCGCCGCCGTCCAGCGGGGCGTCGACCTCGAAGGGGGCGATGTAGGACTTCACGTCGTTCATCCGCCCGCGCATGTAGGGGTCGACCGACATGACGGTGGTGCGCACGAGGACCTCGCCCTCGGCGAGCTCGGGCAGGTCCGTGGTCTCGAGGCGGAAGTTCTCGCTCGTCGGCGCGCCGGTCGGGCGCGAGGCGAGGACGATCTGGCGGGTGGTCGTGGGGATGTCGCTCATGGGCCTCAGTCCTGGGTGACCGTGACGGTCACGTCGATGTTGCCGCGGGTCGCGTTGGAGTAGGGGCAGACCTCGTGCGCCCGGTCGGCGAGCTGCTGCGCGGTCTCGGCGTCCAGGTGCGGCAGGGTCACCTCGAGGTCGACGGCGAGCTGGAAGCCGCCGGCGTCGATCGGGCCGATGTGCACCCGGGACCCGACGGCGGAGTCGCGGATGTCGGCCTTCGCCTCGCGGGCGACGACCTGCAGCGCGGAGTGGAAGCACGCCGCGTAGCCGACGGCGAAGAGCTGCTCGGGGTTGGTCCCCTCGCCGGAGCCGCCCATCTCCTGCGGGACGGCGAGGTCGAGGTCGAGTCGGCCGTCGCTCGTGCGGCCGTGGCCGTCGCGGCCGGCCCCGGTGGCGAGGGCCTCAGCGGTGTAGGTGGTCTTCATCGTGGTTCTCCTTCGATCGGGTTGCTGACGCCGGCGGTGGACTCGCAGAACTGCTGGGCGAGGTGGCGCAGAGTGGCCAGATCCTCGGGTTCCATGTCGACGGCGTCGTGCAGACGGCGCTGGATCGCGGCGACCTCGGT
Source organism: uncultured Janibacter sp. (assembly GCA_964386935.1). GTDB lineage: Bacteria > Actinomycetota > Actinomycetes > Actinomycetales > Dermatophilaceae > Janibacter. The sequence continues at coordinate 7,498 of CAYLUX010000098.1, forward strand.
CTCGAGATCGCGGCCGGCATCCGTGAGGTGGATGGTCACCCGGCGGCCGTCCTCCCCTTCGCGCCGGCGTTCCACGAGACCGGTGGCGGACATGCGCTTGAGAAGGGGGGAGAGCGTCCCGCTGTCGAGACGCAGGGCGGTGCCCAGCTCGGAGACCGTGCGCCCGTCGCGCTCCCAGAGCGCGAGCAGGGTGACGTACTGGGTGTACGTCAGCCCGACCTCGGCGAGCGCGTCGCGGTAGGCCGCGGTGGCCGCCCGCGCCGCCGAGTACAGGGCGAAGCAGAGCTGGTGGTCGAGCTGGTGATCCGTCTGCACCCTTGAAGGATTGCACACAACTTAGTTGTACGCAATGTAAATGCGTGGAGTCCGGCACTGGGGCCCGGGCCCGCCGTCGACGTCACGCCCGGACCGGTTTGCCCACCGGCGTAGCGTGGCGGACATGGAGTACCGCTACCTCGGAAACAGTGGCCTGAAGATCAGCGAGATCGCCTACGGGAACTGGCTCACCCACGGCTCCCAGGTGGAGGCGGACGCCGCCCACGCCTGTGTTCGGGCGGCGCTGGACTCCGGGATCTCGACCTTCGACACCGCGGATGCCTACGCCAACACCCGGGCGGAGGCCGTCCTCGGGGAGGCGCTCAAGGGCGAGCGGCGCGAGTCCCTCGAGATCCTCACCAAGGTCTACTGGCCGACCGGGCCGCGCGGGCACAACGACTCCGGGCTGTCCGCGAAGCACATCCGCGAGTCCATCGACGCCTCGCTGCGCCGGCTGCAGACCGACCACGTGGACGTCTACCAGGCGCACCGGTTCGACACCGAGACCCCGCTGGAGGAGACGATGCAGGCCTTCGCCGACGTCGTGCGCTCCGGCAAGGCAATCTACATCGGCGTCAGCGAGTGGACCGCGGACCAGCTGCGTCGGGGGCGCGCGCTCGCCGACGACCTGGGCTTCCGACTCATCTCGAACCAGCCGCAGTACTCGATGCTGCACCGGGTCATCGAGGAGGAGGTCGTGCCCGTCTCGCGGGCGATCGGCCTGTCCCAGATCGTGTGGAGCCCGATCGCGCAGGGCGTGCTCACCGGCAAGTACCGGCCCGGTGAGCAGCTGCCCGAAGGGAGCCGCGCCGCCCACCAGCACGTCGGCCAGTCGATCTCCGGTCGGGTGGGCGACGAGGGGTTGCTCGAGGCGGTCCAGGGGCTGCGGCCGATCGCCGAGGACCACGGCCTGACCATGGCCCAGCTGGCCGTCGCGTGGGTGCTGCAGAACGAGAACGTCTCCGCCGCGATCATCGGCGCCTCCCGACCGGAGCAGGTGCAGGAGAACGTCAAGGCCTCGGGCGTCCGACTCGAGCCGGACGTCATGGCCCGGATCGACGAGGTCCTCGCCGGCCACATCGACCGGGACCCGGGGATGACGGCGGAGCAGGCGCCGCAGGAGCGGCCGAGCTGACCACCGTGGGGCGGCGGCGCCGGTGGCTACGCGGCCTCGAGCAGCCACTCGAGGTGGATCTC
>CAYLUX010000099.1:0-8756 GCA_964386935.1 uncultured Janibacter sp.
GCGTTTCCATGGTAAGGAAAAGGTCGTCGGTTCGATTCCGACAGGGGGCTCTGGTCCGGTCCGCCCCGCGGGTCGGCCGCCGAGGCGGGGTAGCTCAGCTGGTTAGAGCGCACGACTCATAATCGTGAGGTCGGGGGATCGAGTCCCCCTCCCGCTACGGACGAGCCACGGTGGGCGACGACCCGGCCTGATTTCGGGTCGGCGCCCACCGTGGACTAATCTTGTGCGTCGATGTGTTGGTGACCACCGAGGTGGACGCCGACACCACGTACCTCCCGCCCAGCGCAGCCCGGCGCCAGGCGAGTATCACCGAGAAGTGTCTGAGAGCAGGTTCGAGCCGTGGCCACGAAGAGCGCCGACATCCGTCCGAAGATCACCATGGCGTGCACCGAGTGCAAGGAGCGGAACTACATCACCAAGAAGAACCGCCGCAACAACCCCGACCGGTTGGAGCTGGCGAAGTTCTGCCCCCGGTGCCGCAAGCACACCCCGCACCGCGAGACCCGCTGAGGCCACGCGCTGCCGAGACGAAGCGGCCGCCGAGCACCACGCTCGGCGGCCGCTTCTCGTGTCCGCGACTGCCTCCCGCGCGGGGCCGTGCCTAGACTGGCGCCATGGCCGTGAACGAGGACTTCCTGGGGCGGACCTACCCGCCCACCCCACCCTTCTCCGTGGGACGTGAGCACATCCGGGACTTCGCCGAGGCCGTCGGCGCGCAGGACCCGATCCACCACGACCTGGAGGCGGCACGGGCGGCGGGGTACACCGACCTCGTGGCGCCCCCCACCTTCGCGGTCATCCCGGGGCAGCGCTGCGACGCCGGCTTCGTGAGCGACCCGGAGGCGGGCGTCGACTTCTCGCGGGTGGTCCACGGGGAGCAGCGCTTCACCCACCACCGGCCGATCGTCGCCGGCGACGAGCTGCGAGGGGTGCTGCACATCGACTCCATCCGCGCCGCCGGTGGGCACCAGATGGTGACCATGCGCAGCGAGATCATCGACGCCGAGGACGCACCGGTCGCCACGAGCCGCTCGACGATCGTCGTGCGAGGAGAGGAGTGACGATGAGCGAGCATTCCGTGCGGCAGTTCTCCGACGTGAGCGAGGGGGAGACCCTCCCTTCGCGGACCATCCCCGTCACCCGGGCCACCCTCGTCCACTACGCCGGTGCGTCCGGCGACCGCAACGTCATCCACTGGGACGAGGCGACGGCGAAGTCCGTGGGCCTGCCGGACGTCATCGCCCACGGCATGTGGACCATGGGTGCGGCCTCGCAGGTCGTCGCCGACTGGGTCGGTGACGCGGGCCGGATCATCGACTACGGCACCCGCTTCACCCGGCCGGTGCCGGTCCCGCACGACGGCGGCAACAGCATCGAGGTCTCGGGCAGGGTGACGACCCTGGACGCCGAGCAGCGCAGGGCCACCGTCGAGCTGAGCGTGACGAGCGGGGACGCGAAGGTCCTCGGTCGCTGCCGTGCCGTGGTCCAGCTCGACTGATGGCCCGGACCGAGAACGGCGCCCCGCTGGCGCCGATGACGACCATGCGCGTGGGAGGCCCGGCCGCCACGCTCGTCACCGCCGGCACCGAGGAGGAGGTCGTCGACGCGGTCCGCGACGCGGACGAAGGGGGCGTGCCCCTCCTCCTGCTCTCGGGCGGCTCCAACCTCGTCATCGCCGACGACGGCTACCCCGGCACCGTGGTGGCCGTGCGCACCGAGGGCATCGAGGTCCTCGCGCAGGACGAGCACGCGGTGGAGGTGCGGGTCGCCGCCGGCGAGGTCTGGGACGACGTCGTCGCGCGGGCCGTGGCCGAGGGCTGGTCGGGCATCGAGGCCCTCTCCGGGATCCCCGGGCTGGCCGGTGCCACACCGGTGCAGAACGTCGGTGCCTACGGCCAGGAGGTCGCCCAGACGATCGTGGCCGTCGAGACGTGGGACCGCCGCGAGCGACGCCGGGTCCGCTTCGACAATGCCGAGGCCCACTTCACGTACCGCAACTCCGTCTTCAAGCAGACCGGCCGCTACGTCGTGCTGTCGGTGACCTTCCGGCTGGAGCGCTCCGGCCTGTCCGCCCCCGTGGCCTACGCGGACCTGGCGCGCCAGCTCGGGGTCGAGCAGGGCGAGCGCGCCCCTCTCGCCGACGTCCGTGAGGCGGTGCTCGTCCAGCGCGGGCTGCGGGGGATGGTCCTGGACCCGCAGGACCACGACACGTGGAGCTGCGGGTCCTTCTTCACCAACCCGATCCTGCCGGAGCAGGAGATGGACCGTCTGCTCGAGCGGGCCGCGGACCGTCTGGGACCCGATGGGCCGGTGCCCCCGGTCTTCCCGGCCGGCGAGGGGCAGCGCAAGACGAGCGCGGCCTGGCTCATCGACAAGGCCGGCTTCGGCAAGGGCTACGCGATGCCCGGCCCCGCTGCGCTCTCGACGAAGCACACGCTGGCCGTGACCAACCGTGGCGGGGCCACCGCCGCGGACGTCGCCGCGCTGGCACGTGAGGTCCGCGACGGGGTGCAGGAGGCCTTCGGCGTCACCCTCGTCAACGAGCCGGTCTTCGTCGGCCACGAGCTCTGACCCCGGCCGACACCCAGCCACGACGAAGGGGGCCCACGGTCGATCGACCGTGGGCCCCCTTCGTCGTGGGTCAGCGGTGGATCAGCGGACCGCCGCGAGGGCGTCGATGATGCCGTCGCCGTAGTAGGAGTTCTCCTCCGGTGTGCCGACGCACTCGGCACCGTCCGAGGTGGTCGAGCACGGGGTGTCGGTCGCCTGCGCGCGGATCTCGCTCTCGAGCTTGGCCGGGCCCCAGGTCGGGTGCGCCGAGGCCATCAGCGCGAGGACGCCCGTGACGTGCGGGGAGGCCATCGAGGTCCCGCTCTTGTAGCCCCAGCCGTTGTCCGCGACGACGGTGGAGAGGATCCGGCTGCCGGGTGCGGCGACGTCGATCGAGCCGAGACCGCGGTTGGAGAAGTAGGACAGGTCGCCCTCGCTGTCGATCGAGGAGACCGTGACGACCCCGTCGAGCTCGGTCGGGATGTCCTTGCAGGAGCTGTTGATGACGCGCTCGGTGGGCTCCTCGGCGTCGTTCGGGCTCGAGTCGTTCGTCGTCTTGTGCGACAGGTCGTAGGCACTGTTGCCGGCGGCGGCCGCGTGGACGGCGCCCTGCTTCGTCGACCACTCGACGGCGCGGCGGACGGCCTCCATCGCGGGGGCCTGCTCCGGCTGGTCACCGCACCAGAACTCGAAGGGGTCGACGTAGTAGCTGTTGTTGGTCACGTCCATGCCCTTGAGGCCGGCCTCCATGAAGCCGCAGACCGCGTACTCGGGGTAGATGAAGCCGTCGTCGTTGACGACCTTGACCGAGGCCATCTTGGTGCCGGGGGCGATGCCGACGATGCCCACGCCGTTCTCGGCAGCGCCGATCGTGCCCGCGACGTGCGTGCCGTGGTCGCTCGTGGTCGGCGCCCAGGCGGCCTCGCCGGTCGCGGGGCGGCCCGCGTTGGTGCAGCCCACGGAGCTCGCCCGGTCGATCTGGCTGGCCAGGTCCGGGTGGTCGGGGTCGATGCCGGAGTCGAGGACGCCGACGGTGACGTCGGGGGAGCCGGTCGTGATCTCGTGTGCCTGCGGCACGTTGATCATCTGCATGTCCCACTGGTCGCCCTCGAGCGGGTCGCCGGCGACGGTGGCTGTCAGGTCGGAGACGTCACTCTTCTTGGTGGCCTTCTCGTGCTGCCCCTTGCCGGGGCCCCACGGGGCCTGGGATCCGTCGGGGGTGCCCTCGCTCACGGCGACCGAACGGGTCGGGCCCACGGAGTCGACGGCGTTCTTCGCCGCGGACTTCACCGTGTCGCGGAAGTCCGAGGAGGTCGAGTGGGCGACGACGACCCCGATCTGCGGCCATGACTGGATGACCGTGCCGCCGACGGAGCGGACGGCCTTCTCGACCTTGCGCACCTGGCCGGGGTTGGCCTTGGTGTTGATGACGTAGCTCGAGATCTGACCGTCCGGGGTGGAGATCGGGACGGGGGTGGAGGTCGGCTCGTCCTGGGTGGCGCCGGAGGCCGACTGCGCTCCCATGACTCCGAGACCGAGGATGGCGGCGGTCGCCGCGAGTCGGGCGGCACGGGGCCGGATTCGTGTGGACATGCGTGTGCAACTCCCTTGTTGTCGAGCCGCGCGGGTGTGGCGCGCGACACACGAATCCTTGCAGATCGCAGACGACTTGGCCGGGCGAGAAGTCGGTGGTCAGGCCGCCCCGGGCGGGGGAGCGGCCAGCCAGGCGTCGATGTCGGCCAGGGCCGTCTCGCGGACCTCGCGCGGAGCCCGGCTCGCCCGGAGGGACGCGCGGGCGAGCTCCGCCAGCGCGCCGTCGTCGAGGCCGTGGACGGTGCGCGCGGTCTCGTACTGGTCGAGCAGCCGGGAGTCGAAGAGCAGCGGGTCGTCCGCCCCGAGCGCGATCGTCGCCCCGGCCTCCAGGAGGGAGCGAAGGGGGACGTCCGGTGCCTCGCGGTAGACCCCCAGCGAGACGTTGGAGCCCGGGCAGACCTCCAGGGCGACCCCGGAGTCGATCACGCGGCCCAGCACGGCGGGGTCCTCGATGCTGCGCACCCCGTGGCCGAGGCGGTCCGGGTGGAGGCGCTCGAGGGTCTCGGTCACCGCGTCGGGGCCGAGCAGCTCACCGGAGTGGGGGACGAGCGCCAGATCGGCCCGTGCGGCGATCCGGAAGGCCCGCTCGAAGTCCCCGGTGTTCCCGCGTCGCTCGTCGTTGGAGAGCCCGAAGCCGAGGACCTCCCCGGGGCCGTCGCCGGCGTACTTCGCGGCCAGCCGGGCCAGCGTGCGGGCGTCGAGGGGGTGGCGGGTGCGGCTCGCGGCCACGATCACCCCGACCTGCGCGGCCCCGGTCACGGACGCCTCGGCACTGACTCGGCGGGCCTCGTCGAGGACGATCTCGAGGGCAGGCGTGATGCCCCCGACGAAGGGGGCGTAGGACGTGGGGTCGACCTGGATCTCCAGCCAGCGCGACCCCTCGGCGCCGTCGGCGAGCGCGGCCTCGCGCACGATCCGGCGCATGTCGGCCTCGCCCTGCACGCAGTGGCGGGCCGCGTCGTAGAGACGCTGGAAGCGGAACCAGCCGCGCTCGTCGGCCGCCGAGAGCTGCGGCGGGTAGCCCCCGCGCAGCACCTCGGGCAGGCGCATCTCGTGGCCCGTGGCCATCTCCCGCACGGTCTCCACGTGCATGGAGCCGGTGAAGTGCAGGTGCAGGTGGGCCTTGGGCAGCGCCCGCAGGTCCCGGCCCCGGGAGCTCAGGCCGGGCCCCCTTCGCCCTCGTCGACGACGTGGACCGCCGCCTCCTCGGCGGAGGCCGCGCCGCCGTCGATCCCGACGTCCCGGCCCGTCAGGTCCTGCTCGGGCTCGCCGTCCTGGTCGCCCGCGACGAGGCGGCCGGCACGCTCGTCGCCGATCTGGGTGGTGTCGCCGTCCTCGGCCCAGTCCTCGTCGCCGGAGGGCTCCGGGGAGGGCTCGGGGTCGGGCTCCTCCTGCCGGATCCGCTCCTGCAGGGTCTCCCGCTCGGCCTGCTCGGCGGCCGTCGTCCCGTGGGCGAGGGACCCGCGGGCGGAGTCGGGTGGCGAGTAGCCGGCGTCCAGGGCGTCCGGGTCGGACTCCTGGCCCGTCCCGGTCAGGGTGTCCTCGGGCTGCAGCTGGTCCTCGTCGTCGAGGCTGTAGCTCGTCAGGTCGGTGTCCAGACTCTCCGGCTGCTCACTCATCGTCACTCCTTCGTGTCGTCTCCGGTGAGCTTCTCGGCCGCGGCGAGGAGGACGCACGTGGCCACGATCTCCATGGCCTCGGTCAGCTCCTCGAGGGGCGGCATGGTGGGCGCGAGGCGGATGTTGGTGTCCTGCGGGTCCTTCCCGTGGGGGAAGGAGGCGCCGGCCGGCGTCAGCGAGAGGCCGGCCTCCTTGGCCAGCGCGACGACCCGGCTCGCGGTGCCCGGCAGGACGTCGAGGTTGACGAAGTACCCGCCGGTCGGCGAGTTCCACGTGGCGACCCCCCGGCCACCGAGGCGCTCACCGAGGACCCGCCCGACCTCGGCGAACTTGGGGGCGAGGATCTCGCGGTGCTTGCGCATGTGGGCCAGCACGCCCTCCGCGTCGCCGAAGAACTCCGCGTGCCGCAGGTGGTTGACCTTGTCCGGGCCGATCGAGCCCTTGCCCAGGTGGGCGAGGTACCACTCGATCTGCTCGCCCGAGGAGGCGAGGAAGGCGACGCCACCACCGGCGTAGGTGACCTTGGAGGTCGAGGCGAAGACGAAGACCCGGTTCGGGTGCTCGCTCGCGGCGGTCAGCGAGATGATGTCGGCGCTCTTGGCCTCCTGCTCGCTCAGGTGGTGCACGGCGTAGGCGTTGTCCCAGAAGATCTTGAAGTCCGGGGCGGCCGTCGGCATCGACGCCAGCCGGTCGGCGACCTCCTGGGAGCAGACGGCGCCGGTGGGGTTGGCGTAGGTGGGGACGATCCACATGCCCTTGACCGAGGGGTCCTCGGCGGCGATCCGGGCCACGGCCTCGGCGTCGGGGCCGTCCTCGTTCATCGGGACGGTCACCATCTCGATGCCGAGCTCCGCCAGCAGGCCGAAGTGGCGGTCGTAGCCGGGCACCGGGCAGATGAAGGTGACCTTCTCCTCCCGGGACCACGGCCGCGGGGAGTCCACCCCGCCGAAGAGGAGCAGGTCCACGAGGACGTCGCGCATGATCGTCAGCGAGGAGTTGCCCCCGGCGATCAGCTGCTCGGTGTCCACGCGGAGCAGCTCGGCGAAGATCTCCCGCAGCTCGACGAGGCCGCGCAGGCCCCCGTAGTTGCGCACGTCGGTGCCGGAGCGGTCCGTCGTCGAGGTCGGCAGCCGCAGCAGGGCGTCGGAGAGGTCCAGCTGGGCGGCGCTGGGCTTGCCGCGCGTGAGGTCGAGGGTGGCCCCCTTCGCCTTGTGGGCGGCGTGGGCGTCCCGCTGGGCGGTCGCCAGGGCTCGCAGCTCCTCGGTGGAGAGGTCGGACAGGGGAGAGGCATCGGTCGACGAAGTCACCCCCGCAGTCTTCCATCTTGCGTGGGTTCGCAGCAGGGGCCTGCCGTGACGTACAGTTGTCCCTTGGTTGACTCCGACCGAACTATCCGGCGTGCCCGCGCGCCGCATGACTTGGGCGGACGAGACCCGTCGCAGGCGAGTGCCCAACGGCTCGCCCGCGAAGGGCAGTGGCGCAATTGGTAGCGCACCGGTCTCCAAAACCGGCGGTTGGGGGTTCGAGTCCCTCCTGCCCTGCGTTGCACGGCAGCAGGCCCTGCAGCACGTCGGACCCGGATGAGATGAGAGAGACCACGTGAGCCAGCTCGGAGCGCAGCCGACCCAGTCGCGGCGCGGCCAGGCCAAGGGCGGAGCGGTCTCCCGGTTCTTCCGGGCGATCGGGGCCTTCCTGGCCCAGGTCCTGGACGAGCTGCGCAAGGTCGTCCGGCCCACCCGGTCGGAGCTGATCAACTACACGGCGGTCGTGCTCGTCTTCGTCGTGTTCATCATGGCGATCACCGCGGGGCTGGACTGGGTGCTCACCCGGTTGATGCTCTGGGTGTTCGGCGGCTGAGCCCGCCTGCCGTGGTCCGCGCGCGCCGTGGCGCCGTCATTGCTGAAGTTGAGTCGAAGTGAGGAAACAGGTCATGTCCGAGCAGACCCCCGAGTCCATCGAGGCCGAGGGCACCGAGGCCGTCGAGGGTGCCTCCACCCCGCAGGTCCCGGACGAGTCGACCTCCGACGCCCCCGCCGAGACCGACGCAGCCGAGACGGCCGCCCCCGAGGCCGACGCAGCCGAGACGGCCGCCCCCGAGGCGGACGCCGCTGACGCTGCCCCCGCGAATGTCGACGAGGACGGCGACCTGCTGCCCGAGGACACCGAGGACCCCGTCCAGGCGTTCAAGGACGACCTCGCCTCGAAGTGGGGCGACTGGTACGTCATCCACACCTACGCCGGGTACGAGAACCGCGTGAAGCACAACCTCATGACGCGCGTGGAGAACCTCGACCTGGAGGAGTCCATCTTCGAGGTCGCCGTGACCATCGACGAGGTCACCGAGATCAAGAACGGGCAGAAGAAGGTCCGCAAGCAGCCGCGGATGCCCGGCTACTGCCTCGTGCGCATGGACCTCACCGACGAGTCCTGGGGCGCCGTCCGGCACACCCCTGGCGTCACCGGCTTCGTCGGCAACGCCCACAACCCGGTGCCGCTGAGCCTCGACGAGGTCTACACCATGCTCAAGCCGGCGGACCTGGAGAAGCCGGCCGCCCCGACCGCGGGTGCCCCGGCCGCCGAGGGCGGCGCACCGGTCGCCCCGGTCGACGTCGACTTCGAGGTCGGCGAGTCCGTCACCGTCATGGAGGGCCCCTTCGAGACGATGCCGGCCACGATCTCCGAGGTCCTGCCCGAGGCCCAGAAGCTCAAGGTCCTCGTCTCCATCTTCGGCCGGGAGACCCCGGTCGAGCTCGGCTTCAACCAGGTCGCGAAGCTGTAAGAGCGAATCAAGAACGCACTGCAACCGGGTCATCGCCCAGGGCGTGGGCCCACAACCAGGAAGTAGGAAACACCGCATGCCTCCCAAGAAGAAGAAGGTCGCCGGCTACATCAAGCTGCAGATCGACGCGGGTGCCGCCACCCCGGCCCCGCCCGTCGGCCCGGCGCTGGGTCAGCACGGCGTCAACATCATGGAGTTCGTCAAGGCGTACAACG
>CAYLUX010000100.1:0-3707 GCA_964386935.1 uncultured Janibacter sp.
GCGACGAGGGTCTTGCCCTCACCGGTGCGCATCTCGGCGACGTTGCCCTGGTGCAGCGCCGCACCACCCATGATCTGGACGTCGAAGTGGCGCTTGCCGATGGTGCGACCGGCCGCCTCGCGGACCGCGGCGAAGGCCTCCGGGAGCAGGTCGTCCAGGGTCTCCCCGTCCTCCAGACGCTTCTTGAAGGCGTCCGTCTCCGCACGCAGCTCGGCGTCGGTCAGCTTCTCGAAGTCCTCCTCGATGGCGTTGACCTGGGCAGCGATGCCCTCGAGCCGCTTGATCTGGCGACCCTCACCGGCGCGCAGCATGCGCTCCATCATCTTCACGAACCGACAACTCCTGACGTGTACGACCCGGGCACGGCACGACGCCGGGCCCGCGGAGACCCCCCACAGGCTAATCGCTTGTGGGCCTCCCCTTCGACCTGCACTCTGAGCAGATGAACGACTCCGCCTCTGTCGGCGTTCCCCACGGCCCCTTCCCCGGCGTGGTTCCGGTGCTCACCGACGGTCGGGTGCGGCTGCGGGCGATGACCGAGGCGGACCTCCCCTTCGTCGTCGAGCAGTCAACCGACCCGGACAGCGTGCGCTGGACCACCGTCCCACGCCCCTACGGTCTCGAGGACGCACGCGAGTTCCTCTCCACCCACTCCAGCGAGTGGGCGCTGCCGCGCGGCAAGCGGTACTGGGCCATCTCGCCGCTCGACGATCCGGAGGCACCGCCCTTCGCCGGAGTCCTCGACCTGCGGCCCGGTGACCGGCCCGAGCTGCCGTGGGAGGTGGGGTTCGCAATCCACCCGGCCACCCGTGGGCGCGGACTCATGTCGGCGGCGCTGCGTCTGGGTGCTCGCTGGGCCTTCGAGCACGGCGCGCCGAGCCTGTACTGGCTTGCGGTGCGGGGCAACTTCGCCTCGTGGCGGGTCGCCCACGCGTGCGGCTTCACCCACCACGGCACCCTGCCCTCGCGAGCCCCGGCACGAGACGGGGCGGCCGACGCCTGGTGCGCATCCCTGCTGCCCGACCAGCCGATGGAGCCACAGCACCCCTGGGTGGTCCCGCCGGTCATCGAGACCGACGGGCTGCGGCTGCGACCGCTGCGCGAGGACGACACGGGGATCGCCGAGCCGCACGACCACCCCACCCACCACCTACCCTCGGGGTCGGTGCCGACCCCGGAGACCTTCGAGGACTGGCTGCTGCGGCGTCGCGAGCAGATGTCGCTCGGCCGCAGCAACAACTGGTGTCTCGCCGACCCGGAGTCCGACGACCCCTTGGGTGAGGTCCTCGTCTTCGTCCACGACGGGCAGCTCGCAGACGGCGGAACCGCCGAGCTCGGATACCTGATCCGTCCCAGTGCGCGCGGCCGCGGCCTGGCCGTGCGGGCCGCCCGGGCTGCGGCCGAGCACGCGTTGCGGCCGGTGGCCGAGGGAGGTCTGGGCCTGCGCCGCCTCGTCGCGGAGACCGCCGAGGACAACGTGGCCAGCAACCGGGTGCTCGAGGCCGCCGGATTCACCGTGTGGGGGCGGGAGGCCGCCGCCGACGCACCCGACGGGAGCGTGGGGCCGGCGCTGCACTGGGAACGCCTCGCCTGACGGGGGTCAGCCGGAGGCGACGTCGGCCAGCCCGAGCCAGCCGGCCATGAGCTCCAGCTCCGCCGCGAGCTCGCGCCGGTCCTCGGCGCCGCCACGGCCCGGCTCCCACGTGGTCTGCCGGGCGCGCAGCACCCCGGCGCCGCGATCGGCCTTGAGGTCGACCCGCCCGACGAGCCGCTCCCCCAGCAGGAAGGGCAGCACGTAGTAGCCGTGGACCCGCTTGTGCGCCGGGGTGTAGATCTCCAGCCGGTAGTGGAAGTCGAAGAGCGCCTCGATCCGCGGCCGGTGCCACACGAGGCTGTCGAAGGGGGAGAGCAGCGCCCGCGCCGAAACGGACCGCGGCCGCCGGGCCCGCTCGTGCAGGTACCAGGTCCGGTTCGAGCCCTCGACCGCCACCTCCTCGAGCTCCCCGATCTCGACGAGGCGTTCGACGGCGGGCCGCACGTACCTGCGCTCCAGCCGGAAGTAGTCGGCCAGGTCCGCCTCGGTGGACACCCCGTGGGCCCGGGCGGCGATCCGCACGAGCTGCTCGTAGGCCTCCGGCGCCGGCAGTCGGCGGGAGGGGTCCAACCACGGCGTGGCGTCCCCCTTCGCCACCACCCGGGCCAGGCCCGCGTACCGACGCTCGAACTGCGCGGTCCGGCCCGCCGAGGAGATCTCGCCGGCCCAGAAGAGGTACTCGAGGGCGTGCTTGACCTCCGACCAGTTCCAGCCCCAGTCCTCGAGGGACTTCGGCCGATCGTGGCCGAGCGCGGCCTCGATCTCCCGGGCCGTTCGTGGCCGGCCCGAGGTGACCTCGGCGAACACCGCCGCGACGAGGTCGGGGTGGTCGTGGGCGATCCGCTGCATCCCGCCCCAGGAGCCGTCCCGCGCCCGCTGCATCCGCGGGTGGTCCATGAGCGGCCACGTCGAAGGGGGCATCAGGCTTGCCTCGTGCGCCCAGTACTCGACCAGCCGTCGCGGGCCGCGGTCGCGCATCCGGTCCAGCAGCCCGGTGTCGTAGCTGCCGAGCCGAGAGAAGAAGGGCAGGTAGTGGCTCCGGGTGAGGACGTTGACGCTGTCGATCTGCACCAGCCCCACCGTGTCGACCACCCGCTGCAGGTCGCGGGTGGTCGGGCTGTGCTCGGGGCGTGTCCGGGCCAGACCCTGCGCGGCGATCGCGATGCGGCGGGCTGCGGCGGAGGAGAGCGAACGGGTCACCGGACCAGTCTGCCCTCCCCCACCGACAGCCGCTCGGTCTCAGACGCGGGCGCCCGCGTCGACCTCCCTGATCTCCTGGGTGTCGGTGCCGTTGGGGGTGATCCCGTCCGTGACGTCGAGATGGATCACGCCGTAGGACCAGCCCCGACGCCGGTAGACCACGCTCGGACGGTCGTGCTCCGCGTCGTGGAAGAGGAAGAAGTCGTGCCCGACGAGCTCCATGCGACGAACCGCCTCGGCGAGGGTCATCGGGTGCGAGGCGTGCACCTTCTCCCGAACCTCGATCGGGGAGTCGCCGACGGTCCCGAAGTGGTCCGGCGCCTCGTCGGTCCTCGACTCCTCGGCCTCCTCGGTCTGCGGCTGCAGCGGCTCCGTGAGGTTGGCGGTGGCGTCGGCCACCGAGGTGCGGCGACGGCCGCGACGGACGTTGCGCTTGTCGTGGGCGCGGCGGAGACGCTCGAGGAGCTTGTCGACCGCGAGGTCGACGGCCGCCTGCCGGTCGTCGTGCTTGGCCTCGGCCCGCACCACCGGTCCCTTCGACCGGAGGGTGATCTCGACTCGTTCGCTGGCCTTGGCCTGACGGGGATTGGGCTCGTGACTCACCATGACCTCGATGCGCTGGACGCGCGGTTCGAGCTGGGGCACCTTCGAGAGCTTCTCGTCGAGGTAGTCCCGCAGTCGATCAGAGACGTTGACGTTGCGTCCGGTGATGGCAATTTCCACGGAGTCCTCCTGGGACATCGGGTGAGACGAAAGTTACGCCTGGCGAGGACCTCTCGGCGCCCGCACCACCACCCCTCGTGCCCGAGAGACGCAATCGGCCCCTGATCCGTGCCACCCTCGGCGGCCGATCCAGGGACCCATGACGACACGTTAGTCCGAGACGGCGAGGAAAGGTAGGGAAGAGCCCCGG
>CAYLUX010000100.1:3807-8651 GCA_964386935.1 uncultured Janibacter sp.
GCGGCGACCCCTTCGTACCGGAGCACCCCGGTGCAGCCGGGCCAGTCCGCCGGGACCGGATGCGGCGCAAGGAGTCCTTCGTCGGGCAGGGCGAGCCCCGCCAGCTCGGCCCGGCAGTCGGGACAGATGACGGCACCCGGCCGGTCGCACCCGGCGCAGGTGCGGGGCAGCACGAGGTCCAGTCCGGCGGCGAGGGCTCCGAGCAGAGGGGGCATGCGGGCCATCCTGTCCGGGACGCCGGGCGAGTCCACCGGACCGCCGTGCCGGTGGACGGGCCGCTCCCGCGGCGAGGGGTTGTGGAGACTCAGACCCCGGCGGTCACGACATCGGAGATGAGCTCGACCTCGGTCCACCCGGTGTCCCCCAGCCGCTGCCAGAGCCGGCCGTCGGCGGAGGTGACGATGATCGCGTCGGCGCCGTCGGTCGTGGTCACCGACACCGCCTCGGAGTCCTTCTTCTTCCCGGCGGCCCCGAGCGGCGGCCAGCTGAGGGGCGTCACCTCGCCGTTGACCCCGACGAGGAAGGGCGTCATGAACTCCTGCTTGTCGTGGCGGCCGATGACGGCCAGGGTCGTCGGCTCGACCCAGACCACGTCGAGCATCTCGATGAGGTCGGCGCCGGCCTGCACCGCGTCCGGAGACGTGCCCTTGGGCAGCCCGTTGGACTCGCGCACGATGCCACTGACCCACAGGTCGCTCCCCTGCCCGGGGTAGACCTCGGAGATCACCGCGATCCGACTGCCGTCCGCGGAGACCACCGCCGCCACGATGTAGCTGGCCTCCAGCCACGGCGTCGGGACGTGTCGCGGGCCGGAGCCCTCGACGTCGTCCAGGTCGGCGCGGGTGTTGATGTGGAAGAGGCGATGGCCGACCTCGCTGCCCAGCCCGACCCCGCCGACCCAGAGCACGCTGCCGTTGTCGTAGCAGGGGCGGGTGAGGTTCGCGGCGAAGGAGGGGACGGTGATCGGCTGGCTCTTCCCGGAGGAGCGCCACCGCACGAGCTCGAAGCCCTTGTTCGTGACGCCGGCGACCTCGCTGCCATCAGAGCGAAGGGCGAGGCGGGACCACTTCTTCGCAACCCGGAAGCGGGTCCGGGCCGAGCGCAGCTCCCGCTTCGTCAGGGCCGCCAGCGCCTCCGAGACCTTGACGAGGCGGTCCTTCGTCCGGCCGAGGACGAGGGGCTCCTGCAGGCCGGTCGGGCTGACGTAGTCCAGCTGCTCCGGGGAGGTGAGGGGGTCCTCCAGGCCGGGCAGGGTGAGGGGTGCCCCGTCGAGGGTGAGGGCCACCTCCGAGACGTCCGGGATCTGCATCAGGGTCGCGACGAGCTGGGCGACGAGCCGCTCGCGCTCGTCGGAGTCGCTGGGGACGCTCGCGGCACGCAGGTCCACCCGGGCGACGCCCTCCATGACGGGGACCGACTCCAACGCCAGCTCCGCCCCCGTGCTCGGCGCCACCGCCTCGTCGAGGTAGTCCGGGACCTCGCCGAGCTGGACCTGGGCGAGCCGGGTGGCCTGCTGGCCCTCCATGACCCAGCGCTGGTCCGGGACGAGCACGTTGGAGGCGTTTGCCGGGTAGTGCACGTTGTACTGCCGGTAGACCCGCCCCGTGGAGCGGGTGGACAGCACCCGGCCGAAGGAGGTCTGCATCCGCTCGATGCGCCACTCGCCGTCCACCTTCGTCAGGCCGAACTCGAAGCCGGCCGCGTCCGTGGTCTCGGCCACTAGGTAGCGCGCGTCCTGGTCGATCCGGGCGATGACCGGGACCGAGACCTCGTAGGCGCCCTTCCTCCCCTTCTGCTCCGTGATGGAGATCGCCTCCCGCTCGGAGGGGTGGACGATCGTCTCGTTGATGTCGGGGTTCCAGCCCTCGGCACACTCCCGGGTGAGGAACTCGCGGGCGACGTCGAGGCCGGAGCCGCTCGCCTCACCCGCCTCGAGGAAGCCACGGATGATCGCCTCCGGGCTGTCGCCGCTCCGGGGCGGCACGGGCACGACGTCGAGGCGGTTGTCCACGGGGGCGTTGACGTCCAGGCCGGAGCGGATGGTGTGGTCCGGGCTGAGCCCGCAGGCGGCCAGCGCACCGGTGACGAGCACGCCCAGTGCCGTCCGCCGGGGCATCCCCCGCGGGGAGGTCACGGCTGTTCCTCCACGGCGGACGAGTCCTCCCCCGGGGCGAGCGGCAGCGGCGAGCTCGTCAGGGTGCCGCCCGCGGCGCGTGGCACGGTGAGGCGGAAGCGGGACCCCTTCCCCGGCTGCCCCCAGGCCTGCAGCCAGCCCTGGTGCAGCCGGGCGTCCTCGAGGGCGATGGCCAGTCCGAGTCCGGAGCCCCCGGTCGTGCGGGTCCGCGCCGGGTCCGAGCGCCAGAAGCGGTTGAAGACGAGGGAGGCCTCACCGGCCTTCAGCCCGACCCCGTGGTCCTCGACGAGGACGGCGACGGCGTCCTCGTCGGCGCCGACGTGGATGTCCACGGGTTCGCCCTCGCTGTGCTCGATGGCGTTGAAGACGAGGTTGCGCAGGATCCGCTCGATCCGTCGGGCATCGATCTCGGCCTCGGTGTCCAGTGAGGGGTCGCGGTGGACCACGACGTCGCAGGCCCTGGCGTCGGCGATGGACTGTGCCGACTCGACGACGCGGTCGATGATCGAGTGCACGTCGATCGGGTCCTGCTCGAGCAGCGCGGCACCGGCGTCGTAGCGGGAGATCTCCAGCAGGTCGGCGAGCAGCTCCTCGAACCGGTCCAGCTCGTCGTGCAGCAGCTCCGCGGAGCGCCTCGTGACCGGGTCCAGCTCGTCCTTCGATGCGTGGAGCACGTCGGCGGCCATCCGGATCGTCGTGAGCGGGGTGCGCAGCTCGTGGGAGACGTCGGAGACGAAGCGTTGCTGGACCCGGGAGAGCCCCTCGAGCTGGCGGATCTGCATCTGCAGGTTGTCGGCCATGTCGTTGAAGGACTTGCCGAGCAGGGCGAGGTCGTCGTGGCCGCGGGCCGACATCCGTTCGTTCAGGTGGCCCGCCGCGAGTCGCTCGGCGGCCGAGGCGGCGCGGCGCACCGGCGTCACGACGGTGCTCGTGACGATGTAGGCGATCCCGGAGACGAGCACGATGAGGAACGCCGCCCCGAGCATCAGCGATCGGGAGATGATCGAGAGGGTGCGCTGCTCCTGGTCCATCGGGTAGATGACGTACAGGTCGTACTTGCCCGCGCGGGGGATGTCGATCTGGGACCCGACGAGCACGGCCGGGACGGACTCGCCGGCGTCCGCGGCCTCCGACCCGGCGCCCTCGGTGGGTCGGGTGAAGTCGATGGTCGTGACCTGCTGGTGGTCCGGGTCCCGCATGACCGACTCACGCATCGGCCCCGGGACCGCCTTGATGGTCTCCGCATTCGTGGCGACGGCGGGGAACTCGTTGGCCGCGTTCTGGTTGTTGTTCAGGCTCCGGGAGAGGATCGCGTAGCGCCAGTCCCCGCCCTGGGGCGTGCCGAGGCTGCGGTTGAGCACGTCCGCAGCCGTCCCCCGCAGGGAGTCCGGCTCCGCCGTCGAGTCCTCCAGGGTGCTCTCGACGTCGTCGGCCAGCTGGCGCGCCTCGACCTGGGAGCGGTCGATGCGGTCCTCGACGAGCCCGTCGGCGATCGAGCGGTAGAGCGTGAAGCTGATGATCGAGACGACCGTCAGCCCGAGCATCAGGGTGCTGGCGACGACGCGGAACTGCAGCGAGCGCCGCCAGAGGTCGACGAAGCGACGCACCCAGCGAGCGAAGAAGCCCTCGGTCCCCTCCTCGGGCTGTGCGGTGGGCGCGGCCCCCTGGCCGGCGGCCTCGCCCACGTCAGGCCTGTCCGGCCTTGTACCCGACCCCACGGACCGTCACGACGATCTTCGGGTTCTCCGGATCGTGCTCGATCTTGCTCCGCAGCCGCTGCACGTGCACGTTGACCAGCCGGGTGTCACCGGCGTGCCGGTAGCCCCACACCTGCTCGAGGAGCACCTCCCGGCTGAAGACCTGCCACGGCTTGCGCGCCAGCGCGACCAGCAGGTCGAACTCCAGCGGCGTCAGCCCGAGCGTCCGGTCGCCCCGCTTGACGGTGTGGCCGGCGACGTCGATGGTCAGGTCGCCGATGGCGAGGCGCTCCGGCTCCGGCTCCTCGCCGCGCCGCAGCCGCGCCCGCAGCCGCGCGATGAGCTCCTGGGGCTTGAAGGGCTTGACGATGTAGTCGTCGGCCCCCGACTCCAGCCCGACCACGACGTCGACCGTGTCGGTGCGGGCGGTGAGCATGACGATGGGGACGCCGGACTCCTGCCGGAGCAGGCGGCAGATCTCGATGCCGTCCATCCCGGGCAGCATGACGTCGAGCAGCACGAGATCCGGCTTCGCCTCGTGGAAGGCGTCCAGCGCCCGGGCCCCGTCGGCCACGTGGGCGACGTCGAGTCCCTCCTTGCGCAGCACGATCCCCAACATCTCCGCCAGTGCCTGGTCGTCGTCGACGACGAGCACGCGACCCTTCACGCGTTGTCCTTCCTTCGTTCCGACCGGTCCGGGCACCGGGTTGTCCCGCACAGTTTGACACGGCGAAGGGGGCCACCGGCCCCCTTCGCGCGTCAGCTCAGTAGCGGTAGTGCTCCGGCTTGTACGGACCAGCCACGTCGACGCCGAGGTACTCGGCCTGGCCCTTGGTCAGCTCGGTGAGCTCGACGCCGAGCGCCTCGAGGTGCAGCCGCGCGACCTTCTCGTCGAGGTGCTTCGGGAGGGTGGTCACGGTCGGCTTGCCGTCCTCGTCGACGTACTCCTCGTCCTTGGCGAAGAGCTCGATCTGGGCGATCGTCTGGTTCGCGAAGGAGTTGCTCATGACGAA
>CAYLUX010000101.1:0-8440 GCA_964386935.1 uncultured Janibacter sp.
CGCACAGCCATGCGGATGCTCGAAGCAGCACCCGCTGATCACTCCGAAACTACACCAGAATCATCTTCCGAGACCAAGCCTGAACCACCACCGCGACCAAATTTTCTCGGCCGCCTGTTCGGCCGAAAATAAGTGCCGCTGAGTCGACGAACAGACGAGCGTCCCCCTTCAACTTACAGTTGTAGATTGAGGAGATGGGGAAAAAGAGTCGACGAGCAAACCGCCGGAATCGTTCAAACCCAGTTGACAGTAGGCAGCCGACTTCGCGCGAAAGGAGTCTGGGGCATGAACAGTTCCTGGAGTTCTCCCAGTCCATCATGAATCTGGCTGGTGCACTCATCAAGGCACAAGAAGCACGTTGGAAGTACGACCAAAGCACTCATGACATAGACCCACCAGCAGTTTTAGACGATGCTCTGACTGTAGAAGTTCAAATCCTGTTGGAGGGATTGGAAGCAATGGAATGGGCATATTCGTACGTTGAAAACGACGGACCTGTTCCAGCCGAAACGAGAAATGGCGCCAATTGGCGAACGCCTGTTCCGCCTGAGCTACTAGCGCACTTAGCAGATTTATCTACGGACGAGGACCGTGCGTTTCGCATCCAAGCAAACGAAAACGCAGCGAAACACCAACGATCTGAATCGCAGAAGACCTTTGAAGCTGACGCTCATTGCCCCCGTGGCAATGATTGCAAAACTCGCCGGGTGACTTGGCCTGGCAAAGATCTGGGACCAGCATGTTGGCGACATGTCACTGAAGAAGAGAGGGACGAACTTTCATCCCTCTATGACCAAGCGGTACAGACGCTCTCTTGCCGTGCTTGCCATGCGGCAATCAATAGTCCCTGTGTGGAAAGCACCATGCAGACCCGCATCGATGGATACTTCTCCCCCGTCCGCTCGTTCAACAAGCGGAAGGTACACAGGGTTCGGTTAGACGACTACGCAAAAGCCATTTAGATGACGAAGAAGACCTGCATCAGCAGGTCTTCTTCGTCTACGTGGCGGCCACGTGAAATGGAGCCTCTTGATCTGGTTCACCCTGTTCGAATCACGCTTGGCAGGCGTGTTCTCACAGCGGCTCCCCGTCGAAACTCGCATCTGCCGGCTTGCATCGCAGTCTCTCCCAAGAGCGATCATCGAACCCTCCCCGGCGCAGACCGTGCCCCAGGGGGCCGCACCTACCAGTAGGAGAGCGTCCGAATCTCTGTTTAGAGAGTACCATATGGCGCATAGTCGATGTCAACTGACTTACCTAGATAATTATTTTGACCCTTACGTAGTCGAGTCGGTACAATAGATACCAGTTGATAGATACCAGTGAGAGATACCAGTCGCTCGCTTCTTCGTTAAGTAGATTGCAGGATTTATTCGTGGCAGCTCAACCATCCGTTTCCGGAGTCCTGAGAGGCTTGCTGAGCAGGCGCGGAAGCAATAGTCGCGGCAGGCTCGGCGCTCCAGTACGCAGAGATTTTGTCGTAGACGACACGACAAATCCTGACGGCCACTTGTCTACGACTCCCCTCATGAGTCTGGTCAGGCAACGTAGCGGCACCGGCGGACCAGGCGGCCAAGTCAGATTGAAGCTACTCCTCTCGCTGATACTTATATGTGCCGACGAACCATATGACAGCACTCGCGACGCTTGGGTGTGGGCATCGTTCATAGGACTTCCAGACCCCCGAAAGGCCGGAGCCCGGCGCATTAGAACAGCCCTGCATGAGCTCGAGCAAAGAAAATTCATCAAGCTAGAACAACGAGAAAAGGGGAAAGCCCTAACTGCCGTTCTGCTCCGGGAAGATGGCAGTGGAGCCCCGTACACAAATCCCGTAAGACTGACTGAAGAACGTGAGAGCACTCTCGAGAATGTCTATTTTCGTGTACCCATGCAGTTCTGGCAGCGCCAGCATGTTTCCGACATCACGACACCGGCGATGGTGATGTGGTTAATTCTCCTGGCGGAATCGCGTGGTGAGCGACGGCCGTGGTGGTTCACAGACAATCATGCACGCTCAAGATATGGCGTCACCGCATCATTCAGACGACAAGGACTCAACGAACTCCTAGAACGTGGGATCGTGACGATGGAAAAAGTCGCGTCATCCGCACTTCGCCGAACGACTCCACGACGGGTGTACACACTCACACACCTTCAGCCGGGAACTACAAAAAGCAAGGCACAAGAACGTGCAGACGAGCTGCTGAGCACTCTGAATTCAGCAGAGCGCGAGGCGCTTAGACAGCTGCTGGACGATCAGTAGTTCCTCGCTCATTCGCTACGAACACGGCACCACGCGCAGGGCAGCACACGGCTGGTACGCAGAAACGGTCACCCCGCCAGAGAACCCAACCACACGGCTGGCCAACCAGTTCTCATTCATGCCGTTATCCGGTGCTGCTCAGTCACAGTTTCAAACCAGGTACAGGGATCTTGAGATTCGCCTTCGGCACCGTCTTCGGGGCCTCGGCCTTGATCTTGGCCGCACGCGCATTGACCTTCGCTCGCAGCTCCTTCTGGAACTTCGCCGTTTCTGCCTTAGTCCGTTTTCTCCCGTCCGCAAGGCTCGGCTTCTTCGACTTCACGTCTTCGTCGGTCTTCGGCAGCGAGGGTTGTTGCTTGGGTGCCTCGGCGTCAACGGTGCGCTCTGGTTGCCTCGCTACCTGCCTCTCTTGTGTGTGCTCGCGCTTCGCGTCGATAGCCTCGGCCGCATGCTCCAACGAGTGCTCGACGACCTTGGCATCATCGCCTCGCACGTGCAGGGTGTGTTGGATCTTCCCGTCGATCTTTTCGCGCTCGATGGCGTAGTGGACACCATTGATTTTGAGGTTCTTCTCAAGCACGCGCATCACGTCCTTGTCGTCGAGGGAAACGACTTCCCGGCCGATCTGGCTGGGCAGCTCGGCCAGCTCTTTCATGCTGACTTCGCCACCGGGTTTGGTGACTGCTGCGGCTGCCCACTGCAAGCTGCTCACACCCATGTGCAGCCCCTTCGACACCATCGCCTGAGTCAGCTTCCCCACCCGGCTCGCTACGAACGTGATAGCTACACGGGTGCCTTCGGTGGCGACGTTGCTCGTGACGCGTTCGATTTTTTCTTCACCGTTGTCGATCCCGCTCATAGTCGGTCTCCCTTCAACATGTCGGTCAGTCTTGCGGTAGCTCCGCGTCTTTCATCCACTGCCACGTCGTGAAATCGTCGACGTCCGTGGGCTTCGTGGTGATCTTCTTGTAAAGGAATTTGACGGCGAGAATCACCCCAATCGTGATCCCAGCCAGTGCCCAGATCACGCCAGAGAGCACTAGGCCTAGAGCTTCAATCACTGCGTCAGTGATGATGCCGAAAACGCTGAAAACAAGCTTCAGACCGCCTTTGATGAGCATGACGAGCAAGCTACCGGCCACACCGACAAGGACCAGTCCGAGGATCCACATAGCAACTCCTGATCGGTCAACGTCATTTCAAGTACAGCACACGGTGCTGACTCACCTACGAGCTTTCACACCTCTTGCATTACTGCGGATGAGAAGAACTTTCAGCAGAGGCGAGTTCTGGAAAGCGGCCTTCCCAGAGATCTCTGACCCGCTGGTCTAAGTGCAGCTGCGGCCATACGCACTGCAGCACACGACGGTTAAGCAGCTGTGCCTGCACCGTCTCATCGCCTTCGGCCAAGAGCGCCTGATAGGCCATTCGAGCGCCGCCGAGATCGGAAATATCAACGTCCTTGTCGTCTTGCCAGCGCACCCAATGAGGCAGATGAATCACTCCGCTCTCCGGCCCGCAAAGGTCGTCGAGGCTCGCCACTACGCAATAGGGCTTAATGTCTCTGAACCTGATTCGATCCATGTCTCTCGTCTTCTTTCTCATCAGAGTCTCGGGCCGCGTCCCGGTCGCGGCCTCTGATCAGGCACGATCTCCGGCTTCGAACGTGCTGCGGCTGATTGCTCTTTCCTGGCTGCGAGCTTCTTCGCCACAGCCTCACGCACGGCCTTCTGTTGTTCCTCCCGAGTTCGCTCCGGCGGCCTCGACCGTGACTCGTCCTGACGTGGAGGTCGTGCTCGAAGCTTCTCTGCAGTATGTCTGCGCAAGGTACTCAAAGCTGCTTTCCTCCGGTGGTCGGTTCGTGCCTGTGTCACGGTCTGCTTCGGCCCTGTCCTCCGGCGGGCAGCGACCTCGAGACCATGTGTGCGTTCGAGCTGCTGGCACGCTGTCTGTGCCTGTCTGCGGTCGTTGCGGCCGTGCCACACGTTGCCCTCGTAGTCGACCCGAGAGACCACGATGTGCACGTGATCGGCACCGTGGCGCACAGCCACCCACGGATGGTTCTCAACGCCCATCTTCTCTGCAAACGACTGCGCAACCTCGGCCCACTCATCGTTCGACAGCACCCGGTCATTGGCGGTGTTGCGCAGCGATGCTTGCCAGATGCTCTTGGTGATCTCCGGCCGCGTCTGCTGTGCAGCCCTCAGCTCGGGAACCCATCTGGCCGGGTCCGTTTGGCCTTCGGCACCGATGTTCGACCCGATGACTTGGCCGCCGGAATGCTGCTGCCCCATCGCGTCGTAGTAGACGTGCTCGTTGGCCTTGCCCGGCCCGTGCAGATACGCTCCGATGTCTCCGGCGCGTGAGCCTCGCGTGATCTTGGCAATCATCGCCCCGACACCAACCTGCGCAGCAGCTCGCGTACCTCGTCCTGTCCGGCTCGAAGCCGGGCCAGATCCTCGGCCACCGCATCGCGGTCGACCGCCGGGCCACCACGGGTCTCGGCGTTGAGTGCTCGGGCGATCTGGTTGATATTGCCACCCAGGCGGGTCATGGCCGTGCGCACCTTCGCGACTTCCTCGGCCACTCCCGGCCGATCCTTCTCAGCTGCCAGATGCCCGGCCACGACTGACCGCGCCCAGGTCGCAAGCTGCCGGTCACCGGCAGCCGTCGACCACCGCGTGTATTCGTCTTCACTCAACGCCAGATTCACTCGCCTAGTGCGCTTGGCCTCCCCCGCCGGCGGTCTTCCAGTCGGCCGCCGGCGACCAACAGCCGGCGGTTCCGCCGGCACCTCGGGTGGGACAGTCGGCGGGGCCGGCAGCGGTGCCCACTGCTGCCCCAGCACCGGGTGAGCCTCGACCCGCTCCGGCGGGTCCGAGGCGAACGGGCGAGTCATACGAGCCTCCTGGATCACGCGCCCAGCGCGGGAGCCAGAACGGTGGTCGCGGCCTACGCGATCGCCGTCAGCCCCCGGCAGGGCAAGGGGATTGTGTGTAACACGAAAGGGGCAGCGAGGTACGAGCGGTGCGCCCCTTTCGTGTTACACACAATCATACCTTGCATCGCTCATCGTGCGTCCGACAGCGGAGGAAAAATCGCGCACGATGAGCAGGGGCACACATGGTGGGCGGGCGTGTCCGACGCAGGAGGATAGAGCCACGCCCGCCCACCATGTGTGCATCCGTCCCGAGCCTGCGAGCGGCGGATGCGGTTTCGCTTGCGCAGCGCGAAACCGGACCCCAAGGGCCACGGCCGAACGAGACTCAGCTCTTCGTTTCCGGGATGCGCTGGATGAGCTGATTCATCTGCCCGGCCAGCCGATCCCGCTCAGCCTCGGCAGCCGTCGCGCGGTCTTCTGCTCGCGCCGTCGAGGCCGTCGCCTCGGCCTGCGCAGTCTCGGCGGCCGCGAGGGATGCCTCGGCCTCCTCGGCGCGAGCGGCGGCGGCGTCGCGTTCTGCTTCGACGGCCTCGACGTCACTCGTCAGCCCGTCGACCTCTCCGCGCAGCTGTTCGGCCTCAGCAGCGAGCTTGTCGCGCTCCGGAGTGACAGCAGCCAGGGCTGCACGGTAGGCGTCGGCCCAGATCGCGGCCAGTCGGCCCTGTACGTCCTCGGGGACCTCAGGGATGACCTCCCCCTCATCATCGGCCGTGGCCTCGTTCCACGCTTTTGCCGCGGCCGAGGCTATGGCCATGCGCACCCTCGCGGCCTCGCGAATCGCCCGCGCGGTCACGGCGCGGCCAGTGTCAGCCAAGTCGCGGGCAGCTGCTTCAGCTCGAGCCTCAGGAGTCTGCTGGTCAGTCATGGCGAAATCCTCTCGTCAGGAAACATTAGTAACTATTGTTACCTGTTACCAAGTTACCATATTTTTACACTGGCATCGACTCCGAATAGCCAGCAATCGAGAGTCCAGTCGAAAGTCCGTACCGACACTGGCAACAGAGCTGCCCTCAGAGAGGATGCCCCTGCCACATGACAGGCTCGAATCAGAGCATCGGACGCCCTCCGCATGATGAAAGACAGAGGATGTTCGAACGACCACAACATCCGTCTCAAGCTCACCGCCCGATCGACTATCAGGAGGATTCCTTGGATAAAATCCCCGCCCATGTGTCTGCAGCTATCGTGACCATCTTCGTCGTCACAATCCTCGCCTTCGGCCCGCCCGACCGCGTCGCCCCGGTCCTTGACTTGTTCGAGACCGTCACCAGCCCAGCAGGCCAACGCTCGGCATGAATGAGAACTGGTTGGCCAGCCGTGTGGTTGGGTTCTCTGGCGGGGTGACCGTTTCTGCGCAGTCCCGCTGTGGCACCCTGCGCGTGGTGGCCTTTCATACATGAAGGAAGGATTCCAGCAGGGCCAGATTTCGAGCGATTGCCTAGTCCCAGCAACCGCCGTAGCGGACCTCGCTTCGCTCGGACAGACAAACCTCTCCGCCGGAACCATCTGACTTGGTTCAATTCCTACCTTGAACACGCCGAGTGAAATCCGACCTTGAACAGGCTTCTCGTGGGAGCGTGGAGACCATGAGCACAGCGAGCACGGAAACCTGGGGGCAGATGTGGCTGCCGCTGTGGCCCCTGGCCTCTGACGATCTGCTCCACGGCATCTATCGCACCAGCCGCCACAACGCCTTGGGGCTGCGCTATATCGAGGCCAACCCGCAGGCAATGTCGAATCTCCTCGTGGTCGACATCGACCACCCCGACGCACTCATGCGCGCGATGTGGAACCGGCGCGAGTGGCAACCTAATGCCGTGGTCGAGAACCCCGCCAACGGCCACGCGCACGCCGTATGGGCACTCGCAGAGCCAGTCACCCGCACCGAGTACGCCAGGCGCAAACCCCTCGCATACGCGACTGCTGTCACCGAAGGGCTACGCCGCTCTGTCGACGGTGACAAGGGCTATTCCGGGCTGATGACGAAGAACCCCACCCACGAGCAGTGGGAGGCTTCATGGCTGACAGATCACTTCTACAGCCTCGATGAGCTCACAGAGCATCTCACCGTCGCGGATTTCATGCCGCCGGACTCCTGGCAGCGCACCAAGCGCAAGAAGCCCGTGGGGCTCGGTCGCAACTGCACCCTCTTCGAAACCGCCCGTACCTGGGCCTACCGAGAAATCCGCCACCACTGGGGCGACCCCTCCGGCCTCATCGACGCGATCAGCCTCAAAGCGCATCAGCTGAATGGTGAGTTCTGCGAACCGCTGCCCATCCGAGAAACTGAGGATATCGCCCGGTCGATCAGCCGATGGATCATCACCCAATCCCGCATGTGGGCAGACGGCCCCGAGGCTTACACCCGTCGATTCTCAGACACCCAAAGAGAACGTGGCCGCCGCTCTGGCGCCGCTCGTCGTGAGAAAGCATTGGCACGTGCAGCGATGTTGGAGGTGGGCGAATAATGACTGCGCTGAAGCCTGGCCAGCGCAAGGGAACTGCGCGCGAACTAGCAGCCCGGCTTGGGGTAACCGATCGAACTATCCGAAGCTATATGGCCAAGCCACGAGAAGACTATCTCAGCGAAGCCCAGCAGCGGCGTAAGCGGATTCGCGAGCTGCGTGAGACAGGGTTGTCGATGCGTGCGATTGCTGCCGAAGTCGGCTGTTCTGTCGGCACTGTTCACAACGCGCTCCGAAAGGAGCAAACCGAACAATGACACATGCAAGCCAGGACTGGCCTACGACCAGGCTCC
Source organism: uncultured Janibacter sp. (assembly GCA_964386935.1). Lineage (GTDB taxonomy): Bacteria > Actinomycetota > Actinomycetes > Actinomycetales > Dermatophilaceae > Janibacter. The sequence goes on from CAYLUX010000101.1 coordinate 7,963, forward strand.
CATCACCAACCGGCCGCACTCTGACAGCGAAGGTACTAAGTAGAAGTGGCTGAGCGTCCCTCCTGGGGAGTCCAGCAGGCTGCGCGTGAGTGTGGAGTCTCCCCAGCCACGATCCGCCGCCGGCTCAAAGACGGTTCACTTCCCAATGCGGCCCAAGGTGCTCGAGGCGCCTGGTCGATCCCGATCACAGACCTCATCGCCGCCGGCCTCAAGCCCGGCAAGCCCTCTCCACCTGACCATGAGCAAGGGTTAGTCAACGACCCTACTCACGCCAAAAATGACCATAGTCATGACTATGGTCAAAGAGTATCGTCGCAGGACACAGCCCTCCACGATCTTGAGCAGAAATTACTCAGTGAGCAACGTGAGGTTGAGCATCTGCGTACCCAAGTGAGTACCCTGCAGAACAACCTCGATGATCTGCGCACAGCCATGCGGATGCTCGAAGCAGCACCCGCTGACCACTCCGAAGCGCCCC
>CAYLUX010000102.1:0-7820 GCA_964386935.1 uncultured Janibacter sp.
CGGCATGCTCGAGCGCCTCCTGAGGGGGGGCGGACCCCCTCCGCTCTCGCCCGGCGGGTGGAGTTTCGAGCGCTCGTCCATTCGAGCGCTCGAACCTCCACCCGTGTGGCAGGGGCGGCCTACCGGGGTGGCGCGAGCGCGGCACCGATGACCCGGGCGGTGCCGGTGACGTCGGGGACGGCGCCGTCGTAGCGGCGCGCGTTCGCCTCGTCCATGACCACCGAGACGAAGGTCTGGGCGGCCTGCCGGCGCAGCACGGGGTCGACGACGTGTTCGACAGCGGCCTCGAGCACCGACTCGGTGAGCTCGAGGATGCTCTCGCGCAGTACGCGGAGGCGCTCGCGGACCTCGGGGTGTGTGCCGGACTCGCGGAAGATGATGGTGCGCAGCACGACCGACTCGTGATCGCCGAGACCGAGCCGCCTCGCCAGACCGACGAGGGAGGCGACGGGGTCTCCGGGGCGGACGACCTCTGCCGGCTCGCACAGCGGGGCTGACGGCATCCGTTCCTGCAGCAGCGCCCGCAGGATGTCGATCTTGCGGGGAAAGTAGTAGAAGACCAGGCCCTTGGGGACACGGGCCTGGTCCGCGATCGCGGTGGTGCCGGTGGCGGCGAAACCGTCACCGGCGAACCGCTCCTCGGCCGCGTCGAGGATGCGTTCACGACGCGAGGCCGAGGTGTTCACCGCGCTGCCCTCAGTGGGAAGGCGCCGCGTGGTGGGTGTGGCTGATCTGGGGCAGTGCCCAGATGCCGACCACGAAGGCCACCACTCCGGTGACCCATGCCGTCCACGCCAGACCGCCGAGGTTCGCGAAGCCCATCACCCACGGGGCGATGAAGAGCAGCACGCCGAGGACGACGTGCGTGCCCTCGGACATGGAGTCCCGCTCACCGGGCATCCCCAGGGAGTAGAGCGAGGCGAGCGCGGTCAGTGCGCCCAGGACGACCATCGTCCACGTCGCCGTCGTGCTTGTTTCGGTGACCAGGGGCGACAGGAGTGCGACCACCCCGGCGATCAACGCCACCCAGTCCTGCCATCGAGTCCACTTTTGCATCTCAGCATCCCACCTTCATGGGTTGGGATCCGTCGCGCCTGAGGCGGATCGTGCAGCTCCAGTATCGTCCTTGTTTGACCGGTCGGTCAAGAGCTTGTGTGACGACACCGTCGTCGGCCCCGTGGGCGGAGTCGCCTGTCCATACTGGGCGTGTGACTGACCTCTCGTACGCCGTGATCGGAGCTGGCCCCTCCGGTCTGGCTGCCGCCCGCAACCTGCAACGTTTCGGTATCCCGTGGCAGGGCTACGAGGTGGCTGACGACGTCGGTGGCCTGTGGGACATCGACGCGCCCCGCTCGACGGTGTACGAGTCCGCGCACCTGATCTCCTCTCGGACCACGACCGAGTTCACCGAGTTCCCCATGCACTCCTCGGTGGCCGACTACCCCTCGCACCGTGACCTCAAGCGCTACTTCGACGACTTCGCCCACCAGTTCAACCTGCGGGACGGGTATGCCTTCGGCGCCGAGGTCACGGCGGCCCGCCCGGCCGGGGACGGGACCTGGGAGGTGACGGCCGATGGCGTGACCCACCGGCACGCGGGGGTCGTCGTCGCCAACGGCACCCTCAGCGAGCCCAACATCCCGTCTTTCGCCGGGCACCTCGACGGTGAGGTCATCCACTCGAGCGCCTACCGGTCCGCGACCGTTTTCGCCGGCAAGCGGGTGCTGATCGTCGGTGCGGGGAACTCCGGCTGCGACATCGCCGTCGATGCGGTGCACCACGCAGCTTCCGTCGACATCAGCGTGCGCCGCGGCTACCACTTCGTGCCGAAGTACATGTTCGGACGACCGTCGGACACCCTCAATCAGGGCAAGCCACTGCCCCCGCGGATCAAGCAGGCCATCGACTCCCGACTGCTGAGGATCTTCACCGGCGACCCGGTACGACTGGGCTTCCCCGAGCCGGACCACCGGCTCTACGAGTCGCACCCCGTCGTCAACACCTTGGTGCTGCACCACCTCGGGCACGGGGACCTGCGGGTGATGGCCGACGTCGAAGCCTTCGACGGCGGCTCTGTGCTGTTCCGGGACGGCCGCCGTGAGCCGTACGACTTGGTGTTGCTGGCCACCGGGTACGTCCTGCACTACCCGTTCCTCGATCGCAGGCTGCTCGACTGGGAGGGCCCCGCGCCAGACCTGTACCTCAACATCTTCAGCCGCCGAGACCCGAACCTCTTCGTCGTCGGCATGGTCGAGGCCTCCGGGATCGGCTGGCAGGGCCGCTACGAGCAGGCCGAGCTGGTTGCCCGGCTCATCCGCGCCCGCACCGACGCTCCGGAGCGGGCTCGCGCATTCGCCGCGAGCGTCGCCGGACCCAACCCGGACCTCTCCGGGGGATACGCCTACCTCGGTCTCGACCGGATGGCCTACTACGTCAACAAGGACGCCTACCGCGGCGCGGTGCGCGGCGCCATCAGCGGGCTGGGGTCGTGATGCTCCAGCTGCTGCCGATGGCGGGCGACGTCGACTCGATCAGGATCGACTTCGACGCCGGCTCGCTGACGACCCTGAAGATCGTCATCGGGGCCATCCTCTTCGGGATCGCGCTCGACACCCGGGTGGAGGACTTCACCGCCGCGATCAAGCGACCCGTGGTCATCGCGATCGGTGTGGTGGCCCAGTTCCTCTTCCTCCCGGCACTGACCTTCGTGCTGACGCTGCTCCTGGACGTGCGGGGCTCCGTTGCCCTCGGCATGATCCTCGTCGCTTGCTGCCCACCCGGCAACGTCTCCAACATCCTCACCCACCGTGCCGGTGGGGACGTCGCGCTCTCGGTGTCGATGACGGCGGTCGGCAATGTCCTGGCCATCGTGCTGATGCCGCTCAACGTGGCCTTCTGGGGCGGCCTGCACCCCACCGGGAAGGCTGTCCTCGAGACGATCGAGCTGTCCGCGATCGACATGCTCGCCGAGATCGCCTTCGTCATCGGCGTCCCCTTCGTCCTCGGGATCACCATCGCGAAGGTGTGGCCGCGGGTGGCCCGAGTCGGCCATCGCATCATCGGACCGGTGTCCTTCCTTGCCCTCGCCGCCGTGATCGTCGTCGGCGTGATGAACAACTGGGCCATCTTCACTGCCTACATCGGGGTGGTCCTCGTCGCGGTCTTCCTCCACGACGCGCTCGCCCTGCTGATCGGGTACGGCATCGCCCGGGCGACCCGGCTGCCCCCGTCCAGCACCAAGGCCATGACATTCGAGGTCGGCATCCGCAACGCCGGCCTGGGACTGCTGCTCGTCTTCGCCTACTTCGACGGCCTCGGCGGCATGGCGCTGGTGGCGGCCTGGTGGGGGATATGGGACATCATCGCCGGCCTGACGGTGGCCTCGCTCTGGCGACTGCGCACGACGGACCCGGTGGCCGAGGTGGTCGCATGAAGGTCCTCATCACCGGGGGCAGCGGGTTCCTCGGTACCTCGGTCGGGGCCGGCCTGGAAGCCGCCGGCCACACGGTCATCAGCGCCGACCTGCGCCCGGTGACGACCACCGGCGTCGCCTCGGTGACGCTCGACGTCACCGACGCGGACGGCGTGCGGGCCCTGCTCACCGAGCACCGTCCCGAAGCGGTGGTCCATCTGGCCGCCATCGTCACGCCGGGCAAGGACTCGGACCGGGAGGCCGAACGCCGCGTGGACGTCGACGGCACCCGCAACGTCATCGCCGGATGCGTGGCCGCGGGGGTCGGGCGCCTCGTCGTCTCGTCCTCGGGCGCCGCCTACGGGTACCACCCGGACAACCCGGAGTGGATCACCGAGGACCAGCCGGTGCGCGGCAGCGTCGAGTTCGCCTACTCCGATCACAAGGCGCAGGTCGAGCAGCTGCTGGCCGACGCGCGTCGCGAGCACTCTGACCTGGAGCAGGTGGTGCTGCGCATCGGCACGATCCTCGGCGAGCGCGTCGACAACCAGATCACGGCCTTGTTCTTCAAGAAGCGGCTGCTCGGCATCCGCGGTGCGGAGTCCCCCTTCGTCTTCATCTGGGAAGAGGACGTCGTGGCGATCATGCAGCGGGCCGTCGTCGGGGAGGTGACTGGCACCTTCAACGTCGCCGGCGACGGGGCCCTGCCGATCACCGAGATCGCAGAGCGGCTCGGGAAGGCCGTCCTGTGGTTGCCCGACCCACTGCTGAGGGCGGTGCTGGCGGTGGGGACGGCTCTTGGCGTCAGCCGGTACGGGCCGGAGCAGACCCGCTTCCTGAAACATCGGCCCGTGCTCGACAACACTCGCCTTCGGGAGGTCTTCGGCTACACGCCGGCCCGGACCAGCGCCGAGGCCTTCGAGGCGTGGTTGGCAGCGCACCCGAAGGCCCGCGCCCGGCATCACGGGAGGGTGTAGACCGGGCGCTCTGGCCACGACCACCACCAAGGCGTTCCGGCGACGCTAGGGTCGGGGCATGCTCCTCTCCGACCGGGACATCCGCGCCGAGATCGATGCCGGGCGGGTCGTGCTCGACCCCTGGGACCCGGCGATGGTGCAGCCCAGCAGCATCGACGTGCGGATGGACAAGTGGTTCCGCCTCTTCGACAACCACAAGTACCCCGTCATCGACCCGGCGGAGGACCAGCCGGAGCTGACCCGGCTCATCGAGGTCGACCCGGCCGAAGGCTTCGTGCTCCACCCGGGGGAGTTCGTGCTCGGCTCGACCCTGGAGACGATCACGTTGCCCAACGACCTGGCCGCCCGCGTCGAGGGCAAGTCCTCGCTCGGCCGGCTGGGGCTGCTCACCCACGCGACGGCCGGCTTCGTCGACCCCGGGTTCTCCGGTCACGTCACCCTTGAGCTGAGCAACGTCGCGACCCTGCCGATCCGCCTCTGGCCGGGCATGAAGGTCGGGCAGCTGTGCTTCTTCCGCCTCTCCAGCCCGGCTGAGCACCCCTACGGCAGCAAGGAGTATGGCTCGCACTACCAGGGTCAGCGCGGGCCGACCGCGAGCCGGTCCTTCGACAGCTTCTCCCGCACCGAGGTCTAGGCGTCCGGGGCCACGCGTGCGCCGCGCAGCCCGAACCAGCTCACCGTGCCGCCCGCGACGAGCAGCCCGGCGATGACGAAGGCCGCCAGCCGGTAGCCGTCGGTCAGCGCCGCCGCCTCCCGGTAGTCGTCGCCGGAGAGGCCGACGAAGGGGGGAATGGCCGCCACCGCGAGGAGGGTGCCGGTCCGGGCGAGCGCGTTGTTGATCCCGCTGGCCGCGCCCGCCATCCGGTCCGGTGCGGCGGCGAGCACCGCGGTGGTCAGCGGGGAGACGAGGGTGACCAGCCCCAGCGCGAAGACGGTCATGCCGAGCCCGACGAGCGGCCACTCCGTCCCCGGGCCCACCCGTGAGAGGACGAGCACGCCTGCGGCGCAGACCATCGGGCCGAGGCTCATCGGCAGCCGGGGGCCGGTGCGTGCCGCGAGCTCGGACACCTTCGGCGAGAGCAGCAGCAGGAGGATCGTCACCGGGAGGGTCGCCAGGCCCGAGGCGAGAGGTGACCAGCCGGACGAGGTCTGCAGCTGGATGACGATGATGAACATCAGCGATCCGAGCGCCCCGTAGACGAGGAAGGTCATCAGGTTCGCCGCCGAGAAGACGCGGGAGCCGAAGAGCCAGAAGGGCACGAGCGGCCGGGCGGCGCGCCGCTCGACGAGCACGAAGGCGATGCTCGCGACCACCGCGACGAGCCCGACGGCGGCAGCGGCCGGTCCGGTCGCGTCCGGGCCCGTCGTCAGCAGCCAGGTCAGCGCCCCGAGGATGATCGCGGTCGTGCCCGCACCCGCGTAGTCGAAGCGCCCCTGCGAGACCTCGTCGCGGCTCTCGGGGACCACGGCGAGGGCGATCGCGACGACGGCTGCGCACAGCGGGACGTTGACCGCGAAGATCCAGTGCCACGTGAGGTGCTCGAGGATCCAGCCGCCGATGAAGGGGCCGGCCGCGGTCGCGACCCCGGAGACGCCGGCCCAGGTGCCGATCGCCCACGGCCGATCGCGTGGGTGGAAGGAGCCCTGGATGATCGCCAGGGCTCCGGGCGTGAGCAGCGCTGCGCCGCAACCCTGCAGGACACGCGCGAGGACGAGCCACCCGATGTCCCGGGAGAGGGCGCACGCGAGCGAGGCGAGGGCGAACCACACCATCCCGACGAGGTAGACCCGGCGCCGTCCGTAGCGGTCGCCGAGCCCCCCGCCGACGAGGATGAAGGAGGCGAGGGTGAGCACGTAGCCGTTGGTGACCCACTGCAGCCCGGCGAGATCCGCGTCCAGGTCGCGACCGATGCTCGGCAGCGCGATCCCGACGATGCTCTGGTCCAGCAGGGCGATGCCGGAGCCGAGGGTGACCGCGGCGAGCGTGAGCAGGCCGCGTCGCGAGCCGCGCTCGAGCACGGCTGCGTCCGACATGCCCACGATCATCCCCCGCCGGACTCCGAGACCGCACCACCGGCCCCGCGACCCGTCAGTAACATCGGGGCCATGAGCAGCACGAACCCGGCACCGTACGAGCAGCCCACCGAGGAGCACGAAGGGAGCCGAGTCTCCGCCTTCGTCGACGACGCCCTCGGCCGCCTCGACGCCACCGGCGTCGCCGCCGCCATCCGTGCCGGCGAGATCAGTGCCGCCGAGGCGATGGAGGCCGCGATCGCCCGGGTCGAGCGGGTGGACACCGAGCTCGGCGCACTCGCCCACGACGACTACGCGCGGGCGCGCCGCCGGGCCGCGGCCGTGGACCGGGTGGGGCAGGCCCCCTTCGCCGGGGTGCCGAGCGTCCTGAAGGACAACGTGCACGCCGCCGGGCATCCGATGACCATGGGCTCGGACGCCATGCCGGTCCACCAGGTCATCGAGGACGGGCCCTTCGTCAAGCAGTTCCTCGAGACCGGGCTCGTGCCCGTCGGCAACACCAACCTGCCGCCCTTCGGCTGGACCGCGTCGACCGAGCGGACGCGGGGCCGGGCCACCCGCAACCCGTGGGACACCCGCTACTCCGCCGGTGGTTCCTCCGGCGGGACGGCTGCGCTCGTGGCCTCCGGCGCCCTGCCGATCGGGCACGGCAACGACGGTGGCGGATCGATCCGCATCCCCGCGGCCGCCTGCGGTCTCGTCGGGCTGAAGGCCACCCGTGGGCGCTACCCCAACGACTCCAACCACTCGATGCCGGTGCCGATCGTCGTCGACGGCGTGCTCAGCCGGACCGTGCGGGACACCGCGGGTTTCGTCGCCGCGGTGGAAGAGCGCCACCCCACCAAGCGGTGGCCGCGGATCGGGCACGTCGAAGGTCCCGGCGACCGGCTGCGGGTCGGGCTGCTCGTCGACTCGCCGCTCGCGCCCGCCACCGACGAGGCGACCGCGGCCGCCGTGCGCGCCACCGCGACGCTGCTCGGCTCGCTCGGCCACGACGTGATCGACCACAACCCACCGGTGCCGGACTTCTTCAAGACCGACTTCGAGGACTACTGGTCGCTGCTCTCCTTCGCGATCGTCCGGGGTGGTCGCGCCATGTACGGCAAGGGCTTCGACCGCTCACGGCTGGACCCCTTCACCCTCGGGCTGGCCGGCCGCTTCCCCCGACGGATGCACCGGGCGCCGCTGACGATGGCGCGGCTGGCGGCCACTGGGTACGCCTACGACAAGGCATTCGGGCCGGTGGACGTCGTCCTCACCCCGGTGCTGACCCACACCACCCCGAGGATCGGCTACCTCGGGGCCGACGTGGACTTCGAGACCCACTTCGAGCGGGTCGTCGACTACGTCGGCTTCACCCCGCTGCACAACGCCGCCGGTGCGCCCGCGATCTCGCT
>CAYLUX010000103.1:0-7818 GCA_964386935.1 uncultured Janibacter sp.
CCGCTCGCGCGGACCGGCGCCGCCGTGCACTCGGTGCGGGCGGTGCCGGAGGCGGAGCTGGCCCGCGTCAGAGCGACCCTGGACGGCTGCAGCATCGAGGTGCTGCACGCCCACGTCAGCGAGCAGGTCGGCGAGGTCGAGGCGACCCGCGCCGCGCACGGCTGCACGCCCGTGGAGCTGTTGCGCCGCAGCGGGATCGTGGACGGTCGCTTCACCGCGGTGCACGCCACGCACCTGACCGACGAGGACGTCGCGGCGCTCGGTGGGGGTGGGGCTTTCGCGGCCTTCTGCCCGAGCACCGAGGCCGACCTCGGTGACGGCATCGGCCCGGCACGCGAGCTGCACGACGCTGGCGCTCGGCTGTGCCTCGGCTCGGACCAGCACGTGCTGCTCGACCCCTTCGCGGAGATCCAGCGACTCGAGGGTGGCGAACGCCTGCGCACTCTCTCGCGCGGTCGCTTCACTCCCGCGGAACTCCTCGCAGCCGCCACCGAGGAGGGGTATGCCTCCCTCGGCTGGGACGGTGGTCGCCTCGAGGTCGGCCGGCCTGCGGACCTCGTCGCGGTGCGGACCGACAGTGTGCGCACCGCGGGCGTCCTGCCCGAGCAGCTGCCGCTGGCTGCCGCCGCGGCCGACGTGACCGATGTCGTCGTCGGCGGCGAGCAGGTCGTCACCGGTGGGCGGCACCGCCTCGGTGACGTCGGCGAACTCCTGGCGGGCGCCCTTCGCCCGTGGGACGGTGCCACCACGCCCGATCACGGAAGGAACCCCTCATGACGAGCACCCTGATCACCGGCATCGGCGAGCTGCTCACCTGCGACGGCTCGGGCGAAGGGGGTGCCGGCGCCCGTACCGACCACGCCCTCGTCGTCGACCATCCCGGCGACGGTGGGGCGTCGACCATCGCCTGGGTCGGGCCGAGCTCGTCGGCGCCCGCCGCGGACGAGGTGCTCGACGTCGGTGGGCGGTGCGTGCTGCCCGGTTTCGTCGACAGCCACGCCCACCTCGTCTTCGCGGGGGACCGGTCCGCGGAGTTCGCCGCTCGGATGGCCGGGGAGCGCTACGACGGCGGCGGCATCGGCGTGACAGTCGCGGCGACCCGGGCGGCCAGCGACGAGCGGCTGCGCGAGGGCCTGGCCACCCACATCGCCGAGATGCGAGCCCAGGGCACGACGACGGTCGAGGTGAAGTCCGGCTACGGCCTCTCCGTCGAGCACGAGGCCCGGGCGCTGCGGCTCGCCGCGGAGGTCACCGAGGAGGTCACCTTCCTCGGGGCGCACTTCGTGCCGCCGGAGATGCGCGATGACCGCGCCGGGTACGTCGACCTCGTCACCGGCGAGATGCTGCGGGAGTGCGCCCCGCACGCGCGGTGGGTCGATGTCTTCTGCGAGCCGAACTCACCGCACGCCTTCACCGGTGAGGAGTCCCGCCGGGTGCTGGAGGCGGGGCGCGAGTCGGGCCTGGAGCTGCGGGTGCACGGGAACCAGATCGACCACGGGCCGGGGGTGGCGCTTGCCTGCGAGCTGGGAGCCGCGAGCGTCGACCACTGCACGTACCTCTCCGCCGCCGACGTCGACGCGCTCGTGGGCGCTGCCGGAACGACGACCGCGACGCTGCTGCCGGGCGTGGAGTTCTCGACGAAGTCGCCGTACCCGGACGCGCGTGCCCTGCTCGACGCCGGTGTCTCCGTGGCGCTGGCGACCGACTGCAACCCGGGGACCTGCTTCTCCTCCTCGATGCCCTTCGTCATCGCGCTCGCGGTGCGCGAGATGGGGATGACGCCGACCGAGGCGGTGCTCGCGGCGACCCGGGGTGGTGCGCGTGCGCTGCGCCGCGAGGACATCGGCCGGATCGAGACCGGTGCCCGCGCGGACCTGACGGTGCTCGACGCGCCGAACCACCTGCACCTGAGCTACCGCGCGGGCGTGCCGATCGCGCGGGCGCTGGATCTCTGAGGCTCCCGCGGGACGGGTCCGGCTAGTACCACGGTGGTGACCAGTCCGGGTCGGGGTCCTCGCCGACCCGACCGTCGACCGCCTCCCGCAGTAGGTCGGCGTGCCCCGTGTGGCGTCCGTACTCCTCGAGGAGATCGAGGAGGAGCCGGCGCAGGTTGGCCTGGCCCACCTCGGGGATGCCCATGTGCGTGGCCTGGTCGAGGTCACCGCGCTCGAGCGCGGTGGCGATGCGCTCGCGCGAGCGGGCCACGGCGCCGTCATAGAGGGCGAAGAGCTCCTCCGGCGTCGCGTCCGGGCTGAAGTGCGCCGTCCACCCGCCCTCCTGCTGGAGGCTGTGCCACCGAGCGTCCACGTCGATGCCCGAGAGCTCGTGGCCGGAGTAGAGGTCCTCGACGAAGGCGAGGTGGTTGAGCAGACCGCCCAGGGTGAGGGACGAGGCGCCGACCCGTTGGGAGAGGCCTTCGCTGTCGAGACCGTCGGCCTTCCATCGGAAGGTCGAGCGCTGGCGATCGAGCGCGGCGACGACCTGCTCGGCATCGGTGCCCGTCAGCGGCGGTTCCCAGTCGGGGCTGTCGGGTGCGGTGTCGGGTGCGTCGGTCATGAGGCCTCCTCCGAGCGGGTCCTTCGACCACCCTCCTCCTGCTCGTCCGCGTGCGCCAGCCCCAGGTCGAGCTCCGGGCGGGCGTCGTCGGCGGCCACGGCGTCCAGCAGCTCCGGCGCCGTCAGCGGCCGGGAGGTCACGGTCACGGGCGGGACCTCGTCGATGCGGTCGGTGCTCAGCCCGATCTCGCCCATCCGCCGGGCGCTGACGAGGACCCGGGACTCGAGGGAGCCGACGAGCCGGTTGTAGTCCTCGACGGAGCGCTGCAGCGACCGGCCCATCCGGGCGGCGTGCTCACCCAGCGTGCCGAGGCGGGTGTAGAGCTCCCGGCCGATGGCCAACAGCTCGCGGGCGTCGCGGGTGACGGCGTCCTGCTGCCAGGTGAAGGCGACCGTGCGCAGCAGCGCGAGCAGGGTGCTCGGCGAGGCGAGGACGACCTTGCTCGCCATCGCCTCCTCGTGCAGCCCCGGCGCCTGCGAGAGCGCGGCCGCCAGGGTCGCGTCGGAGGGGACGAAGCACACGACCATCTCCGGTGAGGGGTCGAAGGCGCTCCAGTACGCCTTGCCCGCCAGGGTGGCGACGTGGCCGCGCAGCGAGGCGGCGTGAGCCTCGAGGAGGCGGGCCTGGTCCTCCGGGTCGATGTCCTCCGCCTGGGCCTGCAACCAGTGGCTCATCGGCGCCTTGGCGTCGACCACCAGGTGCTTGCCGCCGGGCAGGTGGACCACGACGTCCGGGCGCACGTCCCGGCCCGCGGCGGTGACCCCCTTCGCCTGCTCCTCGAAGTCGCAGCGCGCCAGCAGGCCAGAGACCTCCAGCACGCGGCGCAGCTGCACCTCGCCCCAGGCCCCGCGGACGGACGAGACGCGGAGGGAGGAGGCAAGAGAGGCCGCCTCGTGCCCCACCCGGGTCGTCGTCTGCTCGACTCGGCCCAGGGCATCGCGCACGGTGGCGAACTGGTCGACCCGGTCCCGCTCCAGCTGCTCGACCGTCCGCGAGACCCGGCGCAGCGTCTCGCCCATCGGGGCCAGGGCCGCGGCGGTCTCGGCGTCCTCGCCCATGGTCGCCTCGAGGTCGGTCACGCGCTCGCGCAGGCCATCGCGCTGGGCCGTGAGGCCCACGACGCGGGCACGGGTCGCCAGAGAGGCCACGAGCGCCCCGAAGAGGGCGCCGAGCACCAGGCCGGTCAGCAGGGTCGTCAGGTCCATGGCAGCAGCCAATCACCAGCCACCGACAACGCCCGGGACCTCGAGGAACGCCGGTCAGAAGGGCGGCTCCTCGGGCAGGGAGTCGGCGATCGTCCCCACCGACGGGGACGAAGCGTTGGTCCCCACGGGTGGGGACGAAGGGGGAGTGCCGCCCCCTTCGTCGGCGTCCACCGCGTGCACCGGGAAGGTGAAGGCGACCGTCCCGCCGGGGGTCACCCACTCGGTCGTGCCGTCCTCGGCGAGGCGGTGGCTCCAGCGGCGGGAGTGCTTCACCCGGTGGTGGTGTCGGCAGAGGGCGGAGAGGTTGGCCGGGCTCGTCTCGCCCGCGGGCCAGGGCGTCGCGTGGTCCACGTCCGCCTGCCACCCCAGACGCGTGGTGTCCACCGGCCGGTCGCAACCCCACATCCGGCAGGTGCCGTCGCGCGTCGCGACGAAGTCCCGCTGCGCCTTCGGGATGGCGTACCGCGGGTTGCTCGTCTCCAGGAGCGTGCCCGTGCGGGCGTCGAGCAGCGCCCGGGAGACCCGGGTGTCGAGCCGACTCGTGATGGCGGCGACGACGTCCGGAGGGACGATGCCGACACCCGGGATCGTCGTCCCCGACATCCACGCGGCCGGGCCCTCTGGACCCAGCAGGCCCAGTGCTTGGGAGGTGACGTCGGGGAGCCACTCCTCGGCCAGCACCTCCACCGCATCGGCCCGCGAGCCGTAGACGATCCGGGAGGTGAGGGGCCCCCGGCCGTGGCAGCGGCACTCGTCCCCACCCACGGGGGCGAAGGTCAGTCGCGAGGCCGCCGAGGCGATGACCGGGATGCCCAGCCGCACCTCGGCCCGGACCTCGACACCGCGCAGGACCAGGTCGGCCAGGCCGAGGGCACGGGCTGTGCCGACGGGCAGGTCGGGGTCGGCCTCGCGGCGCAGCCGGGCGGCCTCGTCGACGGCGGACTTCAGCGCCGCGCCGAGCTCGGTCGGCAGCGTCGCCGTGAGCTCGCTCGTGCCGATGGGACCGGGCTCGGTGCGCACGTCGAGCCGCTCCCTGCGGTTGGCCTCGGCCCGCTGCCGGATCAGCTCGGGTTCGAGACGGGTGACGAGCCGGCGGCAGGTCTTGGCGACCTCGTGCGGCTCCATCTCGGCGATCCGGGTCGAGCCTGGGCGCCCGCGTCGCTCGGCGAGCAGGTGGGCGACGATCGCCGCCGTCGTCTCCGGGTCGGTGTCCCGGGTGTGCCGATCCACCTGCTCCAGCGCGCGCCGGCAGACCTGCCCCTCGGCCATGAGCTCTGTGATGTCGGCGAGGTCGGTCGCCGCCCGGGCCGCCAGGTCGCACCGGCGCGCGGCTTCCCGGGTCCTGACGCCGATGGCCAGTGCGATCGCGTCCGGCGCCATCTCGGCCACCCGGCCAGGCTCGAGGCGCGCATCGCGGAAGAGCCCGTCGGGTCCCTGCTCCTCACCGCGACGGTTAACCTCGGCCACGAGCGTCAGCTCGAGGGCGTCGGCGGACCGGCGTACCGCCTCGGTCGCGACCAGCATGTGCTCCAGGGCCGCGTCGTCCAGCTCGACCGCGTCCGCCAGAGCGTCCTCCCGGGTGTCCCGGAACAGCCCCTTCGCGACCGTCAGCGGGCCACACGTGGTCCCGCCGGCCGGGCCCCCTTCGTCCGCACTGCCCCGGACGCTCCCCACGTCCGGCGCCGGTGTGTCGATGTCGGTGACCGTCATGGTCACCACCCCTCTCACTATTCTCGAACACGTGTTCCCATGATGGTGTCCGGCCCCGACAACCCACCCGCACGGGAGCCGAGGGGGCAGCGGTGTCGGGAGCGCCGGGTAGCCTCGTGCCCATGACCCCGCAGGAGCCGACCGAGGACGAGGTCAAGGCGGCGGCGAAGCGCCCCGATCTCGGCACCGAGCGCGGCCGGCTGGCCTTCAACAAGGTGCTCAACTCCCGCCTGCCGAAGAAGCGGCTCATCGCCCAGGGCCTGCTGCGCACCGACGGCGACCGCGTGCTGCTGTGCGAGCTGACCTACAAGAAGGCGTGGGACCTGCCCGGCGGCGTCGTCGACCCGGGTGAGTCGCCTGCTGACTGCGTCGCGCGCGAGATCCACGAGGAGCTCGGCATCGACGTCACCGTCGGGAGGCTGCTCGCCGTCAACTGGCTGCCGCCCTACCGGGGCTGGGACGACGCACTCCTCTGCCTCTTCGACCTCGGCCACGTCCCCGAGATGCTCGTCGAGGACATGACCCTCGAGCCGCGGGAGATCCGGTCCGTGCACTGGGCCGACGCCGCGACGATCGAGGCCAACGTCGCGCCGTACACCGCGCGGATGATCAGCGAGGTCGAGACGGGCCACCGCGAGCAGGTCGCCTACCTGGAGAACTCCGCCGGGCGGGACGCATGAGCCGCACGCCACCGCCGTCGCTCTTCCGGATGTGGGGCCGCGAGACGGTCAAGGACATGGCGCTGATCGTCGCGTCGATCCCCGTGATCGTGTGCCTCTTCTACGTCCTCGTGCTCGCCGTCGACGGCGGTCACTGGGGGAGGCTGATCGGGCTCCTCGTCGGCTTCAGCCTGCTGTGGTGGTGCCTCCGGTGGCTGCTGCTCCGGTGGGTGGCGGCCGGCGCCGCTCGGCGGGAGACACCCCCTTCGTGACGGTGTGCCGGTCGCTGCCGCGTTGGTAGGTTCGTCCGCATGCAGCCGTTGGACATCAGTTACAGCCGGGGTCTGTCCATTGCCGGGCTCGTCGTCGGCATCCTCCTCGTCGTCACGTCGATCCTCACCCAGGCCTGGATCTCGCTCTTCGCGGGGGCTGTGCTGACCCTGCTGGGGATCCTCATGCTGGTCAACCCGATGGTGCGGATCACGCCGGAGGAGGTGCAGATGCGCAACCAGGTGGGCATGGTCCTCAAGCGATACCCGGTCACCTCGCCGCAGGACCTGGTCATCGACGGCAACGCGCTGCGCCACGTGCCGACGGGCAAGCGGATCTGCTCCGTGGGCTTCGGCGTCGACAAGCAGGATGTGGCCAACCTGCGGGCGCAGCTCGGGCACCCGGCCTGAGCCGGATCCAACCGGCCGGGCGTCGGTCGGTTGGTCGCCCCCTTCGTCTCGGCGGTAGACTCCCGATCCCGTGGCACTCACCATCGGAATCGTCGGTCTCCCCAACGTCGGCAAGTCGACGATGTTCAACGCACTGACGAAGAACAGCGTCCTCGCCGCGAACTACCCCTTCGCGACCATCGAGCCCAACGTCGGCGTGGTCCCGCTGCCGGACGAGCGGCTGGGGCGGCTCGCGGAGATCTTCGGCAGCGAGAAGATCCTGCCCGCCACCGTCTCCTTCGTCGACATCGCCGGGATCGTCCGCGGCGCGAGCGAAGGGGAGGGGCTGGGGAACAAGTTCCTCGCCAACATCCGCGAGGCCGACGCGATCTGTCAGGTGGTGCGGGCCTTCGAGGACGACGACGTCACCCACGTCGACGGCCGGATCGACCCCGCCTCCGACATGGAGACGATCAACACCGAGCTCGTGCTCGCCGACCTGCAGACCCTCGAGTCCGCGATCCCGCGGCTCGACAAGGAGGTCAAGGGCAAGAAGACGGACAAGTCCGTCCTCGACACCGCGGTCGCGGCCCGCGACGTGCTCGAGGCCGGCGACACCCTTTTTGCGAAGGGGGCCGCCGCCGGGGTCGACATGGAGATCGCCCGACAGCTCGGCCTGCTCACGACCAAGCCCTTCCTCTACGTCTTCAACGTCGACGAGGACCAGCTGACCGACACCGAGCTGCAGGCCGAGTGGCAGGCGCTCGTGGAGCCGGCCGAGGCGATCTTCCTCAACGCCAAGCTGGAGTCGGAGGTCGCCGAGCTCGACGACGAGGACGCTCGGGAGCTGCTCGAGGGTGTCGGCATCGACGAGCCGGGGCTGGACCAGCTGGCGCGCAAGGGCTTCAACACCCTGGGGCTGCAGACCTACCTGACCGCCGGGCCGAAGGAGTCGCGCGCGTGGACGATCCACCGTGGCGACACCGCGCCGAAGGCGGCGGGCGTGATCCACACCGACTTCGAGCGGGG
>CAYLUX010000104.1:0-7767 GCA_964386935.1 uncultured Janibacter sp.
GGCACGAAGTTGCAGATGACGAAGTTGTTGCCCTCGAAGACCTGGTGCACCGGCGGCGGCTGGTGGACCTTGCCGGTGATCGGCATGAAGTCCTCGACGTTGAAGGCGAAGGGGTAGAGGCACCCGTCCCAGCCGACGACGTCGAAGGGGTGCTCCGGCAGCACGTGCACCGTGCCGACGACGCCGCCCGGGCCGTCGCCGCGGTGCTTGATGAAGACCTCGACGTCGGTGCCCTCGACGACGCGCGGCTCCGAGGGGCCCCGCAGGTCGCGCTCGCAGTAGGGGGCGTGCTCGAGCAGCTGGCCGAAGCGGGAGAGGTAGCGCTTCGGCGGGGTGATGTGGCTGTTGCCCTCGATGGCGTAGATGCGGCTGGGGCGCGTGGGCACGATCCGGTGGGTCGTGGCGCGCGGGACGATCACGTAGTCGCCGGTGGCCGCCTCGATGTCGCCGAAGACGGTCTCGACGACGGCCTCCCCGTCCTCGACGTAGAGGCACTCGTCGCCGATCGCGTTGCGGTAGTAGGGGCTCGTCGTGTCGGCCAGGACATAGGAGAGCCGCACGTCGGCGTTGCCGAGGAGCACTCGCCGACCGGTGACGGCGTCGACGCCGCTCGTCCCGTCGGGGAAGAGGGCGTGCGTCGAGAGGTGCATCGGCACGAGCGGGTGGTTCGGCGTGCGGCCCTGGTCGGGCAGCTCCCACACGCGGTACTCGCGGATCGTCGAGGGGATGTTGCGGTGGTAGAGCAGCGAGGAGTCGGAGGAGAAGCCCTCCTCACCCATGAGCTCCTCGAAGTACAGGGTCCCGTCCGGGGCCCGGTGCTGGGTGTGACGTTTCGGCGGGACGGTTCCCGCGGAGCGGTAGTAGGGCATGACACTCCTCGCGACATTGCGGTTACTTATACCGTACATCTACGCACTATTATCGAGACACCATGAGCACCTTGCAGACCCTCGACCGTGGCGTCCGGGCCCTCGTCGTCATCGGGAGTCGGCCCGGTGGCACGACCGTGGCCGAGCTGGCCGGCGAGCTCGGGATCGCCCGGGCCATCGCCTACCGGATCGTCGCGACCCTCGTCGAGCACTCGCTGCTCACCCGCGACGCGGAGGGCCGGATCTTCCTCGGCGCGGGGGTGCCGGCGCTCGCCGCCGGGTACCTGCCCGGGGTCCTCTCCCTGGCGACCCCGGTGCTGCAGGAGCTCGCCGACGAGGCCGGCGCCACCGCCCACCTCTCCGTCGCCGAGGGCGAGGAGGCCGTCGCGGCCCTGTCGATCGACCCGAGCGGCTCCCACGTGCTGCGCGTCGGCTACCGGGTCGGCAGCCGGCACCCGCTCGGGCGCGGAGCCGCAGGCATCGCGATCCTCGCCGGGCGCCGGGCCACCGACGGCGAACCCGCGGCTGTGACCGAGGCCCGCCGGGCAGGTGTGAGCGTCACCCGGGGCGAGCTGCAGCGCGGAGCGGTCGGGGTGGCCGCCCCCCTTCGCCTGCCGTCCGGTCCGGAGGCGAGCATCGGCCTCGTCGCCTTCGAGGACCTCGACGTCGAGGGCGCGGTGCCGCTCCTCCTGGCGGCGACCCGGCGAATCGGTGGTGAGTCGACCGGGGAGTGAGAATGGTGGGGATGCCAGAGCACCACGACCTCACCACCCTCCTGGAGTCCGTCGACGGACGCGGCTTCGGTTCCTACAAGCGGATCGCCGGCAGCCACGACCTCGGCCGCTACCGCCTCGTCGTCGACCACGTCCAGACCGACCCTTTCGCGCCGCCGTCGCTCATGCGCGTGGTCATCGGTCGCGACGCCGCCGGCCTGCCCGAGGACCTGGTTGAGGACCACGCCGGCAGGGTGGCCACGGCCGACTTCCTCACCCGGACCTTCGCAACCGTCGCGGACCGCGTCGCGCCGGAGCCCTCGGGCACCGGCAACGGCGGCCTCGTGAGCATCGGCCGGCCCGGTCAGGAAGTCCTCGAGCGCACCCACGTCCTCATCGCACCCGATCGGGTCGAGGCACGTCTGGCGGTCGGCCTGCCCGCCTCCGGTCGGCGGGTGCGCGGCCGGCAGGCGTCCCGGCTGCTCACCCGTGTGCTCCCGGCGATCGCCGACGAGGCGCTGCGCCACGAGGCCCTCGACGCGGCGGCGCTGCGCGAGCACGTCACCCTCCACCGCGACCAGCTCCACCTGCGCAAGCAGCTGCGGGAGGCCGGCCTGATCGCCTTCGTCGGCGATGGCGCGATCCTGCCGCGGCGCTCGGGGGACTCCGACCTGCCGATGACCCGTGGCGCGGTGCCCTTCGAGAGCCCGGCGTCGATGCGGGTCGAGTTCGCGCTGCCGAGCGGGCGCACGGTGACCGGCATGGGCGTGCCCGAGGGCGTCACCGTCATCGTCGGTGGCGGCTACCACGGCAAGTCGACGCTGCTGCGCGCGATCGAGCGCGGCACCTACCCGCACCTGGCCGGCGACGGCCGGGAGTGGGTGCTCACCCGCGAGGACGCCGTGGCCGTCCGCGCCGAGGACGGGCGCGCGGTCACCGACGTCGACATCTCGGCCTTCATCACCAACCTGCCATCGGGCACCGACACCCGCCGCTTCACCACGGGCAACGCCTCGGGATCGACCTCCCAGGCCGCCGGGCTCGTCGAGGCGCTCGACGCGGGGAGCAGCGCGCTGCTCATCGACGAGGACACCTCGGCGACGAACTTCATGATCCGCGACGAGCGGATGCGCGAGCTGGTGCCGGGGGACAAGGAGCCGATCACCCCCTTCGTCGAGCGGGTGCGCCCCCTGCACACCGATCGGGGGGTCTCGACCATCGTCGTCACCGGCGGCTCGGGGGCCTTCCTCGAGGTCGCTGACCACGTGATCGCGGTCGACTCCTACCGGCCCCACGACGCCACCGAGCGGGCGCACCGGGTCGCCGGGGTGGCGGGCCCCTCCGGCGGCACCCCACCCGATGCGTGGCCCGGCGGGCGGGTCCCGGCGAAGGGGGCTGTGCCCCCTCCGCGGACGAGGAAGCCGGCGAAGTCCCGGGGTCGCAGCGAGATCCGTCTCGGGCACGAGACCATCGACCTCGCGGCGCTGGAGCAGCTGGTCGACCCGGAGCAGACCGCCGCGATCGCCCGGGCACTCGATGCGCTGGCGGACCTCTTCGACGGGCGGCGCGACCTGGCCGCCGCGGTGGGGGAGCTGACCCGCCGCCTCGACGAGCACGGGCTCGACGCGCTCGCCGGACGGCGCTCCCACCCGGGCCACCTGACCCGCCCCCGGCCGCACGAGATCCACGCCGCCGTCAACCGGTACCGCGCGCTCGGCTCACTCCCGCAGGAGCGCTGACCGCGACGAGGGTGGCTGCGACGTCCGCACCCACGGCGATTAGAGTTGTCTGCGTGATGCAGCCAATAGCAGGTTGGAGTGCGCACCGGGAGGCGGTCGATCGTCTCGTCCGATCCCACGCGGCGATCCCCCAGGGGGCGCCGGTGAGGTTGGCCAAGAAGACCTCGAACCTCTTCCGGCCACGCAGCGACAGCTCCGTCCCGGGACTCGACGTATCCGGCCTCGGCGGGGTCATCGCCATCGACCCGCAGGCCCGTACCGCCGACGTGCAGGGCATGTGCACCTACGAGGACCTCGTCGCCGCGACCCTCCCGCACGGGCTCATCCCCCTCGTCGTGCCGCAGCTGCGCACGATCACCCTCGGCGGCGCCGTCACCGGTCTCGGGATCGAGTCCACGAGCTTCCGCAACGGGTTGCCGCACGAGTCGGTCCTCGAGATGGACATCCTCACCGGCTCCGGCGAGGTGGTCACGGCGACACCTGACAATGAGCACGCCCGCCTCTTCGAGACCTTCCCGAACTCCTACGGCTCGCTCGGGTACGCCACCCGGCTGAAGATCGAGCTGGAGGCTGTGCCGCAGCGAGTCGCCCTGCGGCACCTGCGATTTGATGACGCGCAGGCGCTGACCGAGGCCCTCACGCGCATCGTCGCCGATGGTGAGCACGACGGGGTCCGCGTCGACGCCATCGACGGTGTCGCCTTCGCCCCGGACGAACTGTACCTGACCCTCGCGGAGTGGACCGACCGGGCCGGGCGGGTGAGCGACTACACCGGCCAGGACATCTACTACCGGTCGCTGCAGCAGCGCTCCACCGACCTGCTGACGATGCACGACTACCTGTGGCGCTGGGACACCGACTGGTTCTGGTGCTCCGGTGCCTTCGGGGTGCAGAACCCGAGCGTGCGACGGCTCTGGCCGCGGCGCTACCGCCGCTCCGACGTCTACCACCGGATCGTCGCCCTCGACCGCCGCTTCTCGGTGCTGGACCGGCTCGACGCGCGGGCCGGGCGCCCGCTGCGGGAGCGGGTCATCCAGGACGTCGAGATCGAGGCGAAGGACCTGCCGGAGTTCCTCGCGTGGTTCGATCAGACGGTCGGGATGCGGCCGGTGTGGCTCTGCCCCCTTCGCCTGCGGGAGATCGACGGCGCCGCGCGGGAGTGGCCGAGCTACCCCCTTCGTCCCGGCACGACGTACGTCAACGCCGGCTTCTGGGGCACGGTGCCCGTCGGCGACGACGCACCGGAGGGCCCGCTGAACCGGGCCATCGAGACCAAGGTCCACGAGCTGGGCGGCCACAAGTCCCTCTACTCCGAGGCCTTCTACGACCGGGAGCAGTTCGACCGTCTGTACGACCTGGGCAACCTCTCCGAGGTGAAAGAACGTTACGACCCCGAGGACCGCCTCACGGGGCTCTACGAGAAAGCGGTGAAGAGGCAATGAGCACGATGAGGATCGCTGACGCGCTGGCAGGTCTCATGCCCAGCAGCCTGTCGGTGCGGATCACGGCCTACGACGGGAGCGCCGCCGGGCCGGAGGATGCCGAGTTCTCCATGGACCTGCGCACCGAGCGGGGCCTCAACTACCTGCTCACCGCTCCTGGCGATCTGGGCATGGCCCGCGCCTACGTCAGCGGCGACCTCGTCGCCACCGGCTTCCACCCGGGCGACCCGTACCCGCTGATGGAGGCGATGGACAACATCGAGCGCTGGCGCAGGCCGAGCGTCCGGGAGGCTGTCGAGACCGTGCGCGGGCTCGGGGTGCGCCACCTGAACCCGCCGCCGCCCCCACCGCAGGAGAGCCTGCCCCGCTGGCGCCGGGTCGTCGAGGGGCTGCGCCACAGCAAGCAGCGCGACGCCGGGGCTATCCACCACCACTACGACGTCTCGAACCGCTTCTACGAGCTGGTGCTCGGACCGTCGATGACCTACACCTGCGCGCTCTTCCCGACCGGTCAGGAGACCCTCGAGGAGGCCCAGGCCGCCAAGTACGACCTCATCGCCCGCAAGCTGGACCTGCAGCCCGGCCAGCGGCTGCTCGACGTCGGCTGCGGCTGGGGCGGCATGGTCCTGCACGCCGCCCGCGAGTACGGCGTCAAGGCGATCGGCGTCACGCTCTCGCGGCAGCAGGCCGACTGGGCCAAGGAGGCCATCGACCGCGAGGGCCTGGGGGACCTCGCCGAGGTGCGCTTCATGGACTACCGCGACGTGCCGGAGGGCGACTTCGACGCGATCAGCTCGATCGGCCTCACCGAGCACATCGGTGTCGCCAACTACCCGGCGTACTTCGCCGAGCTGCGGGACAAGCTGCGCCCCGGTGGCCGGCTGCTCAACCACTGCATCACCCGACCGGGCAACAAGAAGGTGAGCACCGGCGCCTTCATCGACCGCTACGTCTTCCCCGACGGGGAGCTGACGGGCATGGGCACGGTCATGGCGACCGCCCAGGACGCCGGGCTCGAGGTGCAGCACGCGGAGAACCTGCGGCCGCACTACGCCATGACGCTCGCCGGCTGGAACCGCAACCTCGAGGCCAACTGGGACGCCGCCGTCGCCGAGGTCGGCGAGGGCACCGCGCGGGTGTGGGGGCTGTACATGTGTGGCTCCCGCGTGGCCTTCGAGCGCGACGAGATCGAGCTGAGCCACATCCTGCTCACGAAGAACGGCCCGAAGGGAGCCAGCGACTACCCGCTGCGCCACACCTTCTGAGGTGCGTGCCCACTGCGGACGGTGCGGATCGGGGGTGCGCCCGACTCAGGGAGCCGGGTCCCACGCGCCGCGTGGGCGGAACGAGCGACCAAGGGCGCACCCCCGATCCGCACCGGACGCGGACGCGCGTGCACGCAGGGTCGTCCTGGTGCATCTCGCGTCACTTACCGAGGGCTACCCCCGGGGTTTCACTACCTTCCGTGCACGCCGATCAGACGTGACCGGAGAGCTGGGCCATCCGCGCCTCGAGCGCGGCCAGCTGCTCGGCGCAGCGGCCCTTGCGCTGGACCGGGCCGTCCGGTGAGCACATCGGCAGCACGTCGACCGAGAGGCTGGCGCCGCCGGCGAGCGAGCGCAGCTCGTCCAGCTTCTCCGCGAAGGGGGAGCCGCTGCCGGGGGAGTAGTAGCGCACCGCCTCCTCGATCTGGTCCGGGAAGAGGTCGGTCTTCGTCACGACGATCGTCAGCCACACCGGGCGGCCGCGCCGCACCGCCATCGAGGCGATCCGGTGGGAGGTGATCGCCCAGTCCTCGAGCTCCTGTGCCATCAGCTCCTCGCGGCTGGCGCGCGCGGAGCCGCTCGTGCCGGCGACCCGTCGCGGCGTGGCGTGGCCGTAGGCGACGACGTGGAGCACCCCGTCGACCGGGTCGTCGTGGAAGACCTCGTCGAGCGCACTGAGTCGGGTGGCGGCGTTGTCACCGGGCACGACCCGGAAGCGGAAGCCACGCCCCCTTCGCGTCGTGCGGGTGCGGCGCTCCATCGTCGCGGAACCGACCTCCGCGTGCTCCTCGGGCGTCGTGTGCCGGGAGAGCCGGTCGGCGAGCCTCGTCTTGCCCACGCCGGTCATGCCGGTGACGGCGATGCTGGGGAAGCGTCCCCGGAAGAAGTGGCCGACGTGGTGCCCCGCCCCGGAGAGCGAGGTCAGCAGGCCGCCGGCCACGCTCGTACCGAGGGCGGCAGTGGTGGGGTTGATCCGTCGGGAGCGGCTCATCGGCGTCACCCGAGCTGGTCGCGGACCTGGGCCAGCGAGGGGTTGGTGGCCGAGGAGCCGTCGGGGAAGAGCAGCGTCGGTACGGTCTGGTTGCCGCCGTTGATCGTCTCCACGAGTTCGGCGGTCCCGGGGGCCTGCTCGATGTTGATCTCGGTGTAGCCGATGCCCTCACGGTCGAGCTGGGACTTCAGGCGACGGCAGAACCCACACCACGAGGTGGAGAACATCGTCACGGTCCCGGCCTCGGGCAGGTCGATGTCTGGGGGGAGGATGTCGCGCACGTTCACGCCCCCAGCCAACCACGTCGACGCCATTTGTCATCCCTCCGCCCCCTCCCGAGGCGGTGTGAGAATGATCAGCCCCGCCGCACGCGGGCCAGTTCCGCCCGGTACCGGGGCCCCAGGTCCACGCTCTCGCCGTGGTGGGTCCACGTGAGCAGCGCGTCCGGATCGAAGCGGGAGGAGCAGCGCCGGCAGGAGAGTACCCGCGTCGGTCTGCGGTGCCGGTCCACCCTGTGCCCGGCCGGGCAGGTGCCGATCCATGCGCCCGGGATCGTGGCGGCGTCCTCGGGCAGGCAGCGAAGGGGGCTTGCCCCCAGATCGCGGGCGACCGCCCGCCACCGCGGGCCGTGGCCGGCGCGCGGGCCGGTGAGGGCGTGGGCGATCTCGTGCAGGATCGTGTCGCGGACCTGTTCCTCGTCGTGGATGAGGGTGAGCGGTCGGCTCAGGCTGATCTGCCGGGACTGGTA
>CAYLUX010000105.1:0-4655 GCA_964386935.1 uncultured Janibacter sp.
GTCGAGCAGTGCCCGGTCGACATCGAGCACGTCGACCACATCGTCGACATGCGGCGCTACCAGACCCTCATCGAGTCCGCCTTCCCGAGTGAGCTCGGTGGCCTCTTCAAGAACATGGAGTCCAAGGGCAACCCGTGGGGCATGGGCGCCAAGGCCCGCCTCGAGTGGGCCAAGGACCTGCCCTTCAAGGTCAAGGTCTTCGGCGAGGACGTCGAGTCCGCCGACGACGTCGACTACCTCTTCTGGGTCGGCTGCGCCGGTGCGTACGAGGACCGGGCCAAGAAGACCACCCGCGCCGTCGCGGAGCTCTTCGACCACGCCGGGGTGGACTTCGCCGTCCTCGGCAACGGGGAGACCTGCACCGGTGACTCGGCTCGCCGCGCGGGTAACGAGGTGCTCTTCCAGATGCTCGCGGAGCAGAACGTCGAGACCCTCAACGAGGTCGGCGCGACGAAGATCGTCGTCACCTGCGCGCACTGCTTCAACACGATCAAGAACGAGTACCCGCAGCTCGGCGGCAAGTACGAGGTCGTGCACCACACCCAGCTGCTGAACCGCCTCGTGCGCGAGAAGCGGATCACCCCGGTCAACCGCCCGACCGGCACGCGCAAGTCCACGTCCAAGGACGTCGCGTCCACCGGCCCGTCGGTGACCTACCACGACCCGTGCTACCTGGGCCGGCACAACAACGTGTACGCCCCGCCGCGCGAGCTGATCAGCGCCCTCCCCGGTGTCGAGCTGAAGGAGATGGAGCGCTCCAAGGAGAAGTCCTTCTGCTGCGGCGCCGGTGGTGCCCGGATGTGGATGGAGGAGAAGCTCGGCTCCCGCATCAACCTCAACCGCACGGAGGAGGCCATCGCGACCGGCGCGGACCGGATCGCCATCGGCTGCCCCTTCTGCCGCGTGATGATGACCGACGGGCTGACGGCCAAGCAGGCCGAGGGCGCGTCCGAGGACATCGAGGTCGTCGACGTCGCGCAGATGCTGCTCGCCTCGGTCAAGGAGGCCAAGGAGACCAAGGCCGAGGAGCCGGCCGCCGAGAAGGAGGCCGCCGGAGCGCCGGAGGCCAAGTCCGCTGCCCCGGCACCTGCCGAGGACAAGGAGGCGAAGGGGGACGCCCCCGCCGCCCCGAGCGAGCCCGGGACCGCTGCGGAGCAGAACGCCGCACCGTCCTGGGAGAGCGGCGCAGCCGTCGGCGGCGCTGCCGCCGTGGGTGCCGGCGCTGCTGCGGCAGCCGCTGCCTCGGATGAGGACACGACGGCGGCTGAGAAGAATGCCGCGCCGTCCTGGGAGTCCGACGCCCCGGCTGCCAAGGCCGACGCCACCCCCGCGGAGCAGAACGCCGCACCCTCCTGGGAGTCCGACGCCCCGGCCGCCAAGGCCGACGCCACCCCCGCGGAGCAGAACGCCGCACCCTCCTGGGAGTCCGACGCCCCGGCCGCCAAGGCCGACGCCACCCCCGCGGAGCAGAACGCCGCACCCTCCTGGGAGACCGGCACCCCGGCCCCCAAGGCCGACGCCACCCCGGCTGAGGCTGCGACCTCCGATGACAGCGTGGCCGCGCAGAACGCCGCCCCCTCGTGGGAGACCGGCGCCGCACCCGCGGCCGCCACCCCGGCGCCGGAAGCCAAGGAGACCGAGGCAACCAGCACCGAGGAGACCGCGCCGAAGCAGGAGCAGGCGGCCCCCGCCGCGGACGGCGGCCTGGCCGCCCAGAACGCCGCTCCCTCGTGGGAGACCGGCGCTGCACCGGCGGCAGCTGCGTCCGAGCCGGAGGCTTCTGCCCAGCCGGCAACGGATGCGGCGCCTGCTGAGGCGGACACCGCTGCCGAGGCGGCGACGCCGGCGGAGGCGGAGACGACGACCGAGCAGCCCGAGGCCTCCGCTCCGGCGGCACCGACGAGCTCGGCGCCCGCCGACGACGACGTGGCTGCGCACAACGCGGCGCCCTCCTGGGAGAGCGGCGCGGCACCTGCGGCGGCCACCCCGGCCCCGCAGGCCACGGAGGCAGAGCCGGAGGCTCCCGCTCAGTCGGCGACGGACGCCTCGCCGGCGGAGGCGGACACCACTGCCGAGGCGGCGACCCCGGCGGAGTCGGAGACGACCGACCAGCCCGAGGCGACCGCTCCGGCGGCACCGACGAGCTCGGCACCCGCCGACGACGACGTGGCCGCCCACAACGCGGCTCCCTCCTGGGAGACGGGGACCCCGGCGGCTCCCGCTGCCGAGGCCAAGCCTTCGGAGTCCTCGGCTCCCGAGGCGAGTGCCCCGGAGCCCACCACGGAGGCGAGCGCACCCGAGCAGGCCACCGAGGCCGAGCCGGAGGCGGCCGCCGACGCGGAGTCCACCGAGACGGCCCCCGAGGCAGAGCCCGCCGAGGCCAGCACCTCCGAGGCCGAGGCCAGCGAGCCCGCGGCACCGGAGGCGGAGGCCGAGCAGGGCTCCCCGGCCCCGAGCAGCAGCTCCGGCACCACCGACCCGGACCTGCTCTCGGAGCTGGCGAAGAAGAACGCCAAGCCCGACTGGGAGTGACCGGCTGACCACGGCGAAGGGGGCTGCGCATCGCGCGCAGCCCCCTTCGTCGTCTCCGGGCACGGGTTCGTGGCCCCCACGCCAGGGGGCCACGGGGCGCGGTCGCTACTCATGCCAGGTCACCTGGGTGTCGGTGATCGTGGCGGTGAGGTTCTTCTCGTGCACGTGGGTGTGGTGCCGGCCGCAGAGGAGCGCGCCGTTCGTGACGTCGGTGCGCCCGCCCCGGGACCACCACTCCACGTGGTGGGCATCGCACCACTGGCCGGGCACGGTGCACCCGGGGTACGTGCAGGAGCGGTCCCGAAGCCAGATCGCCCGCTTCTGGGCCGGCGTGAACCACCGCACCGCCCGCCCGAGCTCGAGCACCTCGCCCCGGTCGCCGAGGACCACCGGGATGATGCCCGCGTCGCAGGCCATCCGGCGCACCGTCGAGGGTGAGAGGACCTCACCGTTGGCGGCGACCCCTCCCCCGCACCCGGTCTCGTCCTGCAACGCGCTCAGCGAGATCGTCACGAGCACCTGTGCCTTGGCGGTCTTGGGTGCCTCACCCGGAGAGGAGACCCCACGGGAGATCACCTCCAGGAGGGCATCGGCCCGGCGGCGGGCGGCGGAGCGCTCGTCCGGCTCGCCATTCGGCCCGGTCACCGGCTCGGCGAGGGCCTCGATCGCGGCATCCAGGATCGCGGCTCCCTCGGGGTCCAGCGTCAGCTTGTAGGTCGACAGTCCCGCCGGCCCGGGGCCCTTGGTCAGGCTGCGACCCTTCCGCGCGCGGCGGTCCTCGTCGTCGAGCTCCTTGACCGGCTTGAGGAGCCGACCGGCGAGGGTGATCGCTGTGGCGAGCTCCTTCTCGGTCAGCCCGTGGACCCGGGTCGGCTCCCCGCCCTTCGGGTCCGCGAAGGTCTCGTCCCTCGCGCCCTCGAGCAGCACACCGACCTCACCGGCGAGCTCGTCCGCGTCGACGAGCGGTGTCAGCTGGGTGTTGAAGCGCAGCAGCTGGTCGGTCTTGGTCAGCGGCAGGTCACCACCGACGAAGGCCGCGCAGACCTCCCGCGGACCAGCGCCGTCGTCCCCCACGGGGCGGCACACCGCCTCGTCAGGCACGACCAGCGGATCCTCACCGTCCGGCGTGACCCGCGCCGAGCGGGCGACCCGCACCACCCTGGCGACGTGGCGCTGCTCCGGCGTGGGCGCCCGTGCCCCCTCCGCTCGCGCCACCCAGTCCTGGGCCGTCCAGGCTCCCTCCTCGGGAAGGCCGCGGGCCACCCCTTCGCGAGCCAGGGTCACCTCGGCGGTCTCGAGGGCCTGCCGCAGGCGCCCGACCACCGAGAGCCCATCGGTGACGTCGGCGTCCGAGAGTCGCCATGCTACGGCCGCGAGCTCGGAGTCCTCCATCGTCGTGACGGCGCCAGCGAGTGCCGCGAGCACGTCGCTCGCGTGATTCGGAAGCACCGTCGCCGTTGACATGTATCGATCATATGTTCGAGCACCGACAACGATGCCCCGACGACGGGAGCTGGGGAGAACCACGCAAGGTCCGGAGGGGATGTGGACAGGCGATCACTACCCGTCCAGCTCGCCACCTGCCACGCTGGGCGGGTGCAGTGGGCAACCCACCCCGTGACACCGGAGCGCTTCGAGGACTTCGGTGACGTCATCAACCCGCGCCGCCGGGCCACCCACTGCTGGTGCCTGTCCCACCGCATCACCACCCCGGAGATCGAGGAGCTCGGCGAGGGCAGCAGGGAGCAGGCGGCCCGCCGGCTCTGCGAACGTGACGTGCCGCCCGGCGTGGTCACCTACCGCGACGGCACCCCCGTCGGTTGGTGCAACATCGGGGCGCGCACGGACATCCCGCGCCTCGTGCGGTCCACGAAGATCCGCCCCGTCGACGACGTCCTCGTCTGGAGCATCATCTGCCTCGTCGTGCGGAGCGGGCACCGCCGACAGGGCGTGACGCGGCACCTCATCGAGGGGGCGGTGGACTTCGCCGCCGAGCACGGCGCGCCCGCCGTCGAGGCCTACCCGGTCGATCCCGGGGAGGGACGGATGGACCTGACGATGGCCTTCGTGGGCACGCGGACGATGTTCGAGCGGGCGGGCTTCGAGGTCATCGGCACCACCGA
>CAYLUX010000105.1:4755-7692 GCA_964386935.1 uncultured Janibacter sp.
GGTCCGTCAGTCCAGCCCCTCCTCCTTGAGGAAGTCCTGGGCGACCTTGTCCGGGTCCTCCTTGTCCACGTCCGTCCGCTTGAGCATCTCCGCGACCTTGTCGGTGGTCAGTTTGGCGGAGACCTCGTCGAGGGTGTCGGCCACCTTGTCCTCGACGTCGGTGCGCACGAGCGGGACGATGTTCTGGCTGCCGTAGAGCTTCTTCGGGTCGTCGAGGACGACGAAGTCGTTCTCCTTGATCGAGGGGTCGGTGCTGAAGATGTTCGCCGCGTCGATCTGCCCGTTCTTCAGGGCTCCGCTCGTCGCCTGCCCCGGCTTCAGCGGGCGGAAGTTGCCGAAGCTGACCCCGTAGGTCTTCTCCAACCCCGGGATGCCCTGTGCACGCTCCTCGAACTCCGAGGGCGCACCCAGCGTCATGTCGCCGGCCACGCTCTTCAGGTCACCGATCGCCTTCAGGTCCTTGCCCTCGGCCGTCTCCTTGGTGACGACGATCGAGTCCTTGTCCTCGGCGGCGGACTTCTCCAGGATCGCGGTCCCGTCGGGCAGCAGCTTCTTCAGCGCGTCGTAGGTCTTGTCCGGGTCGGTCTCGGAGAAGTCGGGGTCGTAGTACAGCGCCAGACCACCGGTGTACTCCGGCATGACGTCCACGGATCCCTCCTCCAGCGCCTTGAGGTAGACCTCACGCGAGCCGATTCCGGTCTTCGTCGAGGCGTTGACGCCGTCGGCCTTCAGCGCGCCCGCGTAGATGTGGGCCAGCAGCGTCGACTCGGAGAAGTCGGCGGAGCCCACGACCACGCCGGAGCCGCCGTCGCCCCCTTCGCCGGAGGAGCTGTCCAGGGGGTCGCTGCCACCGCCGCAGGCGGTCAGGCCGAGGGCGGCGGTGAGCGAGAGCGCCACCGCTGCGGTGCGGATGTGACGACGAGGACGGGACGAGCTCATGAGGTGCCTCCTGCTGGTGCCGGGTGGGTGGTTGGGTCGGTGGTGCGCGGCAGTCGGCCGCTGATGCCCGGGGAGACGACGATGCGCTCCAGCAGGGCGAAGGGGGCGTCCAGCGCGAGCGCGAGGAGGGCCACGAGGATGGCGCCGCCTGCGGTGGCGATGTAGTCCGAGTTGGCCAGGCCGTCGATGAGGAAGCGGCCCAGTCCCCCGAGGCCGACGTACGCGGCGATCGTGGCCGTGGCGACGACCTGCAGCACGGCGGCACGGACCCCCGAGATGAGCAGTGGCAGGGCGATCGGCAGCTCGACGGTGCGCAGCACCTGCGGGCCGGTCATCCCGATGCCGCGCGCCGCGTCGAGGGCGACCGGGTCGGTGGACTCCACCCCGGAGTAGGTGCCGGAGAGGATCGGGGGGACGGCGAGCAGCACGAGGACCGCGATGCTCGGGACGACGAAGGCCGCCGACCCGGGCAGGTGCGGCAGCAGCACGAGGGTCAGCGCGAAGAGCAACCCGAGGGTGGGGATGGCACGAAGGGCGTTGGCCACTGTGACCATCCACCGGCCCCGGCCGGTGTGCCCGATCCACAGCCCGGCGGGGACGGCGATGAGCGAGGCGAGCACGATGACGAGCAGCGTGTACCAGATGTGCTCGATCAGACGGGCGAGGATGCCGGAGCTGCCGGACCACTCCTGACCACTCACCAGCCACTGCAGGATGTCGCCGGTCATGCGCCACCCCCCTGCTGCACGCGGCGCCACGGGGTCAGCGTGTGCTCCGCGAGCCGGATGAGGACGTCGAAGGCGACCGCCAGGAGGATCGAGGCGAGGATGCCGGCGAGCAGCTCCCCGGCGATGTCGCGGTTGAAGCCGTCCACGAGCAGGTCACCGAGCTGGCTGACCCCGATGAGCGAGGCGATCGAGATCATGCTGACGCTGCTGACCGCGGCCACCCGCAGACCGGCCGCGATGACGGGTACCGCGAGCGGCAGGTCGACCCCGAAGAAGCGCCGCGCCGGCGTGTAGCCCATCGCGGTGGCGGATCGGGCGACCTCCTCGGGCACCGACGTCAGCCCGTCCACGACGGAGCGCACGAGCAGGGCGATGGTGTAGATCGTCATCGCGACGACGACGTTGAGCGGGGAGAGGATGCTCGTGCCAAGGACGAGCGGCATGAGCACGAAGAGCGCGAGCGAGGGGATCGTGTAGAGCAGCCCCGAGCCGGTGATGAGGATGCCCCGCAGCCAGCGGGTCCGCGTGGCCAGCCAGCCGACCGGGATCGAGATGAGCAGCCCGAGGACCAGCGGCACCCCCGAGAGCCAGATGTGTTGCAGCCCAAGGGATGAGATGTCGTCCAGGTGGTCCAGGATCCACTGCATCAGCGTCTGGCTCCGCTCGGCGCCTGGCGCCGTTCCCTGGACTCGATGACCTCCAGCACCTCCGTCGCGCGGCAGGTGCCGACGAGCACCCCGTCGTCGTCGACGACCACCCCGCGGCGGCTCGGCGAGGACAGCGCCGCGTCGAGGGCCCCGCGAAGGGGGCCGCCCCGCCGTGCGAGGGTCCCCCCGAGCGCGAGGTCCTCCTCGGTGACCGCACCGTGGGCATCACCCGGCCGGGCCCACCCCAGGGGGTGTCCCCCTTCGTCCGTCACGAGGACCCAGCCGTCGGAGTCCGCCCGCCCGCCTGCGTCGCCGACCGCGGTGCCGAGGACCACGGTGCTCTCCTCGTGGATCGGGTAGTCGGCGGCGTCGAAGCCGAGCGCCCGGTACCCGCGGTCCCGCCCGAGGAAGTCCGCGACGAAGCCGTCGGCGGGCGAGGCGAGCAGGTCCCGCGGCGTGTCCAGCTGCGCCAGCACACCCCCGGTCCGCAACACGGCCACGTGGTCGCCGAGCTTGATCGCCTCGTCGATGTCGTGGGTGACCATGACGATCGTCTTGCCGATCTCCGCCTGCAGCCGCAGGAACTCCTCCTGCAGCTGCTCGCGCACGACGGGGTCCACCGC
>CAYLUX010000106.1:0-7633 GCA_964386935.1 uncultured Janibacter sp.
TGCTCGGCGCCGGCGTCCGGTGGCTCTTCGCCTCCAATGCCGACAACCTCGGCGCCGTCGTGGACCCGCGGATCCCCGCGTGGATGGCGGCGACGGACGCCCCCTTCGTCATGGAGGCGGTGCGTGGCACCGCCGCCGACCGCAAGGGCGGTCACCTGGCCCTGCGAGAGGGTCGGGTCGTGCTCCGCGAGACCGCGCAGGTGCCGAAGGGGGACGCCACCTTCACCGACGTCGACCGGTGGCGCTACTACAACTCGAACAACCTGTGGATCGACCTCGAGGCGCTGCGCGCACTGCAGGCCGAGCAGCCGGGCGGTCCGGACCTGCCGCTCATCGTCAACCGCAAGACCGTCGACCCGCGGGACCCGGACTCCACGCCCGTGCTGCAGCTCGAGACCGCCATGGGCGCAGCGATCGGTGAGATCCCCGGGGCCCGGGCGCTGGAGGTGCCGCGGACCCGATTCGCTCCGGTGAAGACCACGGACGACCTGCTCGTCGTGCGCTCCGACGCCTACGAGCTGACCGGGGACGGGCGCATGGAGCCGACCTTCACCGGGGCCGGTCCTGTCGTCACCCTCGACCGGGAGCACTACAAGCAGCTGCCGGACCTGGAGCGGCACTTCCCCCGCGGGGCGCCGAGCCTGCGGGACTGCCGCAGCCTGCGCATCGACGGCCCGGTGACCTTCGGCTCCGGTGTCGTGGTCGAGGGCGACGTGCACCTGACCGGACCGATGACGGTGCCCGACGGGGAGCGGTTGTCGTGACGCCGGTGGAGCGAGCCGGCGCCGCCTTCGCCGAGGTCTTCGACGGCGACCCGGAGGGCTGCTGGTGGGCGCCGGGCCGGGTGAACCTCATCGGCGAGCACACCGACTACCAGGGTGGGTTCGTGCTGCCGCTCGCGCTGCCGCAGGGCGCCGCCGTCGCCGCCCGGGTCCGGTCGGACCGGGTCCTGCGGGTGCACTCGCTGCACGCCGGGGAGACCGCGGAGACCGACCTCGACGACGTGGGCCCCGGGACGCCGGAGGGGTGGCTGGGCTACCTCGCCGGGGTCGGGTGGGCCCTCACCGAGGCGGGTCACCGGGTGCCGGGTCTGGACGTCGTGCTCGACTCGGACGTGCCGATCGGGGCGGGCCTGTCCTCCTCGGCCGCGATCGAGTGTGCCGTCGCCGTCGCGTGGGAGGACCTCGCCGGGCTCGGTCTCGACCGTGACGCCCTGGCGGCCGCCGCCCGGCGCGCGGAGAACGACGTCGTCGGCGCCCCCACCGGCGTGATGGACCAGATGGCCTCGCTGCACGGGCAGGAGGGGTCGCTGATGTTCCTCGACACCCGGTCGATGGACATCGAGCAGGTGCCCCTGGAGCTGGCGGAGCACGGGCTGGCGCTGCTCGTCATCGACACCCGGGCCCCGCACGCGCTCGTCGACGGCGAGTACGCCGAGCGACACTCCTCGTGCGCCCGCGGGGCCGAGCTGCTCGGGGTGAGCGAGCTGCGGGACGTGCCCGTCGAGGGCCTCACGACGCGGCTGGCCCCGCTCGAGGAGGACCTGCTGCGGCGTCGGGTGCGCCACGTCGTCACCGAGAACGACCGCGTCGTGCGGCTCGTCGGCGTGCTGCGCTCGGGGGCGGATCCGCGGTCGGCCGGGGCGCTGATGACGGCTTCGCACGCGTCGATGCGCGACGACTTCGAGATCACGGTGCCGCAGGTGGACACCGCCGTCGAGGCGGCGCTGTCCGCGGGTGCCCACGGTGCGCGGATGACCGGCGGCGGCTTCGGCGGCTGCGTCCTCGCACTCGTCGACGAGGAGGCCGCGGACACGGTCTTCGACGCGGTGGCGACCGCCTACGCGGAGGCCGGCTTCGACCCGCCGACGTCCTTCATCGCCCGCCCCGGTGGCGGGGCCACGCGGGTGGGGTGACCCCCTTCGCCGAGCCCCGCTCAGCGAGCGAGGAGCGCCGCACGTCGCTAGGGTCGACGCGCACCCCGACGTCACGGAGGTCGACATGTCGACTTACGCCCTGGCCCGCTCGGCCGCCACACTCCTCGGTGCCCTCGCCCTCACCGCGGTGACCGCCGCTCCCGGGGGTGCCGCGACCGCTGCCCCACCGGACCGGCCGGAGGCACCGGACGGGATCGTCGACCTGCGCGACGTGGCGCCGACGGTGCTCCACGACATCCGCTACTCGACGAAGCACAACTTCACCGGGGAGCGCGTCGACGGGTACCAGCAGTCACGCTGCCTGCTCAGCAGCGAGGCCGCGTCCCAGCTGGCGAAGGTCCAGCAGGACGTCCTCGCGAAGGGGTACTCCCTCAAGGTCTACGACTGCTACCGGCCGCAGCGGGCAGTGGATGGCTTCGTCCGGTGGGCGGAGGACCTCGAGGACCAGCGGATGAAGCGTGAGTTCTACCCACGTGTCGACAAGAGCACCCTCTTCGAGGACGGCTACATCGCGGAGAAGTCCGGGCACAGCCGGGCGAGCACGATCGACCTGACCCTGGTGGAGCTGCCTGCCGCACAGCAGCACCGGTGGACTCCCGCGGACGGTCTCCAGCCGTGCTACTGGCCGCAGTCCGAGCGCTTCACCGACAACTCGATCGACATGGGTACCGGGTACGACTGCTTCGACACCCGCTCGCACACCGCGGACGACCGCAGCACCCCCGAGCAGCGGGCCAACCGGCAGCTGCTCGGCGACGCGATGGCCGCGCGGGGCTTCAGCAACTACGAGTACGAGTGGTGGCACTTCACCCTGGACGACGAGCCCTACCCGGACACCTACTTCGACTTCCCCGTCTCGAGGGCCTCACTGGTGCGCTGAGGCTCAGCGGCCCTCGCGCTCCCGCCGGCGGTCCTCGACGTCGGCGTCGGAGCAGAAGCCCCGGCCGCTGCGCTTGAGGCAGAGCAGCCCCAGGCACCTCCCCCGCACGTCGACGACGGCGAGACGGCGGCGCCCTTCGTCGCGCATGCGGTCCCACACCGGCGCCAACGCCGCGTCCGGTGCCACGGTCCGCCCCTCGAGGCGACCGGTCCCGGCTGCCGATCGCTCCGGCGGGATCGACTCGACGAGGTCGGCTCGCTCGACGACGGCCAGGAGCCGTCCGTCGTCGACGACGAGCGCGGCGTGCACGTGGTCGTCCTCGAAGAAGCGCCGGACCTCCCCCACCGTGGCGGTCGGCGGCAGCGTCTTGGGGGCCCGGATCATGGCGTCACCCACCGCGGCCGCTCGAGCCACGTCGGCCGGCAGGTCAGGGCTGGGCACCGCGCCGGTCATCGCACCTCGCCCCTTCGTGTGAGGTCTGTTCCCGCCCCCATGGTCCCAGCCCGCGGCCACCCCCTTCGCCGAGCCCCGCCCGATGGCCACGAAGGGGGCCCGCGCGCAGCGGTCCTCGCGGACGCTCAGAGGGGTTCGGCGCCCTCCGGGGGCACAGCCGTGGTCCAGCGCGGCCGGCGGCGGCCACCGCCGTAGCCCAGCCGCACCCGGGGCGGGCGGTCGACGAGATCGGTGAGGAACATCCACCGCGAGAGCAGGACCAGCCCCGCGGCGAGGAAGAAGGACGCGGCGGCCAGCCGCCAGGAGGTCTCGTACCCGAGGGCGTCGACGGCCATCCCGAAGAGCAGCGGGCCGGTCGCGCCCCCGACGAAGGCGCCCGCCTGGACGTAGCCCGAGGCCGCCGCGGGGGCGTCCCGGCCGATCCGGACGACCGCGAAGAGCAGCAGCCCGGGCCAGGACCACCCGATGGCGAAGGCGACCAGCCCGGCCACGACGTATCCGGGAACCCCCGGGACCGAGAGGACGAGCAGGGCGGCCCCGCCGACGAACATCTGGGCGGCGACGACGGGGAGGTTCCTGCCGTGACGACGGTCGGCGAGGTACCCGGCGGAGAGGCGGGCAAGGATGTTCAGGGCGCTGCCGGTGGCCATCAGCCCACCGGTCCAGGACGGGGTGAGGCCCACCTCGTAGCCCCAGGAGGCCACGAAGGAGCCGAAGGAGTTCGCGGCGGCGCTCGCCAGGGCGATGGCCACCATCACCACGAGCAGGGCGGGCACCGGGGGCGCGTCATGACCCGCAGCGGGGGTCGGTCGTGAGGAGCGTTCGGGCGAGGCCGAGCGCAGACCCACGAGGATCACGACGACGGCGGCGGCGCCGACCGCCCAGAAGGTGGATCGCCAGCCGAGACGCTCGGTCATCGTGGGCACCGCCAGGCCGGCGAGGACGATCGCGGCCGGGATCGCGGACTGCTTGATGCCGAACCCGAGGCCTCGGCGGTGGGCCGGGATGCTGCGGGCCATCGCGAGGTTCGCGGTCAGCTGGCAGGCGGCGTTCGCCGCGCCGAGGAGGACCATGCACGCGACGAGGGTGGCCCACCCGTGGACGAGCAGTGCGACGCCGAGGGCTCCGACCGCGGAGAGCGCCCCGGCCACGAGCGTCGAGGTGCGGGCTCCGAGCCAGTCGGCGAGGCCGCCGCCGAGGACCGCGACGAGCGAGGCCGCGGCGAAGAAGGTCGCCACCGCCACCCCGAACTGCCGCTCGCCGAAACCCAGGTCGTGGCGCAGCGGCACCGACTGCGTCGCGAGGAGGAAGACCGGCAGGGTGCCCACCGTGGTGAGCAGACTCGCCCCGAGCACCGTGCGCACCGAGGGAGATGCCAGGACTGCTGCCCTCACGAGCGGATCACCTCGACGCGCACTCGATGCAGCGAACCGCGGTCGGGCGTGCCTCCAGCCGCCCCTCGCCGATCGGCCGGCCGCACTGCTCGCAGATGCCGTAGGTGTCCTGCTCGAGGCGCTCGAGCGCGGCGTCGATGTCGGTCAGGCTCGCCCGGCCCTGCCTGAGGAGGGCGTCGAGCTGCGAACGCTCGAAGGCGATCGTCGAGCCCTCCGGGTCGTGCTCGTCGTCGGCGTTGCTGCCCTCGCTCGCCTCGATGAGGGCGTCGAAGTCCCCGGTGAGGGTCTCGAGGCGCGCCAGCGTCTCCCTTCGCTCGTCCTCCAGGAGGGTACGGAAGTCCACCATCCGACCCATCCTGTCACCGTTCGGCGCGGGGCTCCCGCAGCGTCCGCCCGGGTGACGGTCCGTCACCCGGGCGGACGGCGGGGGCTGTGGTGGGTCAGCGCACCAGCTCCTGCTTCTGGATCAGCGAGCGGTACTCGTTGACCGTCTCGGGAGCGTCGGGCTTGACGATCAGCGGCAGTGCGTCGTCGAAGCGCTCGGCCAGCGTCAGCGACGGCAGTGCCCGCATCGGGTTGTCCGCGTACGCGACGGTGGCCGCGCCCCAGGCGGAGGCCGCCTGGCGCTGGTTCGGGGTGCCGTGGTGCCCGTCGGAGTCGAAGGAACAGTCCCCGACGTTGTAGAAGGCCCTCTCAGTCTTGAGGGTCTGGGTCGGGTTGAAGCCCATCCCCTTCTTGTGCACGAGGAAGTAGGTGCTGAAGGCATCGGCCATGAGCTCGGTGCGGCGGGTCGCCTCCGGGCCGGTCAGCGGGCTGTCGAAGAGGTCGGCCTGGTACTGCACGTGGTGGGCCATCTCGTGCCCGAGGATCGACGTGGTACCCACCTTGTTCAGGTCCAGCGCCTTCATCGCGTCGATGATCCCGCTGCCGAAGATCATCTTCGGCGGCTGATTCGCGATGTCGGGATCGCTCTCGCCCTCAGGGCTGAAGGCGAAGGCATTCATCGTGAAGATCGGGTGGGCTCCGTCCTTCAGCGCCGGGTCCTGCTCGACGAGCTCCTTGATCTCCTCCGCCATCAGGACGGCGTCCGCCGGCCCGAGGTCGTACATCCACTCGATGGTGCTCGCCGACCGGTTGAGGTCGGTGAGGACTTCTCCGTCCATGCCCATGAGCTGCACGTTGTTCAGACGCACGTCCCAGAACCGGCTGGCCGCGTTGAAGGTCGTGGTCAGTGCCTGCTCGGACCCCGACGGGAGCGGGTGCTGGGCATCGTCCTGCGTCCCGTGCAGGATCGCGTCGTACGCCGGGATGTCCAGCGCGCCGTACATGGACAGGAGCAGCAGCGTGGTCTCGTCCACGTCCTCGAGCGTGGAGTCGATGTAGGCGTCGAGCTGGGTCTCACCGCACTCGTAGTCGCCGGGGTCGATGCCCAGGGTGTTCAGCTGCCGCTTGGACAGGCGCTGGGTCAGGTGGGACATGACGGCCCGCTGGAACGGGGACTCCTCGATCCCGGCTCGCTCCATGGCGTCCTGGCGGCGCTGCTGCCAGTCATCGGGCAGCTTGTCGACGATCCGCTTCAGGGCTGCCTGGTCCGGCCCCGTCGATCCGGCTGCCGGGGCGCTCTGCCCCGAGGCCGGTGAAGCAGTTGCCGAGGTCGTCGCCGCCCCGCTGAGTGATACCGCCAGTGCCGTGACAGCCGTGCAGGCGTACGCGCGTGTGATCTTCACGAGTTCTCCCCTTGAGTGTGGCGTTGGTCGCGAATGTGCGACGCGTCACAAAGCGTGACGCCTCTCGGGCCATCTCGCGAGAAGATTGACTGAATTCAGGAGATTCTTACGGATCATCTACTTGGGCATGGTGCGACGTTCCGGACCTTTGTCCGGGGTCCGGGCGGGGTGGGTGACGACCGCGGCCCGGCTCACCCCGCTACCCGCTCCCACTGCGCGACTCCGCCCGGCACCACCTCGAAGAGTGGATGGACACCTGGCGACTCCAGCGCCGCAAGGTGCTCCGCCCAGTCCGGGGAACGGACCGCGACCTTGGCCCGCAAGTGCTCCCACTCGTAGGCGAACTGGCCTTCGGCCACGGGCATGGAGCCGAGTGCACCGTCTCGCACCTCTGGCACATCACGGCCGTCGCCGATGCGGGACCGGTCGAATCGGTACCCGCGACGGGTCGCCTCGTCTGCCAGGACGTCCAGATAGGCGCCGATCGCCGTCAACGGCTGCGGATGTTCACGGAAGCGCACGAGCTGACTGTGGCTGCGGTACCCCCGGGTGCGACCTGCGAGCACCGCCTGGGCGAGGAGGGCCTCCCGCCAGCACCCCGTGAGGCCCTGACGATCCAGGTGTTCAGGATGAAGTGACCACAGACGCACACTGCACATCATCGCGGGTGGCGAGGGATGTTCCTCGATCGGCTCCTTGCGGATGAGCTGTCGGAGGGATCCACAGGCGGACTCGCCCGGCACGACCGCTGCCTCCTCGACGAAAACCGTTGCAGTCGTGGCAGACTCGGGGCTTCATCACCAAAGCAGAGGGGACATCATGCAGAAGATGAAGAAGGCGTTGACCGTCGGCGCGACCGCGCTGGGCCTGACCGCGGGAATGGTCGTCATGGCTCCCAGCGCCCAGGCCGACACCCATGCGGAGTGGTTCAACCACCTGGGGGCCTGCCAGCAGGCGACCGATGACATGGCGCAGCACCTGCGCAACAAGGGGTACACGGTCAGCGTCCAGAACTACTGCAAGGGTGAGCAGTACATCGGGTTCCGCCCGCAGTACTACTCCGAGATCTACTACAACTGACACGGACCCACGGGGGCCCCGTCGGCTCGTCGCGGGTGGGGTCCCCGCGTGTAGGACGTCGGACGTCAGGCGAGCGGCGCACCGACGTACCCGGTCCTCACCTGACGACGGGGCCGTCTCGCATCGTTCCGCATGGAGACACGATCTGGTCGCTGGGCTCGGC
>CAYLUX010000107.1:0-7570 GCA_964386935.1 uncultured Janibacter sp.
CCGGCGGAGACGGTGGCCGGGTCGACGAAGATCTCGATGCGCTCGCCGGAGCTGTTCTTGTAGGTCGCAGAGCTGTCGGTCGTGCCGGTGCGGGACCAGTCGCTCTGCCCCGGGGTGAGGATGTCGAAGAGCGTGCTCGTCGCGCCGTCGGTCGCGTAGTCCATGGCCGAGACGCGGTTGTCCGCGCCCCAGGCCCGCACGAGCGCGTCGCAGTAGGGGCCGATGGTGCTCGGCAGGCCGCGCGCCTCCTCCTCGGTCGGCTCGGGCACCGGCTCCGGCTCCGGGTCGACGTCGCCGGTCCACTCGACGTTGCCGGCGACGATCGCGCCGCCCTCACCGGCGCCCGCCGTCGCGGTGTCGACCAGGACGTACAGCGTGCTGCCGTTGCCGTCGGTGTAACGGACCTGGGTCCGGTCACCCTGGACCGTGCTGCCCGCCCGCTGCCAGGTCGAGCCCCCGCGCGGGTCGTAGGCGAAGAGCGCGGAGACCGCCGCCGGGGTCGCGTAGCGGGACGCGTCGGGTTGGTCCCCGATGCCCCAGGCCCGGACGAAGGCGTCCGCGTACTCTCCGGGATCGCCCGGGAGCCCCGAGACCGACGAGCCCTCGTCGGAGGTCTCCTCGGAGCTCTCGCTCGTGCTGCTCGACTCCGGCTCCTCGCTCTCCTCCTCGGAGGAGGTGCTCGAGGTGCTGGAGCTGCTCGACTCCGTCGGGCTGTCGGTCTCCGTCACCGTGACCGTCCCGCCGTCATCGGATGCTCCCGCATCGGACGAGCACCCCGACATGCCGAGCGCAAGCATCGCGGCGAGCGCAACTGATCCCCTCACCATCCGTGGTGTCCCCATGGCGGCAGGTTACGACTGGCACGCGCTGGGGACAACGGCAGTCTCAGATCTCGCCGAGGACGGCACCTCGCAGCGTGTCCAGGCCCATGCCGCCGAGGTCGAGCGTCCGCCGGTGGAAGTCGCTCAGGTCGAAGGCATCGCCAGCACGGCGACGGGCCTCCTCGCGCACCTGCAGCCAGAGCCGCTCGCCGATCTTGTACGAGGGCGCCTGCCCCGGCCAGCCGAGGTAGCGGTCCAGCTCGAAGCGCAGGAACCCCTCCTCCATGTTCGCGTGCGCGTCGAGGAATGCCCAGGCCTTGTCGTAGTCCCAGCGGCCGCCGCCGACCTCGGCCGGGGCCTCGAAGTCGCAGTGCACGCCGATGTCGAGCACGACCCGCGCCGCGCGCAGGCTCTGCCCGTCGAGCAGCCCCATCCGGTTGCCCGGGTCGTCCATGTAGCCCAGCTCGGCCATGAGCCACTCGGCGTAGAGCGCCCACCCCTCGGCATGGCCGGAGGTGAAGGAGGAGTGCCGCCGCCACCGGTTGAGCAGATCGCGCCGGTGCACGGTCTGCCCGATCTGCAGGTGGTGACCGGGCACGCCCTCGTGGTACACGGTCGTCAGCTCGCGCCACGTGCCGAACTCGGTGACCCCCTTCGGCACCGACCACCACATCCGGCCGGGCCGGCTGAAGTCGTCGCTCGGCCCGGTGTAGTAGATCCCGCCGGTCTGGGTCGGGGCGATCATGCACTCGATGCTGCGCACCGGGTCGGGGATGTCGAAGTGCCCAGCCCCGAGCAGCTCGACGGCTTCGTCGGCGGTGCGCTGCATCCACTCCTGCAGCGCGTCGGTGCCCTGCAGCCGGTAGCGGGGGTCGGCATCGAGCGCGGCGACGGCCTCCTCGATGCTCGAGCCGGGGAGGATCTGCTCGGCGACCTCCTGCATCTGAGCGGTGATCCGGGCCAGCTCCTCCTGCCCCCACGCGTAGGTCTCCTCGAGGTCGATCTCGGCGCCGAGGAAGGCGCGTGAGTGCAGCCGGTAGTTCTCGATCCCGCAGCCGTCCGCGTGAGGAGCCTTCTCCCGCAACGTCCCCAGCCGTCCGGCGAGGTCGCGGTAACCGGCCGCCGCGGCCTCGACACCGCGTTGCAGGTCCGCCGCGACGGAGTCGGGGAGCGCGCCGCCTCCCTCGAGCGCAGCACCCGAGAGCAGGGACGCGAAGTAGCCGTCCGGGGCGGTGAGATCGGCGCACTGGTCGATGCACCGGTCGTACTGACGAAGGGGGCCGATCTCCCCCTTCGCCGCGGCGGTGGAGAGGGAGTCGGTCCACTGCTCCAGGGCGGCCGGGATCCGCTCCAGGCGGCCCGCCACGTTCGCCCAGTCCTGCGGCGTGGCCGTGGGCATGAGGTCCAGGACGTCACGGACCGCCTGCATGGGGGACTCGAGCACGTTGATGGTCGCGAGGTCCAGGCCCGCCTCGTGGGTCTCCTCGGCGAGGCCGAGGCGCTCGCGCATCGCGGCGAGGGTCACCCGGTCCACGTCGTCGACGGGGCTG
The DNA here is from genome assembly GCA_964386935.1 of uncultured Janibacter sp. GTDB lineage: Bacteria > Actinomycetota > Actinomycetes > Actinomycetales > Dermatophilaceae > Janibacter. The sequence continues at coordinate 2,372 of CAYLUX010000107.1, forward strand.
GCCTGCTCCAGCGAGGCGAGGGTCGAGCGTCGCAGCCGGGAGGCGGCGGCGTGCCCGTCCGGGGAGAAGTCGTCGATCTCGGTGTCGTGACCGGGGATCCCCAGATACGTCGCGGTGAGAGGGGAGAGGTCGATCTCGGCATCGAAGTGGGCCTCGGCGATGCGGTCGACGTCGGTCTGCGGGCGGCTCTGCTCACTCATCACCCAGTGGACGGTACCCGCGTCGCGGCGCCGGGGCGTCTCGGGATGCGAAGGCGTGTGGGCGCGGTGGCGGCCCGGTGCCACGCTCGAGGAATGACCCGCTATCTCCACGGCCATGCCCCTTCTGTCGTCGCCTCACACGGTGCCCGCACCGCCGAGAACTCGGCGGCGTACCTCCTGCCGCACCTGCAGCCGGGCCAGCGGCTCCTCGACGTCGGGTGCGGCCCGGGCTCGGTGACGCTCGACCTGGCACAGCGCGTCGCGCCGGGCGAGGTCGTCGGCGTCGACTCCTCGGAGCAGGTGGTGCAGCAGGCGCGGGCAGCGGCCCGGGAGGCGGGGGACGAGAGCACGACCTTCGAGGTGGCGGATGCCTTCGCCCTGCCCTTCGAGGACGACTCCGTCGACGTCGTGCACGCGCACCAGGTGCTCCAGCACGTCGCCGACCCGGTCGGGCTGCTGCGCGAGATGGCGCGCGTGACGAGGCCCGGTGGGATCGTCGCGGCCCGCGACGCGGACTACGAGGCGATGACCTGGGCACCGGCGCACCCGGGGCTGACCCGCTGGCTGGAGCTCTACCGTGCGGCCGCCCGCGGGACCGGGGCCGAGCCCGATGCAGGCCGGCACCTGCTCGGGTGGGCCCGTGCCGCCGGCCTGACCGACGTCTCCGCCAGTGCCTCGGTGTGGTGCTACGCCGACGACGAGGCCCGCGAGTGGTGGGGCGGGCAGTGGCAGCGGCGGGCCGTCGAGTCCGGCTTCCGCGACGAGGTCCTGGGTCAGGGTCTGGCTGACGAAGCGGACATCGCCGAGGTCGTTGAGGGGTGGCGGTCGTGGACCGGGTCACCGGACGGGTGGTTCGTCGTCGTCCACGGCGAGGTGCTCGCTCGGTGCGATACTCGGGGGCGCCCGTGACCCCCTTCGTGCCCTTGGAGTGCCTGCATGACGATCACCGCCGCCGCTGACGGATCCGCCCTCGGCAACCCCGGCCCCGCCGGCTGGGGCTGGTACATCGACGACGAGCGCTGGGACCACGGCGGTTGGGCGCACGGCACGAACAACATGGGCGAGCTGACGGCGGTGCTCGACCTGCTCCAGCAGACGGCGCACCTCGAGGAGGACCTGCACGTCATCTGCGACAGCAAGTACGTCATCAACTCGATCACGCAGTGGATGCCGGGCTGGAAGCGCAAGGGCTGGCGCAAGAAGGACGGCAAGCCGGTCCTCAACGTCGAGATCATGCAGGCCCTCGACGCCGCGATGCAGGGCCGCTCGGTGACCTTCGAGTGGGTCAAGGGCCACGCCGGCCACGCGCTGAACGAGGAGGCGGACCGGCTCGCCTCCAGCGCCGCGGCGGCCTGGGCGAAGGGGGCCGCCCCCGAGGGCGGGCCCGGCATCCCGGGCGCCGGGAGCGCGCGGGTGTCGTCGGCTCCTGCTCCCGTGGAGGAACCGTCCGAGGACGGGCCGCTCTCGCTCTTCTGAGGGGCGCTCAGCGCTCGAGGACGTCGGTGAACTGACGCAGCCTCGCCCCGGTGTAGACACCCGCGTCGACGACCCGCCGGGCCAGTGCGGCATCGCCCAGCTTGGCGCGCAGCACCATGGGCAGGTCGATGCCGGAGCCGGAGGGCTCGACCTCGATCACGTCCCCGGCGCGGATCTCGCCGGGGACGACCACGCTGAAGAGAGCGCCGGTGCGGCCGTGCTCGGCGAAGCGCTTCACCCAGCCTCGCTCGCCCATCCACTCGCCGAAGGTCGCGCACGGCTGCCGCGTCCAACGCACCTCGAGGACCGCGGTGCCGACGTGCCAGCGGTCGCCGACCTCGGCGGCATCGACGTCGATGCCGCTCGTCGTGAGGTTCTCCCCGAAGAAGCCGTTCGGCAGCTCACGCCCCAGCGCCTCGGCCCACAGGTCGAGCTCCTCGCGGGCGTAGGCGTAGACCGCGCGGTCGTGGCCCCCGTGGTGGCGCCCGTCCCCGACGTGGTCGTCCTTGACGCCGGAGACCCCGGCGCCGTGCTCGATCCGCCGCGGGCCCGGTTCGTGGACCTCGAGCACGTCGACGGGGTGCTTGTCGATGCCGGTCGGTGGGTTCCTGGGGTCCCTCCGCGGCCGGGGTCGCCCGGTGTTCGCGGACAGCACGAAGCGGGAGGGGGTGGCAGGCACCCTTCGAGCCTACGTGGGGGCAAATACACATCGCACGTGCTCATGTGCGAGGTGTATTTGTCCCGGCGGATCCACAACCGTCCGGCAGCACGAGCAGCAGTCCACAGGGTTCTGCCGAGCCGGGGCGAAGGGGGCGCGCCCCCGGGATGCTCCCGGGCATGATCACCGCAGCCGTCCGGACCAGGGTCGAGGCAGCCGAGGAGATCGCCCTGCGTGACTACTCCGGGGTCCTTGGTCGCCGCCATCTCGCCGAGCTCGGTATCGAGCGAGGAGTCATCGCCCGCTTGGTGCGCGATCGTCGCTGGTCGGTGCAGGGCAGGCACACGATCGCCGTGCACTGTGGGCCCCTCGACGAACGGGCAGGCTTCTGGCGGGCCGTGCACGAGGTCGGCGGCAGCGCGCTCGTCGACGGTCCGAGCTCATTGCTCGCAGCCGGCGTCACGGGCCTGACGGAGGAGCTCGCCCACGTGTCGGTGCACATGCTCAAGAGAGCACCCGAGGTCTCCGGCGTCGTCGTGCACAAGGTGTCGCGGCGCCTGCCCCGCGACGACATGCCGGCGGGCCTGCCCCGCACGCGCCCGGCCCTGGGCGCGTTGCGTGCGGCGCAGTGGGCGGTGAGCGACCGCCAGGCCGCGCTCTACCTCTGCCTCCCGGTGCAGCAGCGCATCGTCACGGCCGGCCAGCTGCGCGACGGCCTGGCCGAGTACCCGGGGCGACGGCGACGGGCCTTCGTCAGCAGGATCATCGGCGACATCGGTGACGGTGCCCAGGCTCTGGGTGAGCTCGATTTCGGTGTGCTGTGCCGACGCCGGGGCCTGCCGGAGCCGGAGCGACAGGTGCTCGTCCACGCTCGCGGAGGTCGGATCTACCTCGACGTGCGGTGGCGGTGCGGGCTGGTCGTCGAGATCGACGGCACTCAGCACTACCGGGGTCTGGCTCCGGTCGACGACCTGCTCCGGCAGAACGAGGTCGTCATCGGCGGTGACGCCGTCCTTCGGATCCCGCTCCTCGGGCTGCGGCTGGACCCCGACGCCTTCCTCGACCAGGTCGTGCGCGCCCACGCGAGCCGGTGCCGGTGACCCCCTTCGCAGACAAATACATCCCGCACGCAAGCACGTGCGGGATGTATTTGTCTCAGTCGCTGGGGGTCAGCGGGGGAGGGCCGAGGCCCGCCACCCACCGGGGCCGGGGTGGAGCGGGGCGCGCACCAGCCGGGCCGGTGAGGACCACTGCGAGACGGGCCCGGCGGGGGCCTCGTCCTCGCCGCCGATGCCGGAGAGCACCGCGACGAGCGCGGCGACCTGCTCGGGCGTCGCGTCACCGAGCACCTCGATGCGCTGGGTCGGGGCGGCCTCGTCCTGAGTGTCCGGGCCGGGCTCCTGCCCGGTGGCCTCCTGCTCGGCGCTCACAGCGGGATGTTCCCGTGCTTCTTGGGCGGGAGGGTCTCCCGCTTGGTCTTCAGGGCCCGCAGCGCCTTGGAGACGTTCATCCGGGTGTTGCTCGGCGAGATCACGGTGTCGATGTACCCGCGCTCGGCGGCCACGTAGGGGTTGGCCAGCGCCGTCTCGTACTCGGTGATGAACTCCTGGCGCGCGGCCTCGACGTCCTTCCCCGCGGCCTCGGCCTCGGCCAGCTGCTTGCGGAAGAGGATGTTGACCGCACCCTGGGCACCCATGACCGCGATCTGGGCGGTCGGCCAGGCGAGGTTGATGTCCGCGCCGAGGTGCTTGGAGCCCATGACGTCGTAGGCGCCGCCGTAGGCCTTGCGGGTGATGACGGTGACGAGGGGAACGGTCGCCTCGGCGTAGGCGAAGATCAGCTTCGCGCCGCGGCGGATGATGCCGTTCCACTCCTGGTCGGTGCCCGGCAGGAAGCCCGGCACGTCGACGAAGGTCAGCACCGGGACGTTGAAGACGTCGCAGGTGCGCACGAAGCGCGCGGCCTTCTCGGAGGCCTCGATGTCCAGCGTCCCCGCGAACTGCATCGGGTTGTTCGCGACGACGCCGACCGAGCGGCCCTCGACGCGGGCGAAGCCGCAGATGATGTTCGGCGCGAAGAGCGGGTGCACCTCGAGGAACTCGCCGTCGTCGACGACGCTCTGGATGACGGCCTTCATGTCGTAGGGCATGTTGGCCGAGTCCGGGATGATCGTGTCGAGCGCGAGGTCGGTGTCGGTGACCTCGAGGTCCAGCTCGTCGCCGAAGACCGGCGGGTCCTCGAGGTTGTTGCTCGGCAGGTAGGAGAGCAGGGCGCGCACGTAGTCGATCGCGTCCTCCTCGTCGTCGGCCATGTAGTGCGCGACACCGGACTTGGTGTTGTGCGAGCGGGCGCCGCCGAGCTCCTCGAACTCCACGTCCTCGCCGGTGACGGTCTTGATGACGTCCGGGCCGGTGATGAACATGTGCGAGGTCTGGTCGACCATCACGGTGAAGTCGGTGACGGCGGGGGAGTACACCGCGCCGCCGGCGCACGGGCCCATGATGACCGAGATCTGCGGGATGACGCCCGAGGCGTGCACGTTGCGCTTGAAGATCTCGCCGTAGAGACCGAGGGAGACCACGCCCTCCTGGATGCGCGCGCCGCCGGAGTCGTTCAGGCCGACGACGGGGCAGCCGATCTTCATCGCGAAGTCCATGACCTTGGTGATCTTCTCGCCGAAGACCTCACCGAGGGAGCCACCGAAGACCGTGAAGTCCTGGGCGAAGACCGCCACCTGCCGGCCGTCGACGGTGCCGTAACCGGTGACCACGCCGTCGCCGTAGGGACGGTTGGCCTCCTGGCCGAAGTTGGTCGAGCGGTGCCGGGCGTACTTGTCCATCTCGACGAAGCTGCCCTCGTCGAGGA
>CAYLUX010000108.1:0-7543 GCA_964386935.1 uncultured Janibacter sp.
CGGGAGACTGCAGGCATGACGACGACGCCCGCTCCCCGCGCCCTCCGGATGCGCCGCTCCGAGTGCCGCGTGCAGGACCTGGTCGACCTGCTCACCCGGCAGGAGCAGACCCTCCCCGAGCACGCCGTGCGACTCGAGCAGCAGGTCCCCGTCTACTCGGCGAAGGCCCTGCGCGCTGCGAGCGCCACCGAGGAGGGGGCCGAGCGCATCGAGGTCGAGCTGGCCGAGGTGCTCGCCGCGGGCGCCGGCATCTTCGTCATCACCGGCGCGCTGGAGACCGGAGTGGTCGACCGCGTCAGCGCCGACGTCGAGGAGATCATCACCGCCCAACGTCGCGAAGGGGGCGTCGCCGGTGACCACTTCGCACCGCCCGGCGCGAACGACCGGGTGTGGAATGCCCTGGAGAAGCTCGCCGTCGCGCACCCCGAGGACTTCGTCGACTACTACGCGAGCGACCTGCTCGCCCTCGCCGCCCGCGCCTGGCTCGGCCCCGGCTACCAGGTGACCAGCCAGGTCAACGTCGTCGGACCCGGCGGCCTCGCGCAGACCGTGCACCGCGACTACCACCTCGGCTTCACCTCGCCGGAGATCACCGAGCGCTACCCACGGCACGTGCACGAGCTCTCCGCGACACTGACCCTGCAGGGCGCGATCGCCCACTGCGACATGCCGGTCGAGTCCGGTCCGACGCTCTACCTGCCGCACTCGCAGAAGTACCCGCAGGGCTACCTCGCATACTGGCTCGCGGACTTCCAGGAGTACTTCACCCGGCACCACGTCCAGCTGCCCCTGACGAAGGGGGACGCCGTCTTCTTCAACCCGGCCCTCTTCCACGCGGCCGGCTCGAACACGACGAGCGACATCCGGCGGATGGCCAACCTGCTGCAGATCTCCTCCCCCTTCGGCCGGGCCATGGAGTCGGTCGACAGGGAGCGGATCGTCACCGCGATCTACCCGACACTCCTCTCCCGCAAGGCTGCCGGCGCCGACATCGAGCACGCGGTCGCGGCCGCCGCCGAGGGCTACGCCTTCCCGACCAACCTCGACCGGGACCAGCCGGTCGACGGGATGTCGCCCCCTTCGCAGGCCGACGTGGTGCGTCGCTCGCTGGCCGAGGAGGCCTCACCCGAGGCACTCGCCGAGCGTCTCACCGCCCACTCCGCCGCCCGCCGGACCAGCTGAGGGAGCGCCGTGGAGCAGCTGCTCACCGACAAGGTCGTCCTCGTCGTCGGCGGCACCTCCGGTGTCGGGGCCGGCGTCGCCCGCGCCGCGGTGCGCGAAGGGGGCACCGTCGTCTTCGCCGGGCGCCGTCGGGAACGTGCCGAGGCCCTCACCGCCGAGCTCGGCGAGCGCGCGAGCGCCGTCGTCGGTGACGTCGCCGACCCCGAGCAGGCCAGAGGACTCGTCGCCGCGACCATCGAGCGGCACGGGCGCATCGACTGCCTCGTCAACTGCGCGGGGCTCACCGACCGGGGCACCCTGCTGGACACCGACCCCGAGCTCTTCGACCGGCACATCGCGATCAACCTGCGCGGGCCCTTCTTCACGATGCAGGCCGCGGTCGCGGACATGGTCGGGCGCGGTGAGCCGGGCACGGTGCTCAACATCTCCTCGATCAGCTCCCGCGGCGGCCAGCCCTACCTGGCGCCGTACGTGGCGGCGAAGGCCGGGCTGAACGGGCTGACGAAGAACGCCGCCCACGCCCACCGCTTCGACCGGGTGCGGATCAACGCCCTCAACATCGGCTGGACCGAGACCGAGGGGGAGGACGCCACCCAGCGCCGCTTCCACGACGCCGGCAACGACTGGGTGGAGCGGGCCCGCGAGCGTTTGCCGATGGGCACGCTCGGGCAGGTCGACCAGATCGCCGACGCCGTCGTGCTGCTCATCTCCGCGCGCTCGGGCGTCGTCACCGGATCGGTCATCGACTGGGATCAGCAGGTCATCGGAGGGCAGGACTGAACATGCGCATCGGACTCATCGGACTGGGCCGCATCGGCTCCTTCCACGCGACCACCCTCGCCGGGCTGGAGAGCGTGACCGAGCTCGTCGTCACCGACCCGGTCAGCGCGGCCGTCGAGGCCGTGACGGATCGGCTGCCCGGGACGCGTGCCGTGGCGAGTCCCGAGGAGCTGCTCGCGGCCGGGGTCGACGGGGTCGAAATCGCCGCGGCGACGCCGGTGCACGCGGACCTCGTGCGCGCGGCCGTGGCGAAGGGGGTCCCCGCCTTCTGCGAGAAGCCGATCGCCGGCACTGTCGCGGACTCCCTCGCGGTGCGCGACGCCGTGGCGGGCTCGGACGTGCCCGTGCAGATCGGCTACCCGCGCCGCTTCGACCCGGCCTTCGTCGCCGCCCGCGAGGCGGTGCACGCCGGTGACCTCGGGCGGGTCACGACGATCCGCTCGACCACCCTGGACCCGGCCCCGCCCCCTTCGTCCTACCTGGCGGTGAGCGGTGGGATCTTCCGGGACTGCTCGGTGCACGACTTCGACGCGGTGCGCTGGGCGAGCGGGCAGGAGGTCCTCGAGGTCTACGCGACGGGGTCGGTCGACCCGGATGCGCCCGCGGAGATGTACGCCGAGCACGGCGACCACACGAGCGCCTCGGTCCTGCTCACGCTCGACGGCGGCGCCATCGGGGTGGTCTCGAACACTCGGACCAACGGACGCGGCTACGACGTGCGCCTCGAGGTGCACGGGTCCCGTGACGCCGTGGCCGCCGGCCTGGACGAGGGCCTGCCGCTGCGGTCGACCCAGCCGGGGGTGACCTGGCCGTCCGGGCCGGCGCACGAGTTCTTCATGGACCGGCTCGCGGCGGCCTTCCGGGCCGAGCTGACCGCCTTCACCCGTCTCGCCGCCGGGGAGATCGAGAACCCCTGCACCGTCGAGGACGCGCTCGGCACCATGTGGACCGCCGAGGCGGCGACCCTCGCGGCGGCGGAGCACCGCCCGGTGACGATCGAGGAGATACGGTCCCGGGCCGGCGACACCTGAGGACGCGCCCCTGACCGTGTGCAACCTTGGGGACATGGATGTCGTCATCATCGGCGGGGGCGAAGCCGGAGCACGGGTCGCCCACGAGCTGCACACCGGAGGCTGGGAGGGCACGATCACCCTCGTCGGTGACGAGGACCGGCCCGTCTACGAGCGGCCACCGCTGTCCAAGAACGTGTTGCTCAACGAGGTCCCCGAGGCCGTCGAGCCCTACCGCGGCGGGCGCCTCGACGTGCCCGGTCTGACCCTGCGGCCCGGCGAGCGCGTCGAAGCGGTCGACGTCGGTGCCCGGTCGGTGCGGCTGGCCGGCGGGGAGGAGCTGCGCTACGACCAACTCGTCCTGGCCACCGGCGCCCGGGCCCGGCCCGTCCCCGACCTGCCCGAGGACCTGCCGACGCTGCGCACCTGGGATGAGGCGGTCCGGCTGCGATCGGCCCTGGACAGCGGCGGTCACCTGTTGATCATCGGCGCGGGCATGATCGGCATGGAGGTCGCCGCGAGCGCCCGCACCCGCGGGCTGGACGTGACCGTTGTCGAGGTCGCCGACCTCGCGATGAGCCGTGCCGTTCCCGCGCCGGTGGCCGCAGAGCTCGTCGCCCGTCACGAAGGCGAAGGGGTCTCCCTTCGGCTGTCGACGGCGGTGACCTCGCTGGCGAAGGGGGCCGGGCGGTGGCACGCCCACCTCACGGGTGGCGAGGAGCTGATCGCGGACCACGTGCTCGCGTGCGTGGGCACCGCCCCGGACACCGACCTCGCGCAGTCGGCCGGTCTCGAGGTCGACGACGGGATCGTCGTCGACGAGCAGATGCGCACCAGTGCCCCCGGGATTTGGGCGGTCGGCGACTGCGTCAGCGGGCCGGTCGCCGTGCTGGGGCGTCGGCAGCGTCTGGAGTCCTGGCGGATGGCCCACGACCAGGCGGTGACCGCGGCCGCCTCGATCCGGGGCGAGGAGCCGGAGCACGTGGCGGTGCCGTGGTTCTGGTCCGACCAGTACGACCTCTCGCTGCAGGTCTCGGGGATGGCGGTGGCCGCCACGGCGTGGCTGGAGCGCCCCGAACCGGACGGCAGCACGCTCCACCTCGGGCTCGACGACGCCGGCCGGGTGGTGTGTGCCGCCGGCGTGGGGAGGGCCGCGATCGCCAAGGACGTGCGCGCCGCCGAACGGATCATCTCCTCCGGGGCGGTGCTGGGCCCCGCGGAGCTCGCGGACCCGGCGGTGCGGCTGAAGGTCCTCGCGCGGCGCTGACCCCTCGGGGACCGGCGTCAGTCGGTCACGTGCTCCCGCACGAAGTCGAGCACGTCCCCGAGCACCTCGTCGCGGTTGGTCTCGTTGAAGATCTCGTGCCTCGCGCCGGGGTAGGTCTTGGTGTGCGAGTCCGTCGCCGCGATCCGCTCCCACCCCTCGCGGCTCGGGCCCATCGGTACGAGGTGGTCGTCCTCCCCGTGCAGGTACAGCGTGGGGACGGTGAGGTGTCCGCCGTCGTCGATGGCCGCCATCTCCGCGGTCAGCGCCCGCAGGGTGGGGCGCTTGAAGCTCCCGTGCCAGACCATCTCATCCTGGGTGTAGGCCTCCCCCACACCTTCGTCACGGCTGAGGGTGCTCGGGTCGACGGGGGTCTCGGGGATCTCCTCGAGGTCGGCCAGCTTCGTCGGCTCCCAGTCGTGCAGCACCGGGCCGGAGAGCACCGTCGCGGCCAGCTCCTCGGGGTGGAGCTGGGTGTAGCGCGCCGCGATCATCCCGCCCATGGAGTGCCCGATCAGCACGAGCGGCAGACCGGGGTTCTCCTCGTGGGCCCGCTGCACGAGCAGGTGCAGGTCCGCCACGACCGCCTCGAAGTCCTCGATGAGCACCCGCTCGCCCTCGCTGCGCCCGTGCCCCAGGTGGTCGTGCCCGTAGACGACGGCACCGTCACCGGTGAGTCGGTCGGCGACCCAGGAGTACCGACCGATGTGCTCGCCGTAGCCGTGGACGAGCACCGCCACCCACGTCGGGTCGCCCGGCGGGCTCCACTGGGACCCGATGAGCAGCCCGGCGTGCCCATGGGTCTCGATGTCATCGGGTGGGATGGGTGCCACGGGGTCCTCCTGAGCGACGTCGGTGTCGGCTCCAGTCTGTCAGGCGGTGGGACGAAGGGGGCGCCGCCACCACCCCCTTCGCCTCCGGACCCGGGGCTCACGCGATGCCCACCCGGCCGAGCTCTTGGGTGCAGCGGGTCAGGGCGACGTAGAGCCCGTTCCACCCCCGCGGCTCGGCGGCGATGCCATCGGGGTCGACGAGCAGGGTTGCGTCCCACTCCAGGCCCTTGGCCTGGGTGGCGGTCATGACCGTCGCGCCGGGCTCGAGGGCGGCGGCAAGGTCGGCGACCAGCTCGGCGGGGGCGACGACGCCGACCGATCCGCCCGCCCACCGCTCGACGAGCCCCGCGTGCTCGGCCGCGACCGTGGCGGCGAGGTCGCCCGAAGGGACGGTGCACAGCCACGGCTCGACACCGCTGCTGCGCACGGCGCGGGGCGGTTCGTTGGTGCTGCGGGCGGCCTCGAGGACCGGTCCGGTGAGCCCCATGACCTCCCGCGGGGTGCGGTAGCAGATCGTCAGGTCGGCGCGCCGCCACCGGTCGGTGAGCACCCCGCTGAGCGCACCGTCCCATGTCGTGTGGACGTGCGGCGCCTCGGTCTGGTCGATGTCGCCGACGGCGGTGATCGAGTACGCCGGGCAACGTCGCGCGATCATGTGCCACTCCATGGCCGACAGCTCTTGGGCCTCGTCGACGACGACGTGCCCGTAGACCCAGTCCCGTTGCTGGGCAGCGCGATCAGCGATGAACTCGCCCTGCGACTCCCGGGGAACGATCTCCCCGAGCAGGTCTGACATCGCGTCGAGCAGCGCGATGTCACTCGGGGCGAAGGCGACCGGCTCGGCTGCCACGAGGTCGCGCTCCTCGTCGGTGAGGCCGGGCACGGCGGCGAGAGCCGCACGGTCGCCGAGCAGCGCGCGCAGTTCATCGGCCGGATCGCGATCGGGCCACCATACCGTGACCCGAGCGGCCACGAAGGGGTCCTCCTCGATCCGCTGGCGCAGCTCCTCGACCTCTTCCTCGCTGAGCTCTCCGTCGACGGAGCCACTCGAGGACTGCGTGCGGGCACCGCGGTCGTCGCTGCGGGCCAGGCTCGCGTCGACCTTGTCGAGGATGTCCTCGAACCCCTCCTCTGCCGACGCCAGCAGCTCGACGGCCCGGTCGGCGACGAGATCGGTGAGTACGTCGACGAGCTGGGCGGTGAGCACGCGGCGGCCCTGGTGGTACGAGCGACCCGACAGCGCGCCGCGCTGCAGCCGCTCGATGGTGGCGGCGGGGACGACGTAGTCCTCGCCGTCCCAGTGCAGCGTCAGGTCCGAAGGGGACGGCACCAGCCCCGCGACGTGGTCGACGAGCGCCTGCTGCCACAGGGCCCGACCCTTGATCTCGGCGAGGGCGCGGCTCTCACGTCGCTCCGGGGTGACGCCGGGCAGCAGGGTCTCGCAGGTCGCCGAGACGACCGCGGTCTCGCCGAGGGCGGGCAGGACCTGGCCGATGTAGTCGAGGAAGCGCTGGGAGGGCCCGAGGACGAGGACCCCCGCCCGGGCGAGCTGTGGGTGGGCGAAGAGGAGGTAGGCCACCCGGTGCAGCGCGACGACGGTCTTGCCAGTACCGGGGCCGCCCTGGACGACGAGCGCACCACGAGGATCGGCCCGCACGATGTCGTCCTGCTCGCGCTGCAGGGTCGCGACGGCGGTGCCCATCCGCCCGGTACGCCGCTCGTCGAGAGCCGCGAGCAGCGCGCCCTCACCGACGAGCTCTCCGTCGGTCGACCCGTCGAGCAGCTCGTCATCGACCCCGACGACCCGTCGCCCCTCGGTACGGATGTGCCGACGACGCGAGTGCCCCTGTGGCGCAATGGCAGTCGCGGTGTAGAAGGGGCGGGACGCGTCCGCCCGCCAGTCGACGACGAGGGGGTCGGCGTCCTCGTCGGCCGCGGGGATGCCGACGCGACCGATCCGCAGGAGTCCGCCGTCACGACGGTCGAGCCGCCCGAAGGCCAGGCCCTCCTCCGCCCGGGTCAGCTCGGCGAGTCGGGCCCGGGTCGAGCGCATGGCCGTCGCGGCCACCGAGTCGGCGTCCACGCTCCCCTGCAGGCGACCCTCCAGCTCGTCGATCACCTCGCCCCGGCGCGTGTGCGCCGCGTCGAGCGCCTCCTGCTCCTGCGCTATCGCGTCCTGCCCCGTCGTGTCCGTGGTGCGTGCAGCCACAGTGCTCCCGTCTCGAGTCCGGCCCTGTGCAACGCACGGGGCCGGAGTTTGTTCCCCCGGACGGGACCTCAGCCCCCTTCGCCTCCGACGAAGGGGGCTCACGCTCGTCAGTCGTTCTGCGGGAAACCCAGGTCCAGCCCGCCGTGGCTCGGGTCCAGCCAGCGCTGGGTGACCGCCTTGGCCCGGGTGAAGAAGTGCACGCCCTCGACGCCGTGGGCGTGGGTGTCGCCGAAGAGGCTGTTCTTCCACCCGCCGAAGGAGTAGT
>CAYLUX010000109.1:0-7384 GCA_964386935.1 uncultured Janibacter sp.
TGGCGACCTACGAGTACCCCCGCGAGGTGGAGTTCATCGACGAGCTGCCGATGACCACGACCGGCAAGGTCCGCCGCAGCGCCCTGCGCAAGGAGCCGTGACTCTCCCTTCGCTCTCTGGGACCTGGTCTCCCCCACCGCCATCCGCCCCCAGCGATTCGAGGTCCAGCTGCTCGCATAGTCGAGCAACTGGACCTCGACCCGCGGGGAGGTCGGGGCCGAAGACCCGTGACGGAAGCGCCCGAAGATGACAAGGTGAGACCATGGCCATCCCGCAGAATGACCTGGACCGGATCCAGCTGTGGGCGCGCGAGCGCATCCCCGAGGAGCAGTGGGACGAGTTGCGCGTCGAGGCTGACGTGAGCCAGCGACATGTCGACATCGTCGAGGTCGGGCCGCCGTGGGACGGGATCGGCGAGGAGGACCGCACCCCCATCGCCCGCCTGCGCTACACCGCGAAGACCGGGCTGTGGAGCATCTACTGGTGCGACCGCAACATGCGCTTCCACGCATACAAGGACTTCGAGCCCACGCAGCCGGTCCAGGAGCAGCTGGACTGGCTCGTCGACAGCGGGGACCCGATCTTCTGGGGATGACCCCGCGCATCAGCGTCCACCTCACCGACGCCGCGGGCCGCACGCTCTTCGCCCGCGACGCCGACCGTCCCTACTACGCCGCCTCGACGATGAAGCTCGCGGTGCTCATCGCCGCCACGACCGCGGTCGCCGACGGTCGTCTGTCCCTCACCGACGAGCTGCCCGCCACCCGCACGTTCACGGGGGCCGGGGGTACCCCCTTCGCGCTGGAGGGTGACCACCTGGACCCGCTGCTGCCAGCCGAGGGCACGCCGATGACGCTCGCGGAGATGCTCGAGGTGATGATCACCCGCTCCTCCAACGAGGCGACCAACTCCGTCATGGAGCTCGTGGGCATCCCCGCCGTCGTAGCGGTGCCGGAGGCGTGCGGCACCCGGCACACCCGCATCGAGCGCCTCATCGGTGACCCCGCCGCGGTCGAAGGGGGCCTGACGAACGAGACGACCGCGGCCGACCTCACGCGGCTGATGCGCGCGACCGTCACCGGCCGGGTCGGCACCACCCGGCTCCCGGAGGACCTGGTCGCCCGGCACGTGGACTGGCTGGAGCGCCAGACCATCGCCCCGATCGCCGCGGCCCTGCCGAAGGGGGTCCGCCACGGCTCGAAGTCCGGCGAGGTCGAGGGCTTCCGGCACGACGTCGCCTTCGTCGGGGACCCGGGCTCGGCGGACGTGCGCTACCTGGCAGTGTGCACCTCGGGCCTCTCGGAGGCCGCCGCCGACGAGGTGATCGCGGCGATCACCGAGGCCGTCATGCTGCGGATGCGCTCCCCCGCTCGCTGAGGTGCAACGAAGCGGTCCCTGAGGTGCGACGAGCGCCAGCGAGGAGCCTCGAAGGGCGCCAGCGAGGAGCCTCGAAGCCTCGGTCACCACCCTTCGAGGCTCGCTTGCTTCGCAAACTCGCACCTCAGGGAGCTCCGAGGGGCGTCACCACATCCGCTTGGCGCCGGAGAACTCCTCGTTCTCGTCCCACTTCTGCCAGTCCACGATCGAGACCGACTCGGAGGCGTTGGGGGCGTGGATCATCTTGCCGTTCCCGAGGTACATGCCGACGTGGTGCACCGAGCCCGTCCCGCCCGGCTGGGCGAAGAAGAGCAGGTCACCCGCCTGCAGGTCCGCCACGGCCACGTCCTTGCCGACCTCGGCCTGGGCATCGGCGTCGCGGGGGATGTCGATGCCGTGTGCCCGGTGGATCGAATACGTGAAGCCCGAGCAGTCGAAGCCCCACGCGGACACACCGGCCCACAGGTAGCGCAGGCCGAGGAACTTCCTGCCCGTCTCGACGAGGTCCTCCCCCGTCGGCGTCGCCGGGCCCTCACCGGGCGCGTAGACCTCGATCGCGTCCTCGTCGAGCCACGCGCGGGACCCGTCGGGCAGCGCCACCTTCGCGCGATCCCGGCCCTCGGCGAGCACCGGCAGCTCGGTGTTGAAGCTGACCTCCGGCCCCGTCCGACCGCCGGGGCGCTGCAGGCGCACCTTCCGGTCGGTCACGACCGCCCGGTCACGGTGCTCGACAGCCCGCTCGAAGCGATCGCTCTCGACGAGCTGGTCCGTCGGCACCCAGCCGGGGTAGCCACGCTCGTCCCGCGGTGTGGCCTGCTCGGGGACCACCACCTTCGCCCAGTCGCCCGAGACCTTGGTGACCTCGACCTTCGAGCCGAGCACCGCCTGGGTCTCGAGCTTGCCGGTGAGCCACCGGCGGGTCTCGGTGTCCTGCATGCGCGAGTTCCACTCATCGAGGTCGACCGGGTTGGTGGTCGAGGGTCGGTCCAGTGGTCGGTCGGTGTCCGGCTCGACCCACAGGGTCGCCGCGGCGACGTCGACGAAGGCGGTGTCCCCCGCCTCGATCGTGTCCGCCCCCTGCGCCGATGCATCCACCGATGCGGATGCGGCGGGCATGCAGCTGACGACGAGCGCGCTGCCGAGCACGGCTGCGATGGCGTGCGTGGCCCTCATGACGGTGTCCTCTCGATCGGTGACAGTTCCTCGAAGCCGATGCCGGGCCCCTCGTGCAACCGCATGAGGGAACCGTCCATCGAGTAGCCCTGGTCGGCGAGGCCGGGGTCGTCGACCCACTCGGCCGAGTCCAGGTCGACCAGCGTGATGTTCGGGTGGGCAGCGGCGACGTGCGCGGCGGCGGTAACCGAGATGCGCGGCTCCATCATGGCGCCGACCATGCACTCGATCCCCCCGGCGGCCGCGATGTCCGCGATCGCCAGCGCCTGCCGGATGCCACCGCACTTGGCCAGCTTGATGTTCAGCAGGTCCGCGGAGCGCCCTGCGACGATCGCCAGCGCATCTGCCGGGCTCGAGACCGCCTCGTCGGCCATGATCGGCGTGCCGACCGCCCGGGTGACCTCCCCGAGGCCCGCGAGATCGTGCCGGTCGACGGGCTGCTCGACGAGCTGCACCGGCAGGCCGGCCTCCTCGATCGCGGTGATGATCCGGATGGCCGACTTCACGTCCCAGCCCTGGTTCGCGTCGAGCCGGAGCGCGGCGCCCGGGGCCGCGTCGACGACGGCGCGCAACCGCTCCAGATCCGCGCGCCAGTCGCTGCCGAGCTTGACCTTGAGGATGTCGTGGCCCCGGCCTGCTGCCTCCGCGGCGCGGTCGGCCATGTCCTCGGGGTCGGTCAGGCTGACGGTCATGTCCCCGTGCAGCGGCGTCGCGAGGTCCCCGCCGAGCGCCGTCACGAGCGGGAGCCCCAGCTGCCGGGCCCAGGCGTCGTGCAGGGCGACGTCGGCGGCCGCCTTGGCGCCGGCGTTGGCGACGCACGCCCCCGCGATCGCCTCCGCGTGGCCACGGACCGGCCGGTTCCCTTCGGTCAGGGCGTCCGCGATCGGCCCCCGGACCGCGGCGGTGATCGAGTCCGCCGACTCCCCGGTGACCGCAAGGGTCTCCGCGGCGGACCCGAAGCCGACGGTCCCGTCGGCCAGCTCGACCCTCACGAGCACCCCGGTGACGGTCTCCACCCGTCGCCGGGCCGTGACGAAGGGGGCCCACAGCCGGCCCTCGTAGGGCCGGGTGCGCACCGACGCGACGGTCATCCCGGCACTCACAGGAGCGCCATGATCTGCGCCGACATCAGCCCGAGGAAGGTCCCCGCGAAGGCACCGACGAGGGCGAAGAGCACACCGACCGGGACGAGCTGCTTGTTGAAGGCGCTCGCCACGACCGGCGCGGACGCGACGCCGCCGATGTTGGCGGTGCTGGCCACGGCGAGGCTGAAGAGCTCGGTACGGGTCAGCTTGGCGTAGACGACCATGATCGCGATGTGCACCGCCAGCACGATGATGCCGGCGAGCAGGTAGAGCGGCGCCTCGGTGAGCGAGGTGAAGTCCGACCCCGAGGCGATGATCCCGATGATCAGGTAGAGCATGACCATCGCGACCTCGCTGGAGCCGGCCGTGCGACCGAGCGGCGTGGCCGCGATGACCAGCCCGAGGACGCTGACGATGAGGATCGTCCACGTCGTGGCGGTGACGACGACGCCGATCTCGGGGAGCAGCTCACCGAGCCAGGTGGCGCCCGCGGAGACGGCGATGCTGCCGCAGATGACGATGGCGAGCGAGGGCAGGTCGATCCGGGCCGAGTCCTCCTCGTCCTCGGCCTCGGTGTGGGTCTCGAGGTAGGTCGTGTCGGCCTTGGTCCAGCGGTTGAACTTCTCCGAGACCGACACCGAGCTGAACATCAGCAGCAGCCAGAAGGAGTAGAGGACGGTGTCGACGATGAGCACGTACCCGAAGACCGACTCGGGCGCCTCGAGGATCCCCTGGACCGCGACCATGTTGGCCGAGCCGCCGGTCCAGGAGGCGTTGAGCGCGCCGAGCGCCTTCCACGCCTCCTCGTCGAGGAAGGACTGCAGGATCAGGTAGGCGATGATGAATCCGACGATGATGCTCGCCGAGGTGACGACGAGCGTGAGCAGCAGCTTCGGGCCGAGCCGGATGATCCGCCGGATGTCGCAGGTGAAGAGCAGCAGCAGGATCATCGCCGGCAGCAGCGCGTCCTGGACTCCCCCGCCGACGGTCTCGATCTCCTTCGCGTCGGAGAAGAACCCCACGGTGTTCAGCAGCGCTGCCGCGAAGTACATGAGGACGAACCCGGGCACGTAGCGGAAGAAGCGGCTGCTGCTGCGTTGGTCGAGCAGGATGATGACCCCGGAGAGCGCGAGGAGCACCCCGATGAAGAGGAAGCCGTTGTCGATCACTGTCCACACCCCTTGCTGGAGAACGAAAAAAGTCGGAAGCAGGCATGGTCGATCGACCAGCTGCTCCCGACTGGGTCCGGCCCGGTGAAGGGTCGGGCAATCAGTTGTTCGAGGACGACCGACCCTGCGGGTCGACGACGCTGCGGTACTTCGCGGCGGCATTGGCGAGCGCCGCCACGAGTGCCCGCTGCGACGAGCCGTGGTAGCGCGCGGCCACCTGCTCCGCCAACGTGCCCTCCTCCTCGATACTTGCACCGACGAACAAGCTCCTGACGAAGGAATTCGTCAGCGCCAACGTCGCCGAGCATTCTGCATCGAGGATGCGGTGGGTGTCCGTATCGACGACGAGGGCCACGTAGAACATCCCGAACTGTGTCGTAATCGGGTTGTTCGACGGAGCCTTCGCCTCGCCGGTGACGAAGATCGACGGGGACACCACTGCAGGGTAGAGAAGGGGGCCCCTCGCCTCAAGGGTGTCAGGCGACGAAGTCCGGCCACCCCGCGTCGAGGTACTCGATGAAGTCCTCCCCCACGCGCTGCTCGCGCAGGTGCTCCCGGCTCACCGGCAGCGTCGCCATCGCGAAGTCGGCATCGGTGCGCGAGCGCCGCGGGAAGTCGTGGTGCACGATCGCCGCGCGCCCGAGGTCGACGAAGTCGGCGCCCTTCGCCAGGCACCAGCGCGCCTGCTCGACGCTGCGGATCTTGCCGGCGACGCCGAGGCGAACGTCGCCGCGCGGCAGTGAGGTGAAGCGGTCGATGAGCAGGTCCTCGCCCGCCTCGTCGACCGACGCGAAGGCGTCCCAGAGCGACATGTCGACGTAGTCCACGAGCCCCGAGTCCAGGACCCACCCGGCGACGGTGACGCCCTCACCGAGCTCGATCCCGTTGCCCCGGGGCGTGAGGCGCACCCCGAGCTGGAAGTCCGGCCCGGTCGCCTCGCGGATGCCGCGCAGCACCTCGAAGAGCATCCGCGCGCGGTCCTCGAGGGAGCCGCCGTACCCGTCATCGCGGTGGTTGTTCCGTCCGTCGAGGAACTGGCAGATGAGGTACCCGTGGGCGCCGTGAACCTCGACGCCGTCGAAGCCGGCGCGCTCTGCCCGCTGCGCGGCGTCGACGAAGTCGGCCACCGACTCGCGCACCTCGGCGGTGGTCAGTGCGCGGGTCCGCTTCTCCGGGTCGTCCCACGGTGCGACGTTCGTCAGGCCGGTCACGTCCGGGTTGCCGCGGCGGCCGCCGTGGTGCAGCTGCACCGAGGAGGCGCCGCCCGTCTCGCGGATCGCCTCGGCGAGGCGGGTCAGTCCCGGCAGGTGGCGGTCCTCGCTGATGCCGAGCTGCCCGGCCCAGGCCTGCCCCTCGGGGGCGACGTAGGTGGCGCACGTCATCGTCAGGCCGAAGCCCCCTTCGGCCCGTGCCACGAGCCAACGCAGCTCGTCCTCCGAGAGGGTGCCGTCGGCGTTGCTCTGGGTGTTGGTCAGCGGGGCGAGGGCATAGCGGTTGCGCCACACCGGCCCCCGGGCCAGCTCGAGTCGGTCTTCGGGCGTCGCGACGGAGATGCTCACCCTCTCCTCAGCCACGAGGGCCGGCCGATCATTCCCGCAGCGCGACGATCCGCTCGGTGGCGCCCTCGTAGGCGGCGAGGACCTCCTCGAGGTCGATGAGCTGCGGCAGGTCGCCGGCCTCCTGGTGCTCCAGCAGGTAGGCGATCGTCGCCCGGGCGGTCGCCTCGTCGTCGGCCAGCCGCCCGCCGCTCGCGGACTGCGCCGCGTCGAGCAGGAGGGTGTGCGACGTCGCCGCGTCGCCGCCCCGGATGTTCACCTCGTACTCCCCGTCGCCGTGCGTGACGATCTCGACATCCGCCATGACCACTCCTTCCCGTCCTCCCATCACAGCACATCCCGCCGGGAGGCCGTCAGCGCCCCGAGGGCCTACGGTGGGGCCGTACGTCACCCGCTCGAGAGGAGGCCCGGATGCCGGGTATCGGAAGAGTCGTCCGCCGCGCGGTCCGGATGGGTATGCGCCAGGCCCGCCGGGAGAAGCGCCGCGAGCGCCGCCAGCAGCAGCGGGCCCAGCGCCAGCAGCAGCACCAAGGCGGCGGTCAGCAGAATCAGGGTGGCCCCCAGCAGAACCAGGGTGGCGGAAAGCCCGACCAGGACACCCCCCAGCAGAACTGACCGCTACGGTCCCTGTGCTTCGAGGCTCGTCGCTGGCGCTCCTCGCACCTCAGCAACCGTCGGTCCCGGAGGTGCGACGAGCGCAGCGAGGAGCCTCGAAGGGCCAAGGGGCGAACGGCCGCGCGTGCACGAAAGGTAGTACTGGTGCATCTCGTGCCGTTAACTGGCGAGTAACCCCGACTTTCACTACCTTCCGTGCACACCCACCGGTCCCTGAGGTGCGACGAGCGCCAGCGACGAGCCGCGAAGGGCGACGGGCGAAGGGCCCGCACACCTCACTCCGGGTCCTCGGGGAACTGGAGCGCCAGCAGATCGAGCGCATCGCCGGTCAGCTGCGCGGTGCGCTCCAGGAGCTCCTCGACCGACGAGGCGCGCAGCAGGCTCAGCTGGTCGAGGGGCCCGAGCGGCG
>CAYLUX010000110.1:0-7369 GCA_964386935.1 uncultured Janibacter sp.
CCGGCGTCGTAGAGGTCATGAGCATCTCACGCAGGACGGTCCTCGGAGCAGGGGCTGCGCTGCCCCTGCTCGCCGGTAAGTCGAGCCTCCCGGCCGCCGCCGCGAGCGGTCCGAGCCCGGGTGACTGGAAGGATCTGGCCCGCTCGATCACGGGCGGGGTCAACCTGCCCGGCAGCGCCCGCTACGCCTCCCAGCGCAAGCTCTTCAATCCGTACTGGGACGCCAGGCGCCCGGCCGCCATTGCCCGCGTCCGCGACGCCGACGACGTGGCCACGTGCGTGAAGTTCGCCAAGGACCACGGCCTGGACATCGCCGCACGCTCGGGCGGGCACTCCTACACCGGCCGCTCGGCGCGCAACGGCGCGCTCATCATCGACACGCGGAGCATGCGTGCGGTCAGCCTCGGCTCCGGCGGTGACCGGGCCACGATCGAGGCCGGGGCCAAGCTGTGGACCGTCCACGAGGAGCTGGCGAAGGGGGACCGCTCGGTCCCCACGGGAACCTGCCCCACGGTCGGCGCGGCCGGCCTGTCCCTCGTCGGCGGGCTCGGTGTCGACTCCCGCCGCTACGGCCTGATGTCCGACCGACTCGTGAGCGCCACGGTCGTCGACGGTCGCGGCCGGGTCCTGACGGTCGACGAGGACACCGAGCCCGACCTGTTCTGGGCCATCCGCGGGGGCGGCTGGGGCACCGGCATCGTCACCGAGATGACCTACCGGACGATCCCGGCCCGCGGGATGGGCTTCTTCAATGCCTCCTTCCCCGCCTCCGCCACGGTCGACGCGCTCCGGGAGTGGCGGCAGTGGCTGGCCGACCAGCCCGGCTCGACCTGGTCCAACGCCCACCTGGACGTCTCCGGAGGGTCGCTGTCGCTGCGGATCTTCGGGGTCACCGCAGTCGGCAAGGAGAAGGCGGGGCTGGCCTCCCTTCGCAAGGCCATCAGTGCCCACGCGACGAAGACGAGCACGACGAGCCGGGACTTCCTCGGTGCGGTCGAGTACCTCGGTGGCGGGAAGACCTCTCCGCGCACCGGTTTCGTCGCTGGCTCCGACATCCTCCGGGGGGTGACGCGAGGCCGCACCGCGGCGATCGAGAAGGCGATGCACTGGGCCGCTACGCGCGGCCTCTCCGCCGCCGCGATCCTCGACCCGCTGGACGGCGCCGTCTCGGACGCGAAGACCGGGGACAGTGCCTTCCCGTGGCGCTACCACGCCGCGAGCGTGCAGTGGTACGTGGGGACGGGCTCGTCGGCGCAGCGACAGGCCGCCCTGGGGTGGATCAGGGACGTGCACGAGCTGCTCGGTGACCGCAGCTCCGGCGGCTACCTCGGGTACGTCGAACCGGGCACGTCCATCGAGCGCTACCTGGGCACCAACGCCTCCCGGTTCCGGAAGATCCGCAGCACCTACGACCCGGACGACGTCATCGCCTGATCGGGCCACAATGGCGGGGTGACCACGCGGACGAAGGGAGTCGCCGGCGACGTCAACGTCGTGCGGGCGGCGAGCCTGCGCGGCTTCGTGCCACTGGTCGCCCGGCTCGGTGGTGATCCGGGTAGCCTGCTCACGCGCTTCGGCATCGAGCCGACGCTCCTGGAGGCGGTCGACGCGCTCATCCCGATCACCGCCCACGACCGCATGCTCGACACCGCCGCCGATGAGCTGGGGTGCCCCGACCTGGGCCTGTGCCTCGCAGGCGAGCAGGATCTGGGTGTGCTCGGCCCGCTGGCTCTGGTGATCGAGTCCTCCTCGACGGTCGCCGAGGCGCTGGAGCACGCGACGCGGTACATGTTCGTGCACAGCCCGGCACTGCACGTCGAGGTCGGGGAGGACCCCCGTGGCGTGCCGGGCGTCGTGGCCATCACGTACCGGAAGGACCTGCGCGAGTCCCCGTACTCGCCGCAGGCCATGGAGCTGGGCGTCGCACTGCTGCACCACATCGCGCGTGCGCTGCTCGGCGGCGACACCGGGTTGCGGTCGGTCGAGCTCTCGCACGCACCCCTGTCCCCGATCGACCGCTACCGCGAGGTCTTCGGTGTCGAGGTCGGCTTCAACAGCCCGGTCGCGGGCCTGCGGGCGGACCGGCAGCTGCTGGACACGCGCTTCGAGCGGTCGAGCCCGACCATCAGGTCCGTTGCCGTCGCGCACCTGGAGGGCGCCTACACCAACCCGGACGAGCACGTCGCCGTACGGGTGCGTGGCCTGCTCGCGGACCTGCTCGGAACGGGTCCACCGACGCTGGCACGGGTCGGTGAGGCCCTCTCCGTCCACCCCCGCACGTTGCAGCGCCAGCTGGCCGCGGAGGACACCAGCTACGAGGAGATCCTGGACGACGTGCGCCGCACCGCCGCCCTGCGCTGGATCACGTCGACCGATCTGCCCTTCGTCCAGGTCGCCTCGCTCGTGGGTCTCAGCGAGCAGAGCGCCCTGACCCGGTCGGTGCGACGGTGGACCGGTCGCAGTCCTCGGCAGCTGCGGCGTGAGGGGATCCACACCGGCACCTGAGTCCCTGTCGCCTCGGGTCAAGTCCGGCCCGTCCGGCAAGGCCATGCTGGTGGGGACACGCATCGCCGCCACGACAGGAGCCGAGCCATGACCGCCCCCGCAGACACGACCGCACGGACGCTCGCCGGCATCGGTGCGCGTACCATCCCGGAGTTCGAGGGAGTGCACGACGTCTGGCCACGCGGTGACCGGCTGGAGGCCGTCCGCGGCGCGGCGGCCCGCTACAAGGAGCGGTTCAAGGCCGAAGGACAGGTCACAGCGGTGAAGTCGGTCGACATCGCCTCGGCCCCCTACCCGGTGAAGTACGCCTTCAACACCGCGGTCTCGGTGCCACACAGCCCCCTCATCCCGATCATCAACCGAATGGTCGTCGTCCAGTACGAGGACTGGGACGGGCATGCCCGGACCCTCGTCTTCGAGCCGACGGTGCCCGAGGGGTCGGCCAAGGCGCCCTTCTTCAGCAAGCTCGTCGACATCATGGCCAAGATCCCCGGGTCCGAGCTGGCCCAGAAGTTCATCGTCAACTACTACAACGAGCCGGACGAGGTCCTCGCGCAGCTGGGGCTGGCAGCCGAGGACATCGACTTCTGTGCCTTCGACCATCTGCACGTGCAGGACCCGCGGATGATCCTCGGCTCCAGCGCGACGATCCCCGGTGAGTCGGCCCCTCGTCGGCCGATCTTCGGTGACGCGCGGATGCTGGTGAACTCGCTGGAGCTGGCCACCCTGCAGTCGCTGCACCCGATGCAGTGGGCGTGGTACGTCGACGGCGGTCTCGAGGGCGTCGACATGGACTCCTTCGTCACCTTTGAGGGCGACGTCGAGCTCGGTCCGGGTGTCGCCCTGCTGTGGACCCCCGGGCACACCGATGGCAACCACTCCCTCGTGGTCAACACGCCGGACGGGGTGTGGGTCTCCTCGGAGAACGGCATCGCGTTGGACAACTGGCAGCCCGAGCTCTCGAAGATCCCCGGCGTGGGCCTCTACCACCGTCAGTACGGTCGGGAGATCTGCCCGAACGGCAACACCCTCGAGGACTCCCTCGACCAGTACGACTCGATGGTCAAGGAGAAGACGCTCGCGGACCGGTCCAAGACCGACCCGCGCTGGCTGCAGATCCTGCCCTCGAGCGAGCTCGCCCCGTGGAAGCGCTTCTGGCCGGTCGTGCCCACTCATTACCACGGTGGGATCGACTACGGCACGATCAAGGGCGGGCTCCGGTGACCGGTGCTGCGCGCGGCGGCGCGGTCGTCACCGGGGCCGGTCGCGGGATGGGCCGCGGTATCGCTGAGCTGCTCGTGGCGCGGGGGTACACGGTCCTGGTCACCGACGTGGACGGTGACGCGGCCGACCGGGCGGCCGACGAGCTCGGCGAACGGGCAGAGAGCATGCGCGTCGACGTCCGGGAGGAGGCCCAGGTCCTCGCGGCACGCGACCGGATCCTGGAGCTCGCGTGCCGGCTCGACGCCTGGGTCAACAACGCCGGGGTGCTCCCGACCGGCCCCACGTGGGAGTCGGACGAAGGGAGTCGACGGCTCACCCTCGAGGTGAACGCCCTCGGCACGATGAACGGCACCCTCGCCGCGATCGGCGCCATGCGCGGCGCCGGCGGCGGGCACATCGTCAACATGGCCTCCCTCGCCGGGATCAGCGCGGTCCCGGGCGAAGGGGTCTACGCCGCCTCCAAGCACGCCGTCATGGGCTTCAGCCTGAGCACCCTCGCGGACCTGCGCGCAGCGAAGGTGGGGGACATCGACATCTCCTGCATCTGCCCGGACGGGGTGTGGACCCCGATGCTCCACGACAAGCTCGAGGACCCGGGTGCCGCACTGTCCTTCTCCGGCAAGCTCCTGCAGCCGGAGGAGGTTGTCGAGGCCGTGGGGGACGTCCTGGACCGGCCGAGTCCGGTCACGACGCTTCCCGGGTGGCGCGGCGCCGTCTGCCGTCTCGGTGACGTCCTCCCCCGCGTGGGACTGGCGGGCCTGCCGCTCATGGCGGCCCAGGGGCGCCGGGTGCAGCGACGGATGCTCCGGCAGCAGCAGCGCGGTTGACCCTCGATCCCTGGCCGGGGCCCGAGGGGCCAGGCACCTATCGCGGACTGCGTGCCGTCGCCTTCAGGCGCACCGGGCGGTTCCGGAAGATGCCCGCGACAAGAGCACCCGAGAGGTTGTGCCACACCGAGAAGACGGCACCGGGCAGGGCGGCCGCGGGCGTGAAGAAGGTCGCGGCCAGACCCGAGGCGAGCCCGGAGTTCTGCATCCCCACCTCGATGGCCATGGTCCGGGCACTGACCTCGCCCTGCCCGGTCACCCTGCCGAAGACGTAGCCCAGCAGGACGCCGAGCGCGTTGTGCAGCACGACGGCCAGGGCGACGATCAGCCCCGCCTCGACGAGCTTGTCCGCGGAGAGCGAGACCACGATCGCGACGACGACGCAGATCACGGTCACCGACAGCCACGGCATGGCCGGCAGGACCGCGCGGACGAGTCGGGGCAGCAGCGTGCGGACCACGAGGCCGAGGACCACCGGGACGAGCACGATCTGCAGGATCGTCACCGCCATGCCCCGGCCGTCGACCGGGAGCCGCTCCCCCACGAGCCACAGCGTGAGCAGCGGGGTCATGAGCGGCGCGAGCAGCGTCGAGACGGAGGTCATCGCCACCGACAGCGCCGTGTCCGCTCGCGCGAGGTAGGCGACGACGTTGCTCGCGGTGCCGCCGGGGACGCATCCGACGAGGATGACGCCGGCAGCCAGCTCATCCGGGAGGCCGAGAGCTGCGGCGACGCCCCACCCGACGAGGGGCATGACGGCGTACTGGGCGATGACGCCGAGGACGACCGGCGTCGGGCGGGTGAGCGCGAGCCTGAAGTCCGGCAGCGTGAGGGTCAGCCCCATCCCGAACATGATCACCCCGAGCAGTGGGTTGATCAGCCCCGACTGGCTGGAGATCGGTCCGGGCAGCGCCCACCCGAGGATCCCGGCGAGGAGGACGAGGACCGGGAAGATCGTCACCGCGCGCCGTGCGCTGCGGTCCTCGCTCGCCGTGGGTGAACTTCGGGTGGTCCTGGTGCTCGACATGACCTCAGGTTGCCACGCCCTCCCGCACGCCTCCGGCTCCGGGGACGCCGGATCAGCCGCGCAGGTCCACCACGGTCAGGCCGGTCGTGGCCGCGATGTGCTCGAAGTCGCGGTCGCGGTGCGCGACCGTCACCCCGGCGCGCAGGGCGATGGCGGCGACGAGGCAGTCGTTGAGGGCCCGGATCGGGTGCCCCCCGTCGCGGCAGGCGTGGTACACCTCCACGGCTCCGCGGTAGTCCAGCCCCGGCTCGACCCGCAGCCAGTCTTGGCTGAGCAGGAGTCGCTCGAGGCGGTGGGTGGGCGCTCCCGAGGCGGCGCCTGCCAACAGCTCCATGAGGACCGGCTCCGTCGTGAGGAGATCCCGCCCCACGTGCTCTCGGACGAAGCCGGCGGCCGGCCCATCGACACCCCGCAGGAACTCGATCCACGCGGACGTGTCGACGAGGATCACACCCGCTCCACCGGATCGGTCCGGAGGGAATCGAGATCCCCTGCCCACCCCGTGCCCTCCATGGCGAGCATCTCCTCGCGGGCCATCACGGGGCCGACGAGGCGACGCAGGGCGAAGTCGACTGCCTCGCGCTTCGTCGCCAGGCCGAACCGTCGCATCGCCGTACCGATGAGTTCGTCGTCGATCTCGATGTTGGTGCGTGCCATACACCAAGGATACACCTGATGGCCGGATCAGCCACCGACGTACTCCGCGAGATGCGTCGCGGTGAGCGTCTTGCCGGTGGTGACCAGGTCGCGTGGCGTGCCCTCGAAGACGACCCGTCCGCCCTCGTGCCCGGCGCCCGGCCCGAGGTCGATGAGCCAGTCGGCGTGGGCCATGACCGCCTGGTGGTGCTCGATGACGATGACGGACTTGCCGCCGTCGACGAGCCGGTCCAGCAGGGCGAGCAGGTTGTCCACGTCAGCGAGGTGCAGACCGGTCGTCGGCTCGTCGAGGACGAAGACCTCGCCCTTCTCCCCCATGTGGACCGCGAGCTTGAGCCGCTGGCGCTCGCCACCGGAGAGCGCCGTCAGCGGCTGCCCCAGGGTGAGGTAGCCCAGTCCGACGTCGACGAGGCGCGCGAGGATCTTGTGGGCGGCGGGCAGGCTCGCCGGTCCGTCCTTGGCGAAGAAGGCGAGCGCCTCGTCCATCGACATCTCGAGCACGTCGGCGATGTTCTTGTCCGCGAGCTCGTACTCGAGGACGGCGTCCTGGAAGCGGCGCCCTTCGCAGTCCTCGCAGGGCGACTCGACGGTGGCCATGACACCCAGCTCGGTGAAGATGACTCCAGCACCGTTACACGTGGGGCAGGCGCCCTCGGAGTTGGAGCTGAAGAGGCCCGGCTTCACGCCGTTCGCCTTGGCGAAGGCCTTGCGGATCGGGTCCAGCAGCCCCGTGTAGGTCGCCGGGTTGCTGCGGCGCGACCCCTTGATGGCGCCCTGGTCGACGACGACGACCTCGTCACGGTGGTCGAGACCGGAGTGGACGAGGGAGCTCTTGCCGGAGCCGGCGACACCCGTGACTGCGACGAGTACACCGGTCGGGATGTCGACGTCGACGTCCTGGAGGTTGTGGGTGCTAGCCCCCCGGATCTCCAGCGCGCCTGTGGCGGAGCGGACCTCGTCCTTCAGCTGCGCCCGGTGGTCGAGGTGGCGGCCGGTGAGCGTGTCGCTCGCGCGGAGGTCCTCTACGCTCCCCTCGAAGACGACCTCACCCCCCTTCGCCCCCGCCAGCGGGCCCAGGTCGACCGCGTGGTCGGCGATCCGGATCGTCTCCGGCTTGTGCTCGACGACGA
>CAYLUX010000111.1:0-2744 GCA_964386935.1 uncultured Janibacter sp.
GCGAGCGGATCGAGCTCTTCGTCGGGCGCGACCTGCAGTTCATCCGGATCAACGGGACCGTCGTCGGTGCGCTCGCGGGTCTGGCCATCCACACCGTGGCGGTGCTGCTCGCCTGACGGTGCCGTTCCTCGCCCGACGGCCCGGTCAGCGGCTCGCGAGCAGCACGGGGCGGCGCGGCGACTCCGGCGTGCTGGCCGAGGCCTCGACCGGGTGCAGGTCACCCACGGGCCGCGGACGGGTGCCCAGGTGCATCGCCGGCTTCTCCACGAGGCGCCAGGAGACCCACGCCAGCGGCGCGGTGAGCGCGATCGTCAGCACGACGAAGCCGGCCTGCGGCAGGAGGGCACCGGCGCCCGCGAGGGCGAGCAGCTGCTGGACCGGCCAGCCGTAGATGTACATCCCGTAGGAGATGTCCTCCTTGGCGGCGAACCGGGTGCGCCACGTGGACCCGACGTAGAGCAGCAGGTACGTCAGCGGGATGACCGTCAGCTGGTGCATGGCCTCCTCACCGCCGACGAGGCAGCCGGCGACCACCCACACCGCCGCGAGCAGCCCGAGGGGGTGGGAGACCGGCAGCCGGTCCTTCAGCGAGTAGGCCATCGCGCCGGCGGCGAAGAAGGCGAAGAGGCGCACGATCTGCTCGACCTTGTTCGCCAGGCCGGTCAGGTCACCGAACCAGCAGTAGAGCAGCGGCAGCACGAGCACCGCGACCAGCATCGTGCTCGAGAGGTGACGGCGCACCCAGGGCAGCCCGATGATCAGGCCGAAGACGAGGTAGGCGAGGAACTCGTAGGGCAGCGACCACAGCGAACCGTTCCACTCCGCCGGTGCCGGGGCGCCCTGCAGCGACGTGGCCACCGTCGGACTGAAGACGTAGAGCAGGACGTTGTCGGTGACGTAGGAGACCGCCCCGGCCGGGTGCCAGCGCCCCTCGCCGAAGAGCGCGCCGAGGGGCGCGAAGAGGAAGGCGACGACCCCGAGGCACACCCAGAAGCCGGGCAGGATGCGCCGGGCCCGGCGGTCCATGTACCGGCCGAAGCCGTTGCGCAGCCGCGAGCCGGCGATGAGGAAGCCGGAGAGGGCGAAGAACCCGTTGACCGCGAGCGGGCCGATCCGCTCCCACGCCTCGTGCTCGTATCCCCCGAGCGGGGAGTGGGAGGCGATGACCATCGCCGCCAGGATGAGCCGGACAGCGTTCAGGGAGTTGTCCCGGCTGGACAACGCGGAGCCGATCGAAGGGAGTCGCATACCCCCTCGATGGTAACGGAAAGATAACGACGCGTCAGCGCAGCGGGTCGAAGGGGGTCAGCTCGGGGACCGGCCGGCCCGTCACCATGGCCTCCGCGAGGAGCTGGCCGGTGGCCGGCCCGAGGGTGATGCCCCACATCCCGTGCCCGCCGGCGACGTGCACCCGCGGGGAGCTCGTGGCGCCGATCGTCGGCAGCCCGTCGGGGGTGCAGGGCCGGGAGCCGACCCACTCGTCCTGCCGGTCGTCGAGGTCCACGCCGCGCAGGAACGGGCGGGCCGCCTCGACGACGGCCTCGACCCGCCGCTGGTCCAGCGGGGCCTCGGGCGGGCGGAACTCCATCATCCCGGCGACCCGGAAGCGGCCGTCACCGAGCGGGGTGCAGGCCACCCGCTCGTTCGGCAGGTAGACCGGTCCGCTCGGCTCGTGGTCGATCGGGGAGCTGAAGCTGTAGCCACGCCCCGCCTGGACCGGGGTGCGCACGCCCAGCCCCCGCACGAGTGGGCTGATCCAGGTGCCGTTGGCGACGACGACGTGCTCGTGGACCTCCGGTCCTCCCTCCGCGATGTCCAGGCGCACCCCCTTCGTCTCGGGGGTGAGGCCGGTCACGGTGACGCCGGTGCGGATCGTGGCGCCGCGCGCCCGCACCGACTCGGCGAGGGAGGCGACGTAGCGGGGCGGGTGGATGTAGCGCTGGTCGAAGAGGCGGATGCCGGCCCCGACCGTCTCGGAGAAGGTCGGTTCGAGCGCCCGGACCTCGTCGCCGGTGAGCTCCTCGAAGTGCATTTCCTGGCCGGCCTCGGCGATGTGGCGCAGCTCGGTCAGCATGAAGTCGGTCTCGGACTTCGATCGGTACCCGGCGAGGAAGGAGTGCGCCTCGTGGGTGGGCTCGGCGACGCCGCCCTCGTGCAGCGCGTCGAAGGCCGCCAGGGCCCGGGCGTTGATCGGGGCCAGGGCGCGCATCGAGCGGTTCCAGCGCCGCATCGTGGAGTTGCGGGTGAACGTCGCGAGGAAGCGCAGCAGTCGCAGGTCGGTCGTCACGGGGACGTAGACCGGCGAGGCGGGGGAGATCACGGCCTTGATCCCGTAGGAGAGGACAGCAGGATCCGGCAGCGGGGTGGACAGGCCGGGGGTGAGCCAGCCGGCGTTGCCCCAGGAGGAGCCGGCGGCGACCCCCTCGCGGTCGAGCACCTCGACCTCCACTCCGTGCTCCTGCAGGAACCAGGCGGTGGACAGACCGACCATGCCGGCGCCGATGACGGTGACCTTCTGGGGTGGATGGGTAGCGACCATGACGTCCTCTTTCGAAACAACGGGCCCCGGGGTCCCCGGGGCCTCCCTCCCCACTGTGCCGCACGTCACAAGGGTGCGGCAAAACGGGGTGTCGAGGTGCCTCAGCGCTCCAGCTCGGCCCGCCAGCGGTGCCATGTCGGGGCGAGTGCCGACTCGTCGAGGTGGGCGTGCTCGTGCAGCTCCCGGCGGATCGCCCCGGGCCCGG
>CAYLUX010000111.1:2844-7311 GCA_964386935.1 uncultured Janibacter sp.
GGACGGTCGCCGAGTCCCGGACCGCGGGGTCGTGCAGCGGCAGGTCCTCGACGAGCAGCGGCTCGCCGGCGAGGTCGGCGCTGACGGTGGAGCGCAGCTCGCCGCGGCCCTCACCGCTGCGGCCGAGGACCATCGTCTCCCGCAGCAGCGCGACCGCCCCCTCCGCGAGGTGGACCCCGGTGTGCCGGCGGACCCGGGCACCGTCCGCGACGACGAAGGGGGACGCCCCCCAGACCAGTCGGCCGCCCTCCTCGACGGTCAGGTCGGCGTCCCAGTGGGACATGGCGCCACGCGTGTTGTAGGCCACGGTCCCGGAGGGCTCGACCAGCTCCAGGTGGGCGCCGGCCCCGACGTGGACCTCGAGGCGCAGGTCGTCCTCGGCGAGCAGGCTCGCGCAGTTGGCGACGAGCGCGACGCGGGGGCGGCCCGGGTCACCGCCGAGCAGCCGGGGCCGCAGGTAGCGGCTGGCCGCCAGGTGGGTGATCCGGGTGCGCTCGCCCCGCTGCTCGACGTGGATGCGGCAGGGAGCGCTCACGTGTGCTCGTGGTGGGAGTGCTCGTGGTCGTGGTCGTCCGCGTGGAAGTGCGGGGCCATCGGGCCCGGGTCGCGGGGGTCGTGCTCGCCGCTGCGGTGGCGCTCGAGCAGCTTCCGGACCCAGGTGGCGAGGTGCTCGACGGCCTCGGGGGTGTGCTGGCTGAGGGGCAGCACCTCGAGTCCGTCGCGCACCGAGGTCGCGTCGGTGACCATCTGCTCGACGTCGACACCGACGTAGGGGGCCAGGTCGGTCTTGTTGATGACGAGCAGGTCCGCCCGCTCGACCCCGGGGCCGCCCTTGCGGGCCACGTCCCCGCCGCCGGCGACGTCGAGGACGAAGATCTGGGCGTCGACGAGGGCGGGGCTGAAGGTGGCGGTGAGGTTGTCGCCGCCGCTCTCGACGAGGACGAGGTCGAGCGGGTCGAACTCCTCCGCCAGGTCCTCCACGGCGAGCAGGTTCGCGGTGACGTCGTCGCGGATGGCGGTGTGGGGGCAGGCGCCGGTCTCGATCGCCTTGATCCGCTCGACGGGCAGGACCCCGGAGGAGCGCAGCAGCCGGGCGTCCTCGTCGGTGTAGATGTCGTTCGTGACGACGGCCATCTGTAGCTCGTCGGACAGCTCGCGGCACAGCGTGCCGACGAGGGTGCTCTTGCCGGTGCCGACGGGTCCGGCGACGCCGAGGCGCAGGGCGCGGTGGGGTGTCTCAGGCAACGAAGATCCTCCTGGTGCGGTGTTCGTGCTCGAGCGCGTGCTGCTCGAGAAGTGGTGCGGTGCGGGCCGGCCGGTCTGCGGGGTCGTCCCCGACGTCGGTCGCCTCGCGGGCGATCTGCTCCAGCAGCGGCCCGGCTGCGAGCAGCCAGCCGGTCGCGTCGGCGGGGTCGACCGGCAGCAGCTTCAGGGCGGCCGCGGTGATGGTCTGCGCGTCGTCGTAGAGGCTGGCCCGGGCCACCTGGTCCGGGCGCATCCCGACCGCCGCGGCGACCACGCCGAGGGCGATCGGTCGCAGCGGTGGGCTGCCGAGGTCGGCGAGGGCCGCGACGCCGGGGTGCGCGCGAGCAGCGCCTGCTGCACGAGCGGGAGCTGCTCGGGCCGCTCCTGCACGACCCGGTGCGTCAGGACGGC
Source organism: uncultured Janibacter sp. (assembly GCA_964386935.1). Classification (GTDB taxonomy): domain Bacteria; phylum Actinomycetota; class Actinomycetes; order Actinomycetales; family Dermatophilaceae; genus Janibacter. Next base: position 4,501 of record CAYLUX010000111.1, read on the forward strand.
CGCCGCGGCCTCGACGAGGCCGACGGTGCGCAGCCGTGCCTCGAGGAAGGCGGGCACCTCCGCGGGGTCGAGCCCGGCGAGCAGCGCGGGCTCGAGCCCCGAGGAGTGCGCGTGCGCGCCGGTCGGCAGTCGCGCGTCCGCGAGCAGCAGCGCGCCCAGCTCGGAGGTCTCCATCGATCAGAACATCGTGTAGCGCTGTGCGAGGGGCACCTCGGAGACGGGGTTAGGGCGGACCCGCTCCCCGTCGATGCTGATCGCGAAGGTCTCCGGGTCGACCTCGAGCTCCGGCAGCGCGGTGTTGTTCGGCAGGTCGGCCTTCATCACGCCCCGCGTCGAGCGCACCGGCGTCAGGGTGCGGCGCAGCCCGAGGCGCTCACCGAGGCCGTCCTCGATGGCCAGCGGGGAGACGAAGGAGGTCGCCAGGTGCGGCGCCGAGCCGGGGGCCGAGGGGAAGGTCGGGCGCATGAAGACCGGCTGCGGCGTCGGGATGGCGGCGTTCGGGTCGCCGAGGGCGGCGCTGACGATCGCCCCGCCCTTGATGACCGAGGCGGGACGGATGCCGAAGAAGGCGGGGTCCCACAGCACGAGGTCGGCCATCTTGCCGGGTTCGATCGAGCCGATCTCGTGGTCGACGCCGTGGGCGACGGCCGGGCAGATCGTGTACTTGGCCACATAGCGGCGGGCGCGCTCGTTGTCCGCCGGCAGCGAGGAGCCGAGGGAGCCCCGCTGCTGCTTCATGACGTGGGCGACCTGCCAGGTGCGCGAGATCAGCTCCCCGATCCGGCCCATCGGCCTGGGCGTCGGAGGAGGTGATCGAGATGGCACCCATGTCCTGGAGGATGTCCTCCGCGGCCATCGTCGTCCCGCGGATCCGGGACTCCGCGAAGGCGAGGTCCTCCGGGATCCGGGGGTTCAGGTGGTGGCAGACCATGAGCATGTCGAGGTGCTCGGCCTCGGTGTTGACCGTGTGCGGCAGCGTCGGGTTCGTCGAGGCGGGCAGGACGTTGGACTCGCCCGCGACGACGATGATGTCCGGCGCGTGGCCGCCGCCGGCGCCCTCGGAGTGGAAGATGTGGATGCCCCGCCCGGCGATGGCGTCCATCGTGTGCTGGACGTACCCGGTCTCGTTGAGGCTGTCGGCGTGCAGCGCGACCTGCAGCCCGGTCGTCTCGACCGCGCGCAGGGCGGCGTCCAGCGCGGCCGGGGTCGCGCCCCAGTCCTCGTGGACCTTGTAGCCGCCGGCACCGGCGCGGGCGTCCTCCTCGAGGGCCTTGGTGCTGACCGTGTTGCCCTTGCTGAAGAGGATGACGTTGAGCGGCAGGTGGTCGAAGGCGCGGTGCATCATCGCCAGCGACCACGCGCCGGGAGTGACGGTCGTGGCCTTCGAGCCCTCGGTCGGCCCGGTGCCGCCGCCGGTCACGGTGGTCGTGCCGGTCGCGAGGGCCTCGAGCATCTCGACCTCGTGCAGGTAGTGCACGTGGGTGTCGATCGCGCCGGCGGTGAGGATCTTGCCCTCGCCGGCGATGACGTCCGTGCCCGGTCCGATGATCAGGTCGGGGTGGACCCCGTCCATGATGTCCGGGTTGCCCGACTTGCCGACGGCGACGATGCGCCCGTCGCGCACGCCGACGTCACCGCGCACGATGCCCCAGTGGTCGAGCACCACGACGTTGGTGATGACGAGGTCGAGGGCACCCTCGGAGCGGGTGGTGAGGGCCTGTCCCATGGACTCCCGGATCGCCTTGCCGCCACCGAAGCCGGACTCGTTGCCCCCGACGGTGCGGTCCTCCTCGACCTCGATCCACAGGTCGGTGTCGCCGAGGCGGACCTGGTCGCCCACGGAGGGTCCGTACATGGAGACGTACTCGCGGCGGTCGATGCGGCTCATGACTCGTCCTCCCCGTCGGTGTGGTCGGCCGGCTCCTCGCTGACACGGACCTTGGCGGCGCGCGCGACGTTGGGGACGTCCACGTCGGTGCCCGGGGTGCCGAAGGGGACCACCGGGCGCGGTTCGCGGTCGTGCTTCGGCAGCTCCTCGTGGCGGCGCAGCTGCAGGCCGGGCACCTCGCGGCGTCCGCCCAGGGCCACGACGTCGACCGAGCGGCTCGCGCCGGGCTCGAAGCGCACCGACGTCCCGGAGGGGATGTCCAGCCGGAAGCCGACCGCCTCCGCGCGGTCGAAGCTCAGGGCCGGGTTGGCGTCCGGCAGGTGCAGGTGCGAGCCGACCTGGATGGGCCGGTCACCGTCGTTGACGATGACGAGGGTGGCCCGCTCCTGGCCGGAGTTCAGGTCGATCGGGTCCTCGCCGATGCGGATCTCGCCGGGGATCACCGGATCGGCTCCGTGATCGTGACGAGCTTGCGGCCGTCCGGGAAGGTGGCCTCGATCTGCACGTCGGGGATCATCTCCGGGACTCCCTCCATGACGTCCTCGCGCGCCAGCACGTGGCGCCCTTCGTTCATCAGCTCACTGACGAGGGCCCCCTCGCGGGCGCGCTCGAGCACCCAGCAGGAGAGCAGGGCCATCGCCTCGGGATGGTTCAGCAGGACCCCTCGCTCGCGCCGGTCGCGGGCGACCATGCCCGCGACGCTCAGCAACAACTTCTCCGTGTCGGAGGGCGTGAAGTGCATGTCTCCCACCTCGTGTGCGGACTCGGCCCGGTCGGGCCCGGGTACGGCTCGGACACTGCGGGTCCGGCGGTGGGGAGTCCACCGGGTCTCCGCTAGCCTGCACTCGCGCGGGGCCTCTAGCTCAAGTGGCAGAGCTGCGGACTTTTAATCCGTAGGTTGTGGGTTCGAGTCCCACGGGGCC
>CAYLUX010000112.1:0-7271 GCA_964386935.1 uncultured Janibacter sp.
CCATGACGTACTGCGCCACGCCGGTGACGAGGACGAGGTAGGCGGCCGCCCAGCTCCCGTTCTCCCACCCGAAGGGCCCCGTCACGGCAGCGACGAGGCCGCCGATGACGATGCTCGAGGCGCCGAGCACCCGGTGGGCCAGTGCGGGGCCGGCCGGTCGCGATGGGCTCGTCGCGCCCACCTCAGCCCTTGCTGCCGGTACCCACGGTGAGCAGGATGACGGAGTCCTCCAGAGCCTGCAGGTCGTGACGCATCGGGGGGATGACGAGCAGCTCGCCGCCGGCACCCTCCCAGGTCTCGTCCCCGGCGTTCATCGTGACCCGGCCGGAGATCACCTGCAGGGTGGCCTCCCCCGGGCTCTCGTGCGCGGCGAGCCCCTGCCCGCCGAGCAGTGCCATGAGCGTCTGGCGCATGACGAAGTCACGGCCGCCGTGCACCGTGACCGCGCTCCGTCCGGCGGAGCCCTCGCGTGCCTTCGCCAGCTGCTCCTCGGCGAGCGCGGTCAGTGAGGTCGACTCCATGGAAAACTCCTTCGCTGGGTGGGGTGACGTCACTCTATCCCGACAAGCATATTTTGCACTAATTTTTGCGTGTTAAATACCCAGGTGTCGGCGGAGGTAGCGACCGGTGAGCGAGGCCGGGTTCTCGGCGACCTCCTCGGGGGTCCCCACGGCCACGATCCGGCCGCCCTCGTCTCCCCCACCGGGGCCGAGGTCGACCACGTGATCGGCGTTCGCGACCAGGTCGAGGTCGTGCTCGATCACGATGACGGTCCCGCCCCTGTCGCAGAGCCGCTGAAGCACGTCCAGGAGGGTGCGCACGTCGAGCGGGTGCAGGCCCACGCTCGGCTCGTCCAGCACGAACACCGCGTCGGTCTGGTCGCGGTCGACCCTGCTGACGAGCTTCAGTCGTTGCGCCTCACCGCCGGAGAGGGCAGGGGTGGCCTCGCCGAGAGTGAGGTACCCGAGCCCCAGCTCGGCCAGAGCCGTCAGCCGCCGCTGCACCCGGACCAGGTCAGTGGTGGCCGCCAGCGCGTCGTCCACGGTGCACCCCAGCAGCTCCGGCAGGCTGACGCCGCCTCGCTGGTAGGCCCGCGCGGCGGGCGCGAAGCGGCTCCCTTCGCACTCGGGACAGACGATGTCCACGTCCGGGAGGAACTGCACGTCGAGGGAGATCTCCCCGGTGCCCTGACACCGGGGGCAGGCCAGCGATCCGGTGTTGTAGGAGAAGTCGGCGGCGGTGAGACCGTCGGCGAGCGCGTCGTCGGTCTGCGCCCAGGCCCGGCGCAGCTCGTCCATCACGCCGGAGTAGGTGGCGACGGTGGAGCGCACGTTCAGGCCGATGGGGGTTGCGTCGACGACCTGGACGGTGGCATCGTCCGGCGCCTCGAGATCCCGCACGTGGGCCGGCATCGGTACCGGCGCCGACCGGGGGCCGGGCGGAGTCCGCGCCTGCAGGGCAGGGACCAGGGACTCGAGCACGAGGGTCGTCTTGCCGGACCCCGAGACGCCGGTGACGGCGGTCAGCCGGCCGAGCGGGACCTCGACCTCGAGGGGGTGGACCGTGTGGACGGCATCGGTCGCGAGACGGATCCGGCCGTGCTCGAACACCCGGTCGCTCGCGGCGCGGGTCCGGACGACCGCCGGCTCCGCTCCGGTGAGGAATCCGGCGAGCAGCGAGCCCGGGGCGTCGGCCAGACCGGTCGGGCTCGCCTCGGCGACGACGGTGCCGCCGTGGGTGCCGGAGCCGGGACCGATCTCGACGAGCCAGTCCGCCTCGCGCAGGATCTGCACGTCGTGGTCGACGAAGACGACCGAGTTGCCGTCGGCCAGCAGATCACGCATCACACCGAGGAGCCCGTCGACGTTGGCCGGGTGCAGCCCGATCGAGGGCTCGTCGAGGACGTAGAGGACACCGGTGGTGCGGTTGCGCACCGCCCTGGCGAGCTGGGCCCGCTGCCGCTCGCCGGTGGAGAGGGTCGAGCCGGCCCGGTCGAGCGCGAGGTAGCCCAGCCCCAGCTCGACCAGGCGCCGGGCCATCACCTCGAAGGTCTCGATGAGCGAGCAGGCCATGTCCTGCATGTCGGCCGGGAGGGTGGCCGCGACGCCCGGGACCCACTCCAGCACGTCGTCGAGGGCCATCGCGGTGACCTCGGCCAGGTCCCGCCCACCGATCTCGGGGGTCCGGGCGGCCGGTGACAGGCGGGTGCCACCACAGTCGGGGCAGGTGCGCTGGGTCAGGAAGCGACTGACCCTGGCCACCCGCTTGTCGGTGTCCGCGCGGCGCAGCTCCTCGGTCACGGTCAGCCGGGCGTTGCGGAAGGTGAAGTCCAGGTCGTGCACCCCCTTCCGCGTCGTCACCGTGATGTGCTTCTTCTCCTCCGGGCCGTCGAGCACGATGTCCCGCTCGGCCGCGGTCAGCTCGCTCCACGGGACGTCGGTGCGCACGCCGAACTCGCGGGCGATGTCCGGCTGGACGTTGAAGCCGAACATCTGCCACGGGACGACGACCCCCTCCTCGAGGCTCAACGTCTCGTCCGGGACGAGGGTGGCGTCGTCGACCTCCCGCACGACGCCGGTGCCCTCGCACCCCGGGCAGGCGCCGGTGGAGTTGAAGGAGAGGTCCTCCGCCTCCGGCGGGCTGACCCGCTCACCGCACTCCGGGCAGGCGAAGGGGGTCTCCGCCGCCACGTCGAGGGTCGGCGGGACCCGGTGCCCGTTGGGGCAGAGGTGGGAGGCCAGGCGGGAGAAGACCAACCGCAGGACGTTCAGCAGCTCGCTGGTGGTGCCGAAGGTGGACCGCACGCCGGGGACCCCGGGACGCTGCCGCAGGGCCAGCGCGGCGGGGACGTGCTCGACCGAGTCGACGGCCGCCCGCGGTGCCTGGGCCATACGTCGCCGGGTGTAGGTCGAGAGCGCCTCGATGTAGCGGCGGGAGCCCTCCGCGTAGAGCACGCCGAGGGCCAGCGAGGACTTGCCCGACCCGGACACCCCGGCGATGCCCACGAGCGAGCGCAGCGGCAGGTCCACGTCGACGTCGCGCAGGTTGTGCACGCGCGCGCCGCGCACCCGCAGGTGGTCGGGCCCGTCGTTGCTCATGCCGGGTCCTCCCCCGGGTAGGTGATCTCGGTGCCGTCCACCCGGGCGAAGGAGGTCATTCGGTGCGGCCTCGGCGGGCCCTCCCCGATGATGTCGAGGACCTCGACGCCGCGGGCGAGCAGCGCGTCCCCGACGAGTGAGCGGTGGCAGCGCCACGGGACGGCCTCGGCGCACATGATCACCGGCATCTCCCCCTTCGCGATCTCGAGGAGCCGCTCCAGGCCGCGGTGGAACTCCTCGGTGCCCATGTGGTCCGCATAGCCCTGGAAGGAGTCATTGCGCCAGGCGGTGTTGATCGAGTCCTTGCGGCGGGAGCGCCGACCGCCGAGCTCGGCGATGTAGGTGTAGCCCAGGCCGGCGTCGGCCAGGGACGCCTCCAGCGCGTCCTGCCAGAACTGCGGGTTGTGCCGGGACTTCGGGATCGAGCGGATGTCGACCACCCGGGTGACCTCGTGCTCGCGGAGCAGGTCGATGAAGTCCTCGATCGGGCGGGTCGAGTGGCCGATGGTGTGGACGGTGGGCACGGCCCCATCATCTCGCGGCGGCCGGCGCCGTCGACGGCCGGATGCGGACCCAGAGCGCCAGCCAGGTCGTGACGACCCAGAAGACCACGGTGCTCGCGGCGGCCACGTGGAAGACGCCGGTGAGCGCTCCCGACCCCAGCAGCCGGGCCACCTGACCTGCCCCGAGGGCGAAGACACCCATCGAGAAGGTGGGCGGCCACACGACCGCCGTGCAGCGGAACCGGCAACGGATCAGGTGCCGGGCGCCGATAACGAGGATCGGCACGAGGACGAGGCACGCGATGCCCCACACGAGCACGGCGCTCCACCGGCTCTCCAGCACGTGGCCGATGGCCGCCGCGGCCAGCCCACCGCACCCGGTCCCGACCCACCAGCACACCGGCGGCGCCCCGGCCGTGCCGTGCCGGCGCACGCGCAGCAGCGCGAGGACCACGACAAGGAGGTAGCCGACGACACCGACGGAGCAGGCGGCCGCCGCGAGGCCCCACAGCAGGCGGGCGAAGGGGGCCGGCGCCCCCGGCATGAGCACGACGAGACCGATCGCGCCGGCCAGCGGCGCCGCGGGGGCGAGGAACCACGTGCCGTCGCACAGCCCCCGGGAGCGGGCGCGCACCAGCAGCAGGGTGACCCATCCGGTCGTGGGGGGTTGCTCCGGGCAGGCCCGTCCCCGCCAGCCCGACACCGACGACGGAGGCGCCGATCGGGATCGTGAAGGCGCCGAAGTCCGCGGGCCAGGTTGGCATCCGGCGCGCCCGCACCGCGGCAAGGGCCCCACGACCGGCGATCCACACCGCCAACGCGCTCGCCCAGAGCACCAGCGGGACCTCGAGGGATCCGACCCCGGCCGCCGGCGTGAGCTGTGCAGCGGCACCGGTGGCCATCACCACGGCGTAGGGCAGCCAGGGGTGGTGGGGTCGGTGATGCCATGTCGACACCCATCGGACACTACGGCCCCGGACACGACGAAGGCCCCCGGCTCTCGCCGGGGGCCTTCTTCTCGTGGTGGAGCTGAGGGGACTCGAACCCCTGACCCCCTCCATGCCATGGAGGTGCGCTACCAGCTGCGCCACAGCCCCGAGTTGTTCTTCCCCCGAAGGGGACTGGGAGAGTTTAACCCGACGCCCCCGTCGTTCTCCAAATCGGGTCCCCGGCCACCGGCTGCGGCGGAGCGGAGGCGTTCCACCGCTCGATGCGCCAGCCGTCGCGGCCCTCCGTGAGGAGTGCCCAGTGGCAGTTGCCGAAGCCGCCGAGCACGCGCCAGGCGAGCGTCTGCCCGAGGCCGACGAGCTCGGCGACGATGCTGCGACCGGTGACGCCGTGGGTGGCGATGACGACGCACTCCCCCGGCTCCATCGTGGCGGTGAGCTCGGCCAGGGCGGGACGGGTCCGCTCGGCGACGTCGGCCAGGGACTCCCCGTGCCCGCCGCGCCGGAAGTCCTCGCCGGTCATCAGCCGCTCGGCGTCCTCGGGGTACTGCGCGTGCACCTGCTCGGCCGTGAGGCCCTGCCAGCCGCCGGCGTGGATCTCCCGCCAGCGCGGGTCGGTCGCGACGTCGAGACCGCCGGCGGCGGCCGCGACCTCCTCGGCGGTGTCACGGGCCCGGGCCAGGTCGGAGGAGGCCACGCGGGAGGGTCGCAGGTCGGCGATGGCCGCCGCGGCGGCGCGGGCCTGCTCCCGACCCAGCTCGGAGAGGTCGTGGTCCAGCTGTCCCTGCCAGATCCCCTTCGCGTTGGAGACGGTCTGGCCGTGCCGGAGCACGACGAGGCGGCGGGGCTCCCCCTTCGCCGCGGTCACCGGTCGGCGTCGGCGGTACCGGCCACGCCGAGATCGAGGTGCGGGCAGTCGCGCCAGAGCCGCTCGAGGTCGTAGAAGTCGCGCTCCTCGTCGTGCTGGGCGTGCAGCACGATGTCACCGAAGTCGATGAGCACCCAGCGCCCGGGGCCGTCGCCCTCCTTGCGCAACGGCTTGATGCCCAGCTGCTCGCGCACCGCCTCCTGCACGGCCTCGACGATCGACTGGACCTGGCGCTCGTTGTCCGCGGAGACGATGAGGAAGATGTCGGTCAGCGGCATGTGGTCGGAGACGTCCAGGCCGGTGATGGTGCTGGCCGACTTCGCCTCCGCCGCGCGGGCGGCGACCGTGGCCAGGTCGATGGCCTCTTGGGTGGCTACCACGATGTCTTGATTCACTCTCCGTCGTCGGTGTAGAGGGCGTACTTGTTGATGTACTGCACGACCCCGTCGGGCACGAGGTACCAGACCGGCTCCCCGGCGGCGACGCGCGCCCGGCAGTCGGAGGAGGAGATCGCCATGGCGGGGACCTCCTGCAGCGTCACCTTGTCCCGCGGCAGTCCGGTCTCGCTGAGCGTGTAGCCGGGACGGGTGACGCCGATGAAGTGGGCGAGCTCCCAGAGCTCCTCGATGTCCTTCCAGGACAGGATCTGGGCGAGGGCGTCCGCGCCGGTGATGAAGAAGAGCTCGTCCTGCGGCCGCAGCGCGCGCAGGTCACGCAGCGTGTCCGCGGTGTACGTGGGGCCCTCGCGGTCCACGTCGACCCTGCTGACGGTGAACCTGGGGTTGGAGGCGGTCGCGACCACCGTCATGAGGTAGCGGTGCTCCGAGGCGCTGACCCGCTTGTGCGCCTTCTGCCAGGGCTGGCCGGTGGGTACGAAGACCACCTCGTCGAGGCCGAAGCGCGACTGTGCCTCGCTCGCGGCCACGAGGTGCCCGTGGTGGATGGGGTCGAAGGTCCCACCCATCACGCCGACACGCTTGCTCAGTGGTGGTCCCCGGTCTCGTCGTGGTCCCCGTCGTGACCCTCGCCGTGGGCGACGGTGTTGTGCTTGCCCGGGACCTTGGTGGCGGCCTGGCGGAAGGAGAAGAGGGCGCACAGCATCATCGTGAAGATCAGCAGCGCGGCGATCCCGTAGACGAAGGGCGGGACCGGCAGCTCGACGTGGTGCGCGGACTCGGCGACAAAGGTGCTCAGCATGGGCCCATCGTACCGACCCCGACTCCGTGCCGGGGCACCCCCGCCGGGTTGTCCACCGGCTGCATCCACAGGCCTGTGGGTGAGAGCGAGAAGTGCGCCCTCCGGCTGTGGACGAGGCTGTGGGTTGTGTCCGCTCGGCGATCCTTACCCGTTGTGGTTGCCGTGGGGCGCCGACACGGCGTAGAACTGTGCCCACATCGCGAGCCAAGGGGATAACGACGTCGATCGCCCTGACCGGGTATCACTCCCGGGAGGGGCATGGCGACCTGTGCGGCGTCGGCGCCTCCTGGCTCGTGTGTCACCGTCATGGCGCCTCCCCGCGCCATGCCGCTGCCGTCGCCGCAGGCCCGAAGGGCGTGGCACAACGACACAACGGATGAGGGCCCCTCCCGCGCAGGGAAGGGGCCCTCATCACGTCGCCGGACGGGTCAGCGGATCTGGCCGTCGCCCTCGACGATCCACTTGGTGGTCGTCAGCTCCGGGAGGGCCATCGGGCCGCGGGCGTGCAGCTTCTGGGTGGAGATGCCGATCTCGGCGCCGAAGCCGAACTCCCCGCCGTCGGTGAAGCGGGTCGAGGCGTTGACGAGCACCGCGGCCGCGTCCACCTCCGCGGTCCACCGGCGGGCGGCGGCGCGGTCCTCGGTGACGATGGCCTCGG
>CAYLUX010000113.1:0-7175 GCA_964386935.1 uncultured Janibacter sp.
AGGTGATCTTCGCGTGGGCCATCGGGCTGCGCAGGATGGCCAGGTGCACCATGCCGGGCAGCGTCATGTTGTCCACGTAGGTGCTGTGCCCCGTGGTGAGGTGACGGTCCTCCTTGCGGGTGCGGGAGGCGCCGATCTCGTGGGTGGGCTGCTCCTCGACGGTCGTCATGACCGCTCACCCCCCGCCACCTGCTGGACCGCCCGGACGATGTTCTGGTACCCGGTGCAGCGGCAGAGGTTGCCCTCGAGGCCGTCGCGGATCTCGGCCTCGCTCGGGTTCGGGTTGTCCTCGACGAGGTCGATGGAGGCCATGATCATCCCCGGCGTGCAGTAGCCGCACTGGAGCGAGTGGCAGTCGTTGAAGGCCTGCTGCATCGGGTGCAGCTCACCGCCATTCGCCAGCCCCTCGATCGTCGTGACCTCGTGACCGTCCGCCTGGACCGCCAGCACCGTGCACGACTTCACGCTGTGCCCGTCGAGGTGGACGGTGCAAGCGCCGCAGTTGCTGGTGTCGCACCCGACGAGGGTCCCGGTCTTGCCCAGGGTCTCCCGCAGATAGTGCACCAGCAGGGTGCGTGGCTCGACGTCGTCGGTGTACGTGACACCGTCGACCTGGACACTGATTCGGGTCATCGTCGACTCCTTGTGTTGGTGGTCCTTCAGCTCATGCGTGACTGGCACTCGGCAGGTTGCGCTCGGGGTCCCCGGGCGAGTCGGTGCGACCGGTGGTGTGGATGGGGCCGCTCAGGGAGCCCAGCGGCTCGCCGCCGCCGCCCCACCGGTCGGCGATGATCTCCGCGGCGATGCTCACCGCGGTCTCCTCCGGGGTGCGGGCGCCGAGGTCGAGGCCGATGGGGCTGGAGAGGCGGGCCAGCTCCTCCTCTGTCATCCCCGCCTCGCGCAGCCGCTCGAGGCGGTCCTCGTGGGTGCGGCGCGAGCCCATCGCCCCGATGTAGCCGATCTCGGGCACGCGCAGGGCGATCTCCAGCACCGGCACGTCGAACTTCGGGTCGTGGGTGAGCACGCACACGACGGTGCGGGCGTCGATCGCGCCCTGGTCCAGCTGGCCCTGCAGGTACCGGTGCGGCCAGTCCACGACCACCTCGTCGGCGTCGGGGAAGCGGGTCGCCGTGGCGAAGACCGGCCGGGCGTCGCACACCGTGACCCGGTACCCGAGGAACTTCCCGATCCGGGCGCACGCGGCGGCGAAGTCGATGGCGCCGAAGACGAGCATGCGCGGCGCCGGCGCGTGCACCGAGGCGAAGACCCGCATGCCCTCCCCCCTTCGCTGGCCGTCCGGCCCGTAGGTGAGGGTGTCGCTGTGCCCGGAGGCCAGCAGCCCGCGGACGTCGTCGAGCACGGCCTGGTCGGCCCGGTCGCTCCCGATCTCCCCGGAGTGGTCCTCGGGGTGGATGACCATGCGCCGCCCGACCCACGCCGGGTCCGGGTGCTCGACCACCGTGGCGAGGGCCACCGGCCGGCCGGCCTCGATCTCCTCGGCGACCGTGGCCAGCTCGGGGAAGGTCCGGCGGGAGACCTTCTCGACGTAGACGTCCATGATCCCGCCGCAGGTCAGGCCCACGGCCATCGCGTCGTCGTCGCTGATGCCATACCGGTGCAGCTGCGGGCTCCCCGTGGCGAGGACCTCCTCGCCGACCTCGTAGACGGCCCCCTCGACGCAGCCACCGGACACCGACCCGACGGCCTCGCCGTCCGGCCCGACGATCATCGAGGCCCCGGGTGGGCGAGGTGAGGAGCGCCAGGTGGCCACGACGGTCCCCAGCGCCACGTCCTGCCCGTCGCGCCACCACTCGAGCAGCTCGCCCAGGACCTCACGCACAGCACTGCCTCCGAAGGTGAACAACCGGCTCCGATGTCGGCTCGTTGTCTGGATCATCTGACATACCGGCACTCAGGGCAAGGGGGGCGGGTGGTCCACGTCCTCCCCCGAGGCCAGATCGGTGCAGTCGAGGGTGCGGACGGGGTGGGTCGCCAGGTAGTCCCGTGCCCCCTTGTCGCCAATCGCGTTGTCGCAGATGGCCGCCCAGTGCTCGGAGCCGATGAGCACGGGGTGCCCGGGGCGACCGTCGAAGGTCGCACGTGCGAGCGAAGAGGGCCCCTCCCAGCCGCACTTGCGCACCCGATCCACCACTTCGGCACCGATGTCGGGCAGGTCGACGAGGGTGACCAGGGCGGCCTCGGACGACCCCCCGTCGAGCGCCGTCAGTCCGGCACGCAGCGAGGCGCCCATGCCCTGCTCCCAGTCATGAGCGAGGACGACCTGCACGTCCTGCCCGACGAGCAGCTCAAGGGCCTGCTCGTGGCCGGCGCCGAGCACGACGAGCACCGGGGCGCAGCCTCCGTCGAGGAGGGCGGTCACGGACCGCAGCAGCCAGGAGGTTCCGTCGGGGTCGTGGACGAGCGCCTTCGGCCGCCCCATGCGGCGCCCCGCGCCGGCGGCCAGGAGCAGGCCGGCCACCCGACCCATCGCTCAGACCACGTCGAAGGTGGCCGGGTCGGGTCCGAGGCGTCCCTCCGCCCCACGGTCCAGCCCGCTGATCCGCTCCATGTCCCGGTCGGTGAGGGAGAAGTCGAAGACCTGCGCGTTCTCCCGCATCCGCTCCACGTGCGTGCTCTTGGGGAAGACGACGTGGCCGAGCTGGAGGTGCCAGCGCAGCGTGACCTGAGCGGGGGTGCGCCCGAGCCGCTGGGCGATGTCACCGATCGTCGGGTCCTCGGCGACCTGCCCCTTGGCGATCGGCGACCAGGCCTCGATGAGCACACCGGCCGCGGTCGTCGCCTCCCGCACCTTCGAGTTGCCGAAGAAGGGGTGGACCTCGACCTGGTTGACGGCCGGGACGACGTCGGACTCGCGGGCGAGCCGCTCGAGGTGCTCCGGCTCGAAGTTGGAGACACCGACGGAGCGGGCCAGACCCTGCTCGCGCATCTCGACGAGGGCCTGCCAGGTGGAGACGAAGTCACCGTCGTAGCGGGTCGGCAGCGGCCAGTGGATGAGGAAGAGGTCGACGTGGTCGGTGCCGAGCTTCTCGAGGGTCTCGGCCATGCTCCGGTGGGCGTCGTCGGGCAGGTGGTTCGGGTTGTTCAGCTTGCTCGTGAGGAAGACCTCCGAGCGGTCCAGCCCGGACTCGCGCAGCGCCTGCCCGACCCCCTCCTCGTTGCCGTACATCTGCGCGGTGTCGATGTGCCGGTAGCCGACCTCGAGGGCCTGCCGGACCACGCCTGCGGTGTCCTCGGGGGGCACCTGGAAGACGCCGAAGCCCAGCTGCGGGATGGTGTGGTCGTCGTTGAGGGTCAGTGTGGGAACGTCCATGTCCCTCACCTTGGCACAGCGGCCACCGGGGCGCCTCACCCCTCGAGCTCTCCCGCGAGCAGCTCCAGACCCTCGGTGCCGAGGACCTCCCGGGGCAGCAGCGGCACCTGCACGGCCGGCAGGTCCGGCAGCTGCGAGCGAAGGGAGGCGAGGTGCCCCTCCTCGACCTCCCGGCGGGAGGCCAGCAGCTCCCCCGCCCCCTCGGGCGAGCGCTTGTTGACCACGAGCGCGCCCACCCGCATGCCGGAGCGCTCGAGCTGCTCGTGCAGCTCGACGGTCTCCAGGACGGGGAGGCGCTCGGCGGCCAGAACGATGACGAAGGCGGAGCGGTCGGGGTCCTGCAGCTGCTCGCGCAGCATGCGGAAGCGGCTCTGCCGTCGGTCGAGGATCGAACGGATCTCGGCATCGCGGCGCTCCCGCCGGTCCCGGGGCCGCGGCGCACCGACGACGTCGGCGGCCGCGCGCTCCCCCTGGTCCCCACCGAGACCGCGCAGCGCGGCGCCGAAGCCGGCCGAGCGCTCCTGTCGGCGCAGCAACCCGTCGGTCCAGGCCTGCATCAGCTCGGGCAGGGCAATGAGTCGGGAGGTGTGACCGGACGGCGCGGTGTCGACGAGGACCAGCTCGCCCTCGCGGCGGTCCTGCACCACCTCCGCCAGCCGCTCGAGGACGGCCGACTCGTGGGTGCCGGGGGCCTCTCGGGCCAGGTCGAGGTGCTTCTTGATCTCCCCGCGCAGGTGCTCGGGCATGAGCCGCTGCATGGTGTGCCGGACGGCGGCCAGGTGCTCCTCCGTCGTCGCCGCGGGGTCGATCTCCATGCCGCGCAGCCCCGGCTCGAGCTCGACCGGGTCGGGTCCGACGGGTCGGCCCCACAGGTGCCCGAGGTTGTGGGCGGGGTCGGTGGAGACGAGCAGGACGGGGCGACCGGTGCGGGCGACGGTGAGCGCGAGCGCGGCGGCCACGGAGGTCTTGCCGACACCGCCCTTCCCGCCGACGAAGAGCACCTCGCGGGTGGCGACGAGATCGGTGAGCAGTCCCATCAGCAGCAGGTGAAGTGGTCGAGGGGGCTACGGTCCATCCCCATCCGACGGTGCCAGTCGTGCACCTCGTCGTAGATGACCGGCAGCAGCTCGATCGTGTAGTAGCTCGCCGGGTTGGGCACGCCGAGGGCCTCCGCGAGGACGATGACCCGGAAGAGGTCGTCCTCGTCCTGGCGGGCGCGGGCGAAGGTCTGCCGGTAGGGGCCCATGTAGGCATCGCTGACGCCGCGGGCCACAGCCCGCAGCCGCTCGCCCCACCCGGTCACTGCCGGTCCCCGATCCGCTCGGCCTCCTCCGCGGCGATCTGCGCCAGCTCGGCGTCGTCGTCACCGTCGTAGGAGCTCGCCCGGCGCATCGCGCCGACCGACTCGATGATGACCCACACGGCCGCGACGAGGATGACGACATCGAGCACGAGGAGCAGCCAGTTCTGGTCCTCGTAGAAGGTGCCCAGCTGGATGAACAGCGCGTAGACGGTCACCGCACCGACGAAGACGAGCGGCACGAGGGCAGGCAACGGGCTGCGCCCGCGACGCAGCAGCATGATCGCGATGATCGCCAGCGTCAGGGCGGCCATCAGCTGGTTCGTCGTGCCGAAGAGCGGCCAGATGAGCATGCCGCCGGAGCCGTCCGCGCCGGCGCCGAAGGTGAGGGCGAGCGCGATGCCGACGGCGAGGACCGTGGCCGAGGTCTTGCCGAGCGAGAACCCGGCGACGTCGCCCATCTCCTGGACGACGAAGCGCTGCAGGCGCACGCCGGTGTCCATCGTCGTCGCCGCGAAGAGGATCGCGGTCGTGGCCATGATCGTCGCCGAGAGCGACTGCGGCAGCCCGAGCCCGGCCTCGACGATGGCGCCACCACCGTCGACGAAGGCGGTCACGCCCCCGTCGTTGAAGGCCTGGTAGACGCCCTCCCAGTCCGCGAGGGTGCGGAAGCCGGCGGTCGTCGCGATGATCGCGCCGAGCGCGAGCAGCCCCTCGCCCACGGCGCCGAAGTACCCGACGAAGCGGGCGTCGGACTCCTTGCCCAGCTGCTTGGAGCTGGTGCCGGAGCTGACCATCCCGTGGAAGCCGGAGATCGCGCCGCAGGCGATCGTCACGAAGAGCAGCGGGACGATCGAGGGCGTGCCCTCGGGGACGTTGGAGTTCCACGCCGGGGCGACGACGTCCGGGCGGGCGATGAGCACGGACCCGTAGAGGATGCCCAGGGCGATGAAGAGCTGCAGGCCGTTGATGTAGTCCCGTGGCTGCAGCAGCATCCACACCGGCAGCATCGAGGCGATGCCGGCGTAGACGAAGAGCAGGATGATCCACACCGCGTCGTCGGGCAGGCCCATGACGGTCTCCGGCAGGGCGAGGGGCACCTCGTTGCCGACCCAGATCAGCGCGTACAGGGCGATGACGCCGACGACGGAGACGATCGGCAGGTTCCACCGCAGCCGGTAGATCGCCTGGCCGATGAGGACGGCGACGACGAGGGCACCCCACGTGGGGATGACCGCGGTCGGGGTGGAGATCAGCAGCCCGGCGATGACGACCGCGAAGGCCGCGTTGACCATGAGCAGCAGCAGGAAGATGACGACGAGGAAGAGGTTGCGCCCCCGGGCGCCGATGTAGCGGCCGGACAGGGCGCCGATCGACTGCCCGCGGTTGCGGACCGAGGCCCACAACGCGCCGAGGTCGTGCATCCCGGCGAAGAAGACGGTCCCGAGGGTGACCCAGAGGAAGGCGGGCAGCCAGCCCCAGATGACGGCCACGGCCGGGCCGACGATGGGCGCGGCGCCGGCCACCGAGGTGAAGTGGTGACCCCAGAGGACGTACTTGTTCGTCGGGACGAAGTCGACGCCGTCCTCGAACTGGTGGGAGGGGGTGGGTCTGGAGTCATCGAGGACGAAGACCTTCCCCGAGAGGTACCTCGAGTACAGGAGGTACCCGGCGATGATCATCACCACACCGATGCCTGCGAGCAGCAACGAGTTCACTTCGCACTTCCCTCCACCGTGACGTACATCACGGCAGGCTAATCACACCCGTCACTCCAGTGTCCAGCGTTCACACGCCGAGCGGTGCCTCCCGATCGGTGAGCGGCTCCCCCTTCGCTCCTCAGAAGAGCGCGCCGAGCTCCTCCGCCGGGGGCCGCTCGAGAGCGAGGAGGCGGCGCTTGCGCTCCAGGCCGCCGGCATAGCCGGTGAGGGAGCCGTCGGCCCCGACCACGCGGTGGCACGGGATGACGATCGAGATCGGGTTCGCGCCGACGGCCCGGCCGATCGCCTGCGCGGCGCCGCCGAGCTCGGCGGCGAGGTCCCCGTAGGTGAGGGTCTGCCCGTACGGGATGCGGGTGAGCCGTTCCCAGACCCTGCGGTGGTGCTCGCCGCCCCGCAGCTCCACCGGCAGGTCGAAGTCACGACGCTGCCCGCGCAGGTACTCCCCGAGCTGGTCGCCCAGTGCCGTCAGGACCGGCTCGTCGGCGGTGGTGGTCGGGCCGAAGGTGTCGGGGTCCGGGAGCGTCCAGTGGCCCGGGAAGTACAGGCCGATCAGAACGGTGCCGCCATCTGCCGTCTCGTCCAGGACGGCGGTGAGCTCGCCGATGTCGGTCGGGAGCAGGGCGTGCCGGGTCATGGACACGATGATGGCGCACGCGCCCGGTCGGTACCCTCGGCGGTCATGAGCATCCGCGCGTGGCAGGCCCAGCAGCTCGGCACCCCTGCGGAGGTCCTCGCCCTCCGCGAGGCCCCCTCCCCCCGGCCGGGCGCCGGGCAGGTGCGGGTGGCGGTGCGCGCGAGCGCGGTGAACTTCGCCGACACCCTG
>CAYLUX010000114.1:0-4425 GCA_964386935.1 uncultured Janibacter sp.
CATGTCGTCACTCTCGCCGGGATGAACTTCACTCACCAGTAACATACGCCGTTTCCGCCCCGACCTCGACCGGTGGACGGCGAAGGGGGTCAGCGCGGCGGCGTGGCCAGCACCTCGTTGAGCGCCTCGGTGCTCGAGGGGTGAGTCCAGATCCCGTCCCGCAGCTCGCTCGCCGTCACCCCGGCCCGCATCGCGAGCGCGATCAGGTTGATCAGCTCCTGGGCGTCGATCGAGTGGATCGCCGCCCCGAGGACGAGGTCGGTCTCCGGGTCGACGCAGAACTTGATGATCCCGTGGGTCTCGCCGACGATCTTCGGCCGCGGCATGACGGCGATCGACGCGACGGGCTTGGCGTGGACGGCGACGCCGGCCCCCTTCGCCCGAAGGGACTCCTCGGTCTCGCCGACGCGGCCGAGCGGCGGAGTCATGAAGGTCGTCGTCGGCACCCCGACCCGGTCGCTGCGGGAGCGTGTGCCCTCGCCGGTGAGCTGGTCGAGCACGATCCGGTGGTCGTCGTAGGAGACATAGGTCTGCTGCGGGCCGCCGTTGACGTCGCCGACGGCGAAGACGCCCTCGGCACCGGCACGCAGCTGGTCGTCGACGACGATCGCACAGGCCCCGTCGGTCGGGATGCCCGCGGCCTCCAGACCGAGCCCCTCCGTCGCCGGGACCCGGCCGACGGCGAGCAGCACGGCGTCGGCCTCGAGCGACCCGCCGGCCCAGCGCACCGTCACGGCGGTGCCGTCGTCCTCGAGCGCGGAGACGTCCACGCCCGTGCGGATGTCCACGCCCGCGTCGGTCAGCGCGCCGGTGACCGACTCCGCGACGTCGGCGTCCTCCCGGGCGAGCAGCCGCTCGCCGCGCTCGAGGACGGTGACGGCGGACCCGAAGTCGGCGAACATGCTCGCGAACTCCAGCGAGATCGGGCCGCCGCCGACGATCGCCAGCCGTGCCGGGAAGGGGTCGACGTGCTGGATGGAGGTGGAGTCGTGCACCCGCGGGCCGTCCGCGCCGGGCACGGGCAGCGCACGCGGGACCGCGCCCGTGCCGACGATCACTGTCTCGGCGGTGATCTCCAGCTCCTCCCCGCCACCGGTGACCCGCACCTGCCGCGGTCCGGTGAAGCGGGCCCGCCCACCGACGACGACCCGGACGGCGTCGACGGTCTCGAGCATCTGTCGGTTCACGCCGTTGAGCTTCTCGATGAGGGCGTCGCGCGAGCCCACGGCGGCGCTGAACCACTCCGCCGGGTCGTCACCCTCACGCCGCTCCTGGGCCTGGTGCACCAGGGCCTTGGTGGGGACGCATCCGATGTTGATGCAGGTACCCCCGACCATGGCGGGCGACTGCTCGACGATGGTCACGCTGCGCCCCGCCCTGCCGAGGGCACCGGCGAGGGTCTTGCCGGCCTTGCCCCAGCCGAGGACGAGCACGTCGGTCTGCACGGATTCGCTCGTGGCGCCGACGTTACGCGGCACCCGCCTCAGTGACTACTGGGTACCCGTAGCAGGCATGCGCCCGGTTCGGCGAAGGGGGTCAGCTTCGTCTCCCCGTCCGTGTCCGAGCCGAGCAGCCCGTCGACGAGGCCGAGGTGGACCTGGCAGATGACGTCCGGGTTCTCCACGGCGAGGTCGAGCAGCGGGCAGGTCGTGAGGCGCAGGGTCTCGCCGTCACGCTCGGGGCCGAAGCCGAGGTCGGCCATGGCCACCTCGAGGTCGGCGCCCTCCCCCTTCGGGCCCGGAGAGGACATGCGCTCCCCCCAGGAGCGGCCGATCTCCCTGGCACGGGTCCGGATGGCCGGCCCGGTGCCGCGCGCGATCAGGTCGGCGGCGAAGGCGCCCGCGAGTGCCTGGTACTCCGCGGTCCGGGCCCCCGGACGGGGACCGGCCTCGTAGAGCGTCGCCGGGCGGCCCCGCCCCTCCGCCGGCGCCGTCCGGGTGAGGACCAGGCCGCGGTCGACGAGCTGGGAGAGATGGCTGCGAACGGTGTTCTCGTGGGAACCCACCTCGTGCGCGATGTCGGTGACGCGCATGGGCCCGACGCCTTCGCGGACCGCCTCGAGGACGGTACGCACCGCCGCACCGAGGTCGGTGGGATCCGCCTCCGGTGCGGGCGCTGGGCCGAGGTTTGAATTTTCCACGGTCATCAATGTAGTAATTTGGGTACGCGTCGGGCAAGCACAGCCCGATCCTCACACAACAAAGGACCCGCGATGCCCGCGAACCTGCCCATGGCCGACACCGACATCCCCAGCCTCGACGTCCGTCCCGTGCCCCACTCGATCCGGCACGCGACCGTCATCGGCGCCCTCTCGGCGATCAAGCCGGGTCGCTCCCTCGACCTCGTCGCCCCGCACGACCCCAAGCCGCTGCTGGCCCAGGTCGACCGGCTCGAGCCGAACACCTGGACCGTCACCTACCTCGAGGAGGGCCCGGCGGCGTGGACGCTGCGGCTGACCCGCGCCGAAGCCTGACCCTCCCCCCACCGAAGGACGGGCCCTGCCCACCCCCATGACCACTCGCTCCTCCGGGCGACCCAGTGGCTACTGGGTCATGCGCGACCGGCCCGGCATCTTCTGGATGGTCGCCGCCGTCGTGACGGCGGCCGTCCACCCCCTCGCACCGGGGTCGACCTGGCTCATGGTGCACATGATCGCCCTGGGTGTGCTCACCCACTCGATCATGGTGTGGAGCACCCACTTCGCGACCACGCTGCTCAAGACGGGGCCGCGGGTCGAGGGGCGGGGCCCGCAGAACCGCCGCCTCATCCTGCTCCATGTCGGCATCGCGGCGGTGCTCGTCGGGGTCCCCACGACGTGGTGGTGGGTGACCCTCGTCGGCGCGGCCATCGTCGTGGTCGCCGTCGTCTGGCACGCGATCCAGCTCTACCGGCGACTGCGCGCGGCGCTGCCCGGCCGCTTCCGTGTCGTCACGCACTACTACCTCGTCTCGGCGGCCTTCCTCCCCGTCGGCGCGGTCCTCGGCGTCCTGCTCGCCCGCGGCTACCCCGACGCGATCCACTCCCGCCTGCTGCTCGGGCACTCCCTCGTCAACGTGCTCGGCTGGGTCGGGATCACCGTCGCGGGCACGGTCATCACGCTGTGGCCGACGATCCTGCGCGCCCGCATGGACGACGCCTCCGAGCGCCGTGCGGGTCAGGCGCTGCCCGTCCTGGCCGGTGGCCTCCTCCTCGCCCTCGCCGGCGCGCTCCTCGCCTGGCGCTGGCTGCTCGTGGCCGGACTCGTGGTCTACCTGCTCGGGCTGCTGTGGACCGGCCGCTCGCTGCTCGCCCCGGCGCGCAAGAAGCCGCCGATGCACTTCGCCTCCTGGTCCATGGCCGCCGGCGGAGTGTGGTTCCTCGTCGGCATCGTCATGGTCACCTGGCGGGTGGCGACGGCGACCGACCTGCCCTCGGCCGTCACCGGGTACGGCTCGGTCGCCGCGGTGCTCGTGCTCGGCTTCGGGCTGCAGGTGCTCCTCGGCGCGCTCAGCCACATGATCCCGGCCGTCATCGGCGGCGGGCCGAGCGTCTCCCGGGTTGGCATCGAGGGCTTCGACCGGCTCGGCATGACCCGGATCGTCCTGGTCAACCTCCCCTTCGCGCTCTCGCTGCTGCCGCTCCCGGCAGCCACCCGGGCGGTGCTCGCGGCCCTGGTCCTCGTCGGCTTCGCCGCCTACGTCCCGGTCCTCTTCGCCACGGTCAAGCGGATCATCGCCGCCCAGCGCAAGGCGGCGGAGGCCCAGGCCCGCGGCGAGCGCCCGAACCTCGCGGCCGGCCGGGCCGAGAGCGCGCGGGTCCTCGACCCGCCCTTCCCCCGCACCCAGCTCATGGCCGGCATCACCATCGTCGCGCTCGCCCTGGCCGTCGGTCCGGCGATGCAGCCGGTGCTCGACCCCGACCACGCGTCGAGCACGACAGTGGCCGGCGTGACGCCCACGGGCGAGACGACCCGGGTGGACGTCACCGCGAGGGCCGACATGTCCTACAGCCCTTCGACCATCAAGGTTCCCGCCGGCAACCGCCTCGTCATCACGCTGACCAACAGCGACGGCAGCACCGTGCACGACCTGCACTTCGACGACGAGCACCAGACCGAGCGGCTGGCGAAGGGGGAGTCGGCCACCCTCGACCTCGGCGTCGTGGGCCAGGACCGCGAGGGCTGGTGCACCGTCGCCGGCCACCGGGCGATGGGCATGGTGCTGCAGGTGGAGGTCACCGGCGGCACCACTGCGACCGATGGCGAAGGGGGCCACTCCGGCTCCGCCGGGAAGCACGGGGGCCATGCCGGTCACCACGGAGGGGACGCCCCCCTTGGAGGCGCCTCCGGCGCACCTGAGGACGACGCCTTCGCCCTGGACCCGGGCAAGGACTGGCCGAAGGACTACGAGGCACTGGATGCCCGGCTGCCCGAGCTGACCGACGAGC
>CAYLUX010000114.1:4525-7136 GCA_964386935.1 uncultured Janibacter sp.
TGGCCGAAGGACTACGAGGCACTGGATGCCCGGCTGCCCGAGCTGACCGACGAGCGCACCCACCGTGTCACGCTGCGGGTGCAGGACAAGGAGGCCGAGGTCGCGCCGGGCGTGAAGCAGACGCGCTGGACCTTCGGGGACACCGCGCCCGGCCCGGTGCTGCACGGCCGTGTCGGTGACAAGTTCATCATCACGCTCGTCAACGACGGGAGCATCGGTCACTCGATCGACTTCCACGCCGGGTCGCTCGCGCCGGACCGCCCGATGCGCACGATCGCGCCGGGCAAGACGCTCACGTACACCTTCACCGCCGAGCGGGCGGGCATCTGGATGTACCACTGCGCGACGATGCCGATGGCCACGCACATCGCGAAGGGGATGCACGGCGCCGTCGTCATCGAGCCGCCGAACCTGCCGGAGGTCGACCGCTCCTACGTGCTGACCGCCTCCGAGCTGTACTCCGGTGAGGGCACCGAGGGCGAGCCGGCCGCGACGACCTTCAACGGGCGAGCCTTCCAGTACGAGGCGGACCCGCTGACCGCGCGGGTCGGCGAGCGGGTGCGCTTCTGGGTGCTCGACGCCGGACCCGACGTGCCACTGTCCTTCCACGTCATCGGCGGGCAGTTCGACACCGCCTGGAAGGAGGGGGCCTACCGGGTCGGCGGACCCGACGACGTCGGCGGCGGCGGCGGCGAGGCCACCGGATCCCAGGCGCTGGGGTTGCTGCCGGGCCAGGGTGGCTTCGTCGAGCTGACCTTCCCCGAGGCGGGGCACTACCCCTTCGTCAACCACCTCATGACGGCCGGCGAGAAGGGCGCCCGCGGCATCGTCCGAGTGCGTTGACGCGGGATCCGGTGGGGCGTGCTCAGGCGGTCTTCGCTCCGTTCGGGTCAGGCTGTCCTGCCCGGACGATGGTCTCCTCGATGACGTCGACGACGAGCTCGGGGTGGTCGTGCTGCGGGCAGTGGCCGCAGTCCGGCAGGCTCACGTGGGTCGCCTGCGGCAGGCGCTGCCGGGCGGTGTCGGCCTCCGAGGTCAGGAGCAGCCGGTCGGTGTCGCCCCAGCCGATCGTCGTCGGCACGGCGACGTCCTTGGTGAAGCGCAGGAAGGTGGCCCGGAAGAAGTGCGGCCAGAACCCCTTCGAGCGGCGCAGGTTGAGCGTGTCCCCGACCGCGTCCTCGACGGTGACCGTCTCGGGGTGGGTGTAGAGGGCGCGGAAGGCGAGCCGACGGAACCAGGTCTGCCCGTTCAGCCGACGGTGCAGCGCTTCGGGCAGGAGGCTGCCGACCTTCATGAAGAGCAGGTTCACCGCGATGTTGGGCAGGTGATGGACGGGGAAGAAGCCCGCCGGGGAGAGCACGGTGGCACTGCGGACCGTGCCGTTGTGCGCGAGCTCGAGACCGACGGCGCCGCCGAGGGAGTTGCCGACGACGTGAGGTCGGGTGAGCCCCTCCGCGGCGAAGAAGCGCTCGAGCTGCTCTGCGGTGCTACGCATCGAGTAGCCGTCCGGCTTCGTCGGCGTCGGGGAGGTGCCGTGACCGGGCAGGTCGACGGCGTAGACGTCGTACCCGCGCTCGTGCAGCAGCTCCGGCACCCGGCCCCACGCCTGGCGGCGGTGTCCGATGCCGTGGACGAGGACGACCGGCTCGCCCGGCCCCTCGACGTGGGTGTACTCGATGGTGTTCCGCATGGCCCGAGGTTACCCACGGGTCACCTTCGGTGCCAGAGGGTGTCCACGCCGCGACCCCCGCCCAAAGTCCGCGAAGGGGGTACCGCGCGCAGCGGGTTTCGCGGACATCGAGCGGGGGTCGATGGAGAGGGCCGGGGTCAGTCCTCCGTCGGGTCGGCGTCCTGATCGGCCTTGGTGACGTGGACGGTGCCGTGGACGTGCTCCGGCGGGGCGTAGAGGGAGTACACCTTGAGCGGCACGTCACCGATGTTGGTGATGTTGTGCCACTGCCCCGCCGGGACCATGACGATGTCGTCGTCGCCGACCTCGCGGTCGAAGGAGAGGTCGTCCTCGGCGGGTCCGAGCTGGGCGCGGCCTCGCCCCTCCTCGATGCGCAGGAACTGGTCGTGGTCCTCGTGGACCTCCAGGCCGATGTCGTCACCGGGCGCGATGGCCATGACGGTCAGCTGCAGGTTCGTGCCGGTCCACAGGGTGGAGCGGTAGTTCGTGTTCTGCAGCGTCGCGGCCTCGATGTCGACGACGTAGGGCGCAGGTCCGTGGTCGGAGAGGTCTATCTGGTCGGTCATGGTGTCCTTCCTCAGGCGTTCGCGCCGACGACGTCCGGGACGTCGATCTGATCGCCCTCGGAGAGCTCACCGTCGGCCACCTTCGTCGCCGCGACGGCCGACTCCTCGTCCGGCGCGCTCGTGCGGATCAGGTGGTCGAAGGCACTGAGCGAGGCGGTCGAGCCGGCGCCCAGTGCCGTGACGATCTGCTTGTACGGCTCGACCGTGCAGTCACCGGCGGCGAAGACACCGGGCAGGTTGGTCGCGCCGATCCCGTCGATGACGACCTCTCCCCGCTCGGAGAGCTCGACGGCGTCGCCGAGCCACTCGGTGTTGGGCAGCAGGCCGATCTGGACGAAGACGCCCTCGACGTCGA
>CAYLUX010000115.1:0-7067 GCA_964386935.1 uncultured Janibacter sp.
GTTCCGGCCTGCACACCGTGTGCCAGGAGGCCGGCTGCCCCAACATCTTCGAGTGTTGGGAGGACCGCGAGGCGACCTTCCTCATCGGGGGTGACGTGTGCACCCGCCGCTGCGACTTCTGCGACATCGCCACCGGTCGCCCGACGATCCTGGACATGGACGAGCCGCGCCGCGTCGCCGAGTCCGTCCAGGAGATGGGGCTGCGCTACTCGACGGTGACGGGCGTCGCGCGCGACGACCAGCCCGACGGCGCCGCCCGCCTCTACGCCGAGACGATCCGCGCGATCCACCGGCTCAACCCGAACACCGGCGTGGAGATCCTCCCGCCAGACTTCGGCGCGAAGCCGGAGCTGGTCCAGCAGGTCTTCGACGCCGAGCCGGAGGTCTTCGCCCACAACCTCGAGACCGTCCCGCGGATCTTCAAGCAGATCCGCCCGGCCTTCACCTACGACAAGTCCCTCAAGGTCCTCTCGATGGCCCGCGAGGCCGGCCTGGTGACCAAGTCCAACCTCATCCTCGGGATGGGCGAGGAGGAGCACGAGGTCGAGCAGGCGATCCGCGACCTCGTCGACGCCGGCTGCGACATCCTCACCATCACCCAGTACCTGCGCCCCTCGAAGCTGCACCACCCCATCGACCGGTGGGTCAAGCCCGAGGAGTTCGTGCACTGGAAGAAGGTCGGCGAGGAGATCGGCCTCAAGGGCGTCATGGCCGGGCCGCTCGTGCGCTCCAGCTACCGCGCCGGCCGGCTCTACGCGACGGCCATGCGCAAGTGGGGCCGCCCGATACCCGAGCACCTCTCCCACCTGAACGACGCCATCGACGAGCCCGCCCGCCAGGAGGCCACCTCGCTGCTGGCCCGCGCGCGGCCCGCCACCGGCACCGACGGCTGATCGCCGGCGCCCAGAGACCATCTAGGATCAACCCTCATGGCCACCCCCGACAAGAACACCAAGACCAAGCCGAAGAAGAAGCGCGGCAACCCCTTCAAGCGGGTCCTCGAGGTCTACCGCCAGGTCAAGCAGATCGACCCGCTCGTGGGTCGTTGGATGTTGCTCGCCTTCGTCGTGGTGCTGGCCATCGGAGCGATCATCGGCCTGATCTTCGGTCACGTCCTCTACAGCGTCCTCATCGCGATCCCGGCCGGTCTGCTGGCCGCCACCGTCGTGATGTCGCGAAGGGGGGAACGCGCCGCCTTCGCGCAGATGGAGGGCCAGCGCGGCGCCACCCTCGGTGGCCTCTCCTCCCTTCGTCGCGGGTGGTACTACGACCAGGAGCCGATCGCGGCCGACGCCACCAAGCCGAGCGAGCTGCAGACCTCCGCGGTCCTCTTCCGCGCGATCGGGCGCCCCGGTGTCGTCCTCTTCGGTGAGGGCCCCACGGCCCGGGCCCACCGCCTCATGGCCAAGGAGAAGAAGCGGCTGAACAAGGTCGTCCCGGGCGTCCCGGTGCACACCTACATCGTCGGCAGCGGCGAGGGCGAGCTCCCGCCGCGGAAGATCCGGATCACGCTGACCAAGCTGCGCCCCGAGCTGAGCAAGGAGGAGATGTCGGTCGTGAACAAGCGGCTGAAGTCCCTCCCCGGCATGCGCCAGAGCGTGCCCGCCGGTGTCGACCCGACGAAGGTGCGCATGGACCGCAAGGCCATGCGCGGCAAGTGATCGCACACGCCGAGGACCTCGCCGACTTCGTCGAGGCCTCCCCCTCCAGCCACCACGCCGCCGCCGAGATCGCCCGCCGCCTGCGGGAGGCCCGCTTCACCGAGCTGCACGAGACCGCGGACTGGCCGAGCGCACCCGGGCGCTACCTCGTCGTGCGCGACGGCGCGATCATCGCCTGGGTCGTGCCCACGACCGCCACGAGCACCACGCCGGTGCGCATCTTCGGGGCACACGCCGACTCCCCCGGCTTCAAGCTCAAGCCGAAGCCGACCACCGGCAGCCACGGCTGGCTGCAGGCCGGCGTCGAGGTCTACGGCGCACCGCTGCTGAACTCCTGGCTCGACCGGGAGCTGCGCCTCGCCGGCCGGCTCGTGCTCGAGGACGGCACCGAGGTGCTCGCCGACTCCGGTCCGCTGCTGCGCCTCCCGCTGCTCGCGATCCACCTGGACCGCTCGGCCAACGACGGCTTCTCCCTCGACAAGCAGGCCCAGACCCAGCCGGTCTGGGGCATCGGCGCCCCCGAGTCCGCCGACCTGCTCGGGGAGCTCGCCGACTCCGCCGGGGTGGACGCCTCCCGGATCCGCGGCTACGACCTCGTCACCGCCGACTCCGCCCGGGGCGCCGTCTTCGGGCGGGATGACGCCTTCTTCGCGGCCGGACGGCTGGACGACCTGGCCAGCGCGCACGCCGGCACCCTCGCCCTCGCGGCCGTCGGCGAGGACGTCGCGGCCGACCACATCCCGGTGATCGCCGTCTTCGACCACGAGGAGATCGGCTCGGCGACCCGCTCGGGCGCGGCCGGCCCCTTCCTCGAGGACGTGCTCGAGCGCATCGGTCTCGGCCTCGGCGCCGACCGGGGCGAGCGGATGCGCGCGCACGCCGCCTCCTGGTGCGTCTCGAGCGACGTCGGCCACTCGGTGCACCCGAACTACGCCGGCCGCCACGACCCGCACGTCCAACCGCTGCTCGGCTCCGGACCGATCCTGAAGATCAACGCCAACCAGCGCTACGCGACCGACGGCGTCGGTGCGGCTGCGTGGCACGGCTGGTGCGACGCGGCCGGGGTGAGCAGCCAGGAGTTCGTCTCGAACAACACCGTGCCGTGCGGCTCGACGATCGGCCCGATCACCGCGACCCGGCTGGGTGTGCGAACCATCGACGTCGGCATCCCGATCCTCTCGATGCACTCGGCGCGGGAGATGGCCGGCACGAGCGACCTGCTCGACCTGCGGCGGGTGGCCGAGACCTTCCTGCGGGGCTGAGCCCGGCGGCTGCTACCGCAGCCGGATGATCGTCGTCCCGGCGAGCACGTCGTGCAGGCCACGACCGTCCTTGCCGACGACGAGCGGCGGGATGACGAGGCACAGCAGCACCGCCCGGACCAGGGCGCGCCCGGGAGTGACCCACTCCCCCTGCAGCGGCACGACGCGCAGGCGCAGCAGTCGGTGGCCGAGGCCGGCGCCACCCAGGCTGACCCCGATGAGCTGCTCGAGCAGCAGGATGCCGAGCGGCGCGAAGGACCACGCCAGTGGCCCGAGGTCGATCACGGCCGCGACCAGCCCGTACGCGATCGCCATACAGGCGATCCAGTCGACGAGCAGGGCGGTGAGGCGACGGCCGAAGGGGGCGACGTATCCCCCTTCGCCGGCGGCCGGGGTGGACGGGCGGTGGCTGCTCACGCCCCAGACCCTATGTGCTCGTCGGTGACCGGTGGACACCGATGTCGACCGCGCTCGGTAGGATTCCCCCCGGTGCAGGTGACTCACGTCTCCGGAAGCACCGACCGTTCGCGGCGGGCCCCGCCCGTCGCCCCACCCCAGGAGGATGGTTTGTTCAGCTCCCCTGAAGAGGTCATGGACTTCATCAAGGCCGAGGACGTCAAGTTCATCGACATCCGGTTCTGCGACCTTCCCGGCATCATGCAGCACTTCAACATCCCGGCGGAGACCGTCGACGAGGACTTCTTCGTCGAGGGCCAGATGTTCGACGGGTCCTCGATCCGGGGCTTCCAGGCCATCCACGAGTCCGACATGAAGCTCATCCCGGACATCCGGACCGCCTACCTCGACCCCTTCCGGGAGCAGAAGACACTCATCGTCAACTTCTCCATCGTCGACCCCTTCACCGGTGAGCAGTACAGCCGCGACCCGCGCAACGTCGCGGCGAAGGCGGAGGCCTACCTGAAGTCGACCGGGATCGCCGACACCGCCTTCTTCGGCGCCGAGGCCGAGTTCTACGTCTTCGACGACGTGCGCTACGCCTCCACCCCCCAGGGCAGCTTCTACGCCCTGGACTCCGTCGAGGCCGCGTGGAACACCGGCCGCAAGGAGGAGGGCGGCAACCGCGCGTACAAGACCGCCTTCAAGGGCGGGTACTTCCCGGTGCCGCCGGTGGACCACTTCGCCGACCTGCGCGACAAGGTCTGCCTGAACATGAAGACCGTCGGTCTCGAGGTCGAGCGCAGCCACCACGAGGTCGGCACGGCGGGCCAGCAGGAGATCAACTACAAGTTCAACACGCTGCAGAAGTCCGGCGACGACATCATGAAGTTCAAGTACGTCGTCAAGAACACCGCCTGGGCCGACGGGCGCACCGCGACCTTCATGCCGAAGCCGATCTTCGGTGACAACGGCTCCGGCATGCACACCCACCAGAGCCTGTGGAAGGACGGCGAGCCGCTCTTCTACGACGAGCAGGGCTACGGCGGCCTCTCGGACATCGCCCGCTGGTACATCGGTGGTCTGCTCAAGCACGCCCCGGCGCTGCTGGCCTTCACGAACCCGACGGCGAACAGCTACCACCGGCTCGTGCCGGGCTTCGAGGCCCCGATCAACCTCGTCTACTCGGCGCGGAACCGCTCCGCCTGCATCCGCATCCCGCTCGCGGGCAACTCCCCCAAGGCCAAGCGCGTGGAGTTCCGCATCCCGGACCCCTCGAGCAACCCCTACCTGTGCTTCGCCGCGCAGCTGATGGCCGGCCTGGACGGGATCAAGAACCGCATCGAGCCC
Source organism: uncultured Janibacter sp. (assembly GCA_964386935.1). GTDB lineage: Bacteria > Actinomycetota > Actinomycetes > Actinomycetales > Dermatophilaceae > Janibacter. The sequence goes on from CAYLUX010000115.1 coordinate 4,670, forward strand.
CCGGAGCCGGTCGACAAGGACCTCTACGAGCTGCCGCCGGAGGAGCACGAGGAGATCGAGCAGGTCCCGACGACGCTGCCGGAGGTGCTCGAGGCGCTCGAGGCCGACCACGAGTTCCTCCTCGAGGGCGATGTCTTCACCGCCGACCTCATCGAGACCTGGATCTCCTGGAAGCGGGAGAACGAGGTCGCCCCGCTGGCCCTGCGTCCGCACCCGCACGAGTTCGAGATGTACTTCGACATCTGAGCCGCCGCTCCCCGATCCCTGAGGAGGCGCGCCAACGCCGTCTCGAAGGGACCGGGCGCTGCGAAGGGAGCGGGCGCCGCGAAGGCGGCCCCGCTCCCTTCGCTCGTGGCGCCCCGATGAGGCAGACCTCTGGCGCACGTTCACCGCTACAACGTTTGTTCCCTGAAATGGGTACAGTTGCTGTTATGGCGGATGCAACCGTGGCGCGTCTCGGCTCCCTCGCGGAATGGCGATGGGGCCTGTTCACGACCACCCAGGCAGAGGCTGTGGGAGTTGCACGCAAGCAACTCGTACGGCTGGCCTCGGCCGGGGTGGTCGAGCGCGTCTCTCGTGGCGTTTACCGGATGGCCGGCGCTCCCCCGGCAACACACGAGCCGATCTATGCCACCTGGCTCGCGCTCGGTGGCGCCACCACCGCACGCACCGAGTCCGGGGTGGCGCCACTGGTGGCCGGCGGGACGACCGCCGCCGTGGTGCATGAGATCGGCGATTTCCTTCCCGATCAGCTCGACTTCATCGTTCCCAGGCGCAAGGGCACCCGCCTGCCAGACATCCGGCTGCGCGTCCGAGACCTCACCCCGGACGAGGTTTTTCCAGTCAACGGCCTCCCGGCGCTGACCGTCGAACGCACCATCATCGACCTCATCGGAATCGGCACCGACACCTCACTGGTCACCGACGCGCTGCAGGCCGCCATACGCCAGGGCAAGCTCATCGCGCCACAACGCCTTCGGTCCGACCTTGCCTCGCTCCCAGCGCGACATCGCAATGACGCCGCCCGGATCGCCGAAACACTGAACACCCGGGCCGAAGCCTCCTCCGGCGGAGGCGATCATGGCTGAAGAATCGGCGTACGCAGACTGACGCTCCTTGGAGCTGGCTATCAAAGACGCGACCAAGAGGAGGGCGAAGCAAGAAGGTACCGGCATCAGCGCCACCACCGTTGACGCGCAGATTCGCCAGGCGCGCTACGACCGATTCCTATCCCGCGTCTTCGCCGACGGCGAGGCATCGGAGTGGCTGCTCAAGGGCGGCCTCAGCATGCTCGCCCGCGTCCCCCGCTCCCGCACCACCAAGGACGTCGACCTCGCCGCCCAAGATGCCCCGAACCTCGACGAGGCCGAGCGCGCGCTGTCGACTCTGGTCGCCATCGACCTGGGCGACCACCTGACCTTCCGACTGATCCGCTCCCTGCCAACTGGGGCCGGCGACAACCAGCCCGGCATCCAGACCAGACGCTTCGTCTACGCCTGCCTCGACATCGACCACGACACCCAGGTCGACACCGTGACCGTCGACGTGGTCGTCGGCCCCGCCCCGGTCGGCGCTCCCGAGATCGTCGAGCCGGCCAACCGACTGCACCTGCGCCGCTCACTCGTCACTCACCCGTACCGGCTGTTCCCGGTCGTCGACCAGATCGCCGACAAGGTGTGCGCCACGATGAGCGTGGACTACCCGGGCGGCAAACGCAGCAGCCGCGTCAAGGACCTGATCGACCTTGTTATCCTCGCCCACTCCCAGAGAGTCGACCTAGCTGAGCTGCGGACGGCGATCGCCACCAAGCGGGCGATCAGCCGGATGGACCCGTTCGACCACTTCGACATCCCCGCCGACTGGCGCCGCACCTACCCGGCAACGGCAAAGGGAGTGCCGTCTGCCGAGACGTACACCGCCGAGGCCGCGGCAGCGCTGATCGCCGCGTTCGTCGACCCGGCACTGACCAGGAGCCCGACCCCGGGAACGTGGGACCCGCAACACCTCGAGTGGACTGGACATCGTGCGTAACCAGTGCGGCCCGGCTCCCTTCGCTCTTGGTGCCTGATGCGGTATATCTCGGGCCGTGCTTCCGGACGCTGAACGCCACGCCCTCGACCGCGCCCACGTCCCCTGGACCAGGGGGCTATGGGCGCTGGCCATCACCGTCGTCGTCATCGGGCTCGTGCTCGCCGTCCTTGCAGCGGTCAGACCCGGCTACGTCGAGCACGCGCTGGGGCACAGCACCGAGCGCACCGCGACGGTAGTCGACGTCGACGAGGCGCCCATCTGCTCCCGTGCCGAACGGGACGTGTACACGGTGGAGTGGGAGGAGGACGGGGCGCGGCGCTCCGGTCAGGTCGGCTTCTGCGGCGACCCGTGGGAGGTCGGCGAGCAG
>CAYLUX010000116.1:0-4002 GCA_964386935.1 uncultured Janibacter sp.
ATGCCCAACACCCCCGCCCTCATGGGGCGAGGGATGACCGCGATCTCCGGTGGCGCGCACACCGATCCGAACCACCTGGAGCGGGCGGAGGAACTGCTGGGCACGGTCGGCGAAGTGATCCGGGTCGGCGAAGAGCACATGGACACGGTGACGGCCATCTCCGGGAGTGGGCCGGCGTACTTCTACTTCATCGCCGAGACCATGATCGAGGCCGGCGTGGCCACCGGTCGCACCCTGACGTCCTTCCCGAGCATCCGCACGGATCTGCGCAATGCCGGCGCGAACGTCGTTGACCAGGAGGTCGTGGTCGACATGAATCTCATCACCAGCCGCTCGCCGGAGGACCTACCGGCGTTCTCCGCGGCGATCGTGTCCCAACTCGCGGGCACCACGACAAAGGAAGAGGAGAAGTCATGAGTGTGACCAAGGGACTGCTGGTCAGGTTCGACGCGCTGCCCGGCAAGGAGGACGACGTGAAGGAGTTCCTTGACAGCGGCCGTGCGCTTGTTGAGCAAGAGCCGGCGACCACTGCGTGGTTCGCGATCCGCCTCGGGCCCTCCTCCTTCGGGATCTTCGACGTGTTCCCCGATGACGCCGGACGTGACGCTCACCTGTCCGGCCCTGTTGCGGTAGCTCTCGGCGAGCAGACCGGTGCGTTGTTCTCCGAGCCGACGATCGAGAAGCTCGACGTGTTGGGCTCCAAACTTCCCGCCTGACACCACAGACCGGGAGTGCTGGCCCAGACATGAGGGGACTGGCCTCGGAGAGGGCTTCACTCAGCAGGCCGGCAGGGTCGACAATGTGTGGTGCGGTCATCGTGATGACTCCGTTCGAGGATTCTTTGGAAGGTTGACTCGAAGGATCACGCGGTGGCCGCACCCACGTCCACTACCAGGACGATCTTGGCGACCGCGCTACACCACTATCGGGGACTCAACTACGGATTCTGCTCCGAGCAGAACCCGTGCGCGCGACACGGGCCGCACCGTGCATGGGATCCGTGCGCTCGTGGTAGGGAACAGGGGACTCACGATCACACGTGAAGGAGGTTCGCATGACCGAGCACTCGGTGGAAAAGATGGAAGCGGCTCGCGAGGCCGCGCAGAAGGCCGTGGAGACCGCGACCTCGTGGGACTACAGCGCGGGCGAGACGAAGGTCGCCGACAAGCTGCGGGAAGGTCTGGATGCCGCCGGCGTGACCCTCGAGGACAGTGAGTTCGACCGACTCGTCGGTGAGATCGACGCGAACACCCCGGACGAGGGGGCGGGTGCTCCGACGGTGCGGTCTGCCACACCCAAATGATCCCCACGTCGCCATCGGAGCGGCCCCCGCAGCCACACCTGTGGCGGAAGGACTGATATGACCGACCCGATCACTGTGGACGTCTTCGCGGACCCCGGACTGCCTTCTCGCCTGGTTGGTCGGTTGCTCTCACGGGCGGAGGAGGGCGGTCGCTACTCCTTCTCGCACGACCGGAAGCAGATCCCGCTGCGCGACGACGGCACCCTCGACCTGGAGAGCGTGCGGACCTGGTCACGCGAGCGCGGCTCGGATGCGACCGTGATCGTCACCGAGATCCCGCGACGGGCCGGCCGTCGGCCCAAGATGGCGGCCATACACCCCAAGGACTCGTTGGTGGTCGTCTCCCTCCCCGCTCTGGGGTGGTTTGGTTTGCTGTCGCAGCTGGAGCACGCCGTCTTGGCATCCTTGGACGCGCTGACCCGGGTCGAGGTGACCGGCGATGTGGCCCCCGAGGTCGACTTCGGCGTGGTCCACACCCAGGGGCTCGGGCCGGAGGAGTCCTACTACGTCGCCTCACCGTGGTGGCGGTCGGGACGCCTACGTCTGGTCATGGGCATGGTCCGCACGAACGAGCCACTGGCCACCGCCCCCAAGCTCTCCGGAGCCTTTGCTGCGGCCAGCGCGACGGGAGCCTTCGGCGTCTTCTTCTCCTCCATCTGGAATTTGGCCGACGCCCTGCCGGCGTGGCGCTTGTCCCTCATCACGGGCATAACCGTGATCGTGATGACCCTGTGGTTGATCATGATCAACCGACTGTGGGAACCACAGCACCGCATGGACTCCCTCGCGGAGGCGACGATGTACAACGCGTCCACGGTGGTGACCCTCCTGGTGTCCGTCTCCCTCCTGTATGCGGCCCTCTTCGTCGGCATCTGCGCCGCGGCGTTCGTCGTCATCGACGCCGACTTCATGACGCAGACCCTCGGGAGAGCGAGCTCCCCGCGCAACTACCTCAACATCGCATGGTTGAGCGCCTCCATGGGCACCGTTGCCGGTGCCCTGGGGTCGAGCTTCGACAACGACGTGGACGTGCGCAACCTGACCCAGGGCCGACGGCAGCGGATGCGGTACCCGGAGAGGACCACCGACTGAGGTGCCCGGGCAGGGGGCGCGGTCGGGGAAGGTGACAGCCGGTGCCTGCGCGCCGCCCCGACGGGCGGGCTACTCCGGCGACGCGCGCCGGACGCCGGCGGGCACGCTCGTCCACGTGCTCGGGTCGACGACGGCGAAGCGCCGGCCCGTCACCTCACCCGGCGTGATGCGGATGAACCGGTCCTTCTCGCCCCCCTGCCAGGGGAAGAGCGGGAGGTCGACGGTGTCCATCAGGTCCTCGACCTCGGAGATGGTGCGCGCCCTGCCCTTGATCACCACGCTCCACGCCCGCCCGGTCTGCGGGTCGTAGCCGTCGGCCTCGAGGGCGACGGAGGCGCCGGACAGGGCGCCCGCGACCTTGCTCCCTTCGCCCGTGCGGAAGACCGCAGTGCCCCGGTCGACCGCGTAGTTGATTGGGAAGATGTCCGGGTGGTCGTCCACGACCACGGCCAGACGGCCGACCGTGGTCGTGCGCATCAGTGACCAGCAGGTGTCGACCGAGAGGTGCTCGAGGTCGTCCGTCGCGGTCATCGGTCTCCCTCTCTCTCGAATGCCTAGAGGCTATCCCTGCTGGTCCCCGTGCGACAGGGGGTGGTCCCTCCGATCTCAGGCGAGAGTGAGGAAGAGCTTCTCCATCGCGGCGCGGTCGTCCTCGTTCACGCCCTCCGGCGAGGCGAGGCACTCCTGCAGCCCGGAGGAGACGATCGCGAAACCCGCCCGATCGAGGGCGCGACTGGCTGCGGCGAGCTGGGTCACCACGTCCTTGCAGTCCCGCCCCTCCTCGATGAGGCGGATCACTCCACCGATCTGACCCTGTGCGCGCCGGAGCCGGTTGATGACCGGCCCCATGTCGTCCATGTCCAACGTGACCATGTGCTCGTCCTTCCGTGCGCGGCCGGTCAGTCGGTCCGGCCCGGCACCGCTGCCAGGGCGGCCTCGAGCCGGGCGCGCGCGTCCGCGGCGATGTCCGTCAGCTGATCGTTCCCGGTCACCCCGACCAGCATGTCCGGGTCCACCGCCTCGATCACCGTGCGGGCCCGGCCGTCCGCGCGCACGACGACGTTGCAGGGCAGGAGCAGACCGATCGAGGCCTCCCGGGCGACGGCCTGCTCGGCCAGCTGCGGCCGGCAGGCGCCGAGGATGACGTGCGGCTCGATCTCGGAGCCCAGCTTGTCCCGCAGCGTCCCGGCCAGGTCGATCTCGGTGAGGACCCCGAAGCCCTGGTCCGCCAGTGCCGCCCGGGTGGCGGTGAGCGTCTCGTCGAACGACGCGTCAACGGTGGTGGTGATGGCGTACTGCATGTCCGTCTCCCTTCGACGCGGCCTCTTCGGCCACCGTCAACTATACCCCAATGGGTATCTGTTCGGCGCCCGTCAGTCCCAGGGGATCGTGACATGGGGCCCCTCGCCGGGCGGGGCGTCACCGAAGACGTGCGTGAGGGTGACCCGGTCACCGATGGCGCAGGTCTCCCGCAGCTCGGCGGGCCGACTGGCCAGGCAGGAGGTGCGGCGGATCGTCAGGAGGGGACTCCCTTCGGCCACCTGCAGCCGGGCGGCGACATCGGCGCCGGCGGCCATCGCGCGGGTGTGCTCCACGCCGGAGTCGAA
>CAYLUX010000116.1:4102-7053 GCA_964386935.1 uncultured Janibacter sp.
TCGCCGCCGTCGCGGTCGTCGCCCTGCTCGTCGTGGGCGTGATGGTCTCCGGGAGTGGAGGCGACGAGGGCTCCTCGAGCGCCGGGTCGGCCAGCGAGTCCTCCGGTGGCAAGGACGGCAAGGGTGGCCAGGGCAGGAAGAAGGGTGAGCAGAGCACCGAGGAGCAGATCGGTCTCGTGCGGCGTGACGCCGACGACGTCACGGCCCTCGGTGACGTGGACGCGCCGGTCGTACTCATCGAGTACGCGGACTACCGCTGCCCTTACTGCGCCACCTTTTCCCGCGAGTCGTTCCCGAAGCTGAAGAAGAAGTACATCGACACCGGCAAGCTTCGGCTGGAGTGGCGCGACTTCCCGGTCTTCGGGGAGCAGTCGATGAAGGGCGCGGTGGCCGCCCGGGCCGCCGGGGAGCAGGGCCACTACTGGGACTACCACGACGCGATGTACGAGGACGCCCCCGAGCGGGGCCACCTGAAGATCACTGACGAGAAGATCATGGGCTGGGCGAAGGAGGTCGGCGTCGAGGACATGGAGCAGTTCGAGAAGGACCTGGACGACCCGGGCCTGCGCAAGAAGGTCGAGGCCGACGGTCAGGAGGCGGCCACGCAGGTCAAGGCGACGGGCACGCCCACCTTCGTCATCGGGGACCAGCGGGTGGTCGGCGCCCAGCCGCTCGACGTCTTCACCGACCTCATCGACGAGGAGCTCGCGGCCGCGGGGGAGCAGTAGGTGGACATCGGCTACACCGGGGCATTCCTCGGGGGGATCCTCACCCTGCTGAGCCCGTGCTCGGTGATGCTGCTGCCGGCCTTCTTCGCCTACGCCTTCGGCTCTCCGGCCAAGCTGATCGGTCGGACGATGGTCTTCTACGCCGGGTTGAGCGTGACGCTGGTGCCGCTCGGGGTCTTCTCCGGGTCCGTCGGCTCGCTGCTCACGACCAACCGGATGACCCTCGTGACCGTCGCAGCCACGGTGGTCATCGTGCTGGGCCTGTGGCAGCTCTCCGGTCTCCCGGTGCCAGGACTGGCTCGCGTGGAGGGCGCTGGTCGCGACCGGACATCTGCGGGAGCGGTCTTCGCCCTCGGCGCGGTCTACGCCGTCGCGGGCGTGTGTGCCGGACCGATCCTCGGGTCCGTGCTGACCGTGGCGGCCCTCGGCGGCAGCCCGGTCTACGGCGGGATCGTGCTCGCCCTCTACGCGCTCGGCATGACCGTCCCCCTCTTCGTGCTCGCCGCGGCGTGGAAGCGCCTCGGCCCCCGCGGGCGCGCCGCCATCGCACCGAAGGAGGTCCGGATCGGCCCGTGGCGCAACACGCTCGCGATGATCGTCTCCGGGCTGCTCTCGATCGCGATCGGCGTGCTGCTCATCCTCACCGAGGGCACGGCCTCGCTGGGCGGCTTCTTCACGATCGGCACCCAGCAGGCGGCCGAGTCGACGCTCGCGGAGTGGAGCCGGGGCATCCCGGACGCGTGGTTCATCATCGCCGTCGTGGTCGTGGGCGGCGGGGCCCTCGGCTGGCGCAGCTGGCGATCACGGCGACGTGGGGCCGACCAGTCCGAACTCGCGTCGACCAGGCGCTGACGTGGGCACTCTTGTCCGGGAGGAGCCCTCGGTCCTCGACGAGCTGCGTGCGTGGCCGGTACGCCGCTGGTGTTTCGCCGTCGGTATCGCCCTACTGACCGTGGTGGTGACCGCCGTTCCCACGGCCATGGTTCCGACTCCACTGTTCTCCAGGGACGTCGCCACGACGGTCTGGGCCTGGCCCGTGCTCGTCCTCTCCTCCGCCCTCGCCGGCCTGGTCGCCGCCACCTACGTGGCCCGCCGGGACCCGGACGAAGGGGGTGAGCGCGGGTCCCGCCTCGGTGCCCTGGGGGCATTCACGACCTTCTTCGCCGTCGGTTGTCCGGTGTGCAACAAGATCGTCCTCCTCGCTCTCGGCTACTCCGGCGCCCTGCAGTACTTCACGCCGGTCCAGCCCTTCCTCGGCGCCACGGCGCTCGCCCTGCTCGCGTGGGCCCTCGTCACGCGCATCCGCCGGGAAAGGGTCTGCCCGCGCCCCTCCGATCAGCCGGGCGCTACCACTTGATCATCGTGCCGTGCTCGATGTTGTAGTACATGCCCAGGTGCGTGTAGAAGTTCATCGCGCCGAAGAGCAGCATCACCACTCCGCCGATGACCCAGGCCCGGATCGCCCAGCGCAGCAGCTGCGGGCGATTGGTCAGCAGGGCGATGGCGAAGAGGATCGCACCGATGGCGATGACGCCCCAGAGGCCGCCGAGGAAGAGGGCCTCGAGGATGGGCATGCCGCCGAAACGCCCGCTGATCGGCTCCTCCGGCGGGGCCGCGCCGAGCTGGTAGCGCACGAAGGCGATCGCGAGGACGGCCATACCCAGACCGAGCGCGCCGACGAAGATGCTCACCGGCCGCAGCGCGCGCAGTGCTCGCTCGCTCACCGCCGCGGCATCGAGTTCACCGGAGAACATCTCGCGGTGGCGCCACAGGTAGATCGCGGCGAAGAGCATCAGTGCTCCGAAGGCCGCCGCGGGCTGGCCGAATGCGACGTTCGCATACTCGAAGCCCCCTTCGCTGAAGGGCCAGGTCAGCGTCGTGTGCAGCCCCGTGACCAGCAGGATCAGACCGGTGACGCCGAAGAACCCGGCCCACCCCTCGCTCTCGATCGGCTCCTTGCGGATGAGCTGTTGGAGGAACCAAGCGAACCCCAGCAGACCGGCGCCCGACATCAGGGCCATGATCTCGTTGTAGACGGTCACGTCTCGAATCTCCTTTTGTCCGTAGGCAGTTGGCCATAATTGAAATGCCAACCACTAAGTCCAACGTGCCCCGGACGGGAACATTCCCGGCCCGGCTGGCGGACGCCGCCGGAGCGCCGCGTCGAGCGGTGACAGGATGGGTCGGATGGTGGACTTCCGTACCCTCCTGGAGGACGAGCGA
>CAYLUX010000117.1:0-7048 GCA_964386935.1 uncultured Janibacter sp.
ATGGAGGACTACGCCGAGGCCAAGGAGCCCTGGTTCGACGGGGTCCACGAGCGGCTGGAGGCGTGGGCGCGGGAGACCGGTTGGTCGCCCTCCCCGGGGCGCCCCTGATGCCCTCCTACCGGGTGGCCGTCGACGTGCACGGCATCGCGCCCGGCACCGCGCCGGAGACCCTCCTGCCGCGGGCGGCCGAGATCCTCGGCCGGACCCACCACGTCGAGGACGCATCCGTGGAGATGCCGCGCGGGCAGCCGCAGATCCACCTGCGCTTCCTCGTCACCGACGCCGCCAGCACGGATGACGAGGGCGAGGACGCGGTCCGCGGGATGGTGGCCGCGCTGGCACCGATCGCGGCGCTCGGCCGGTGGTGGTTGCGACGTGGCCCGGGCCGGCACTGGCGGACCATCCGCACCGGCCACGGGGGCGAAGGGGGTGCCCCGCACCTCGGCGACCCCTGAGGCCTGTCGGGGGTGTGGCATACCGTGGAGCCATGCGCCCGGTAACCGACCTGCAACGCACAGTGGCCCCCTTCGAGGTGATCTCGGAGTACGACCCTGCCGGTGACCAGCCGAAGGCGATCGAGGAGCTCTCGTCGCGGGTGAACGCCGGCGAGCAGGACGTGGTGCTCCTGGGGGCGACCGGCACCGGCAAGTCCGCGACGACGGCCTGGCTCATCGAGAAGGTGCAGCGCCCGACCCTCGTCATGGCACCGAACAAGACGCTCGCCGCCCAGCTGGCCAACGAGTTCCGCGAGCTGCTCCCGAACAACGCCGTCGAGTACTTCGTCAGCTACTACGACTACTACCAGCCCGAGGCCTACGTCCCGCAGTCCGACACCTACATCGAGAAGGACTCCTCGATCAACGAGGAGGTCGAGCGACTGCGGCACAGCGCGACCAACAGCCTGCTCACCCGCCGCGACGTCGTCGTCGTCGCCTCCGTCTCCTGCATCTACGGCCTGGGGACCCCGCAGGAGTACGTCGACCGGATGGTGCCGCTGCGGGTCGGTCAGGAGATCGAGCGTGACGACCTGCTGCGCCAGTTCGTCACCATGCAGTACACCCGCAACGACCTGGCCTTCACCCGCGGGACCTTCCGGGTGCGCGGCGACACCGTGGAGATCATCCCGGTGTACGAGGAGCTGGCCGTGCGGATCGAGTTCTTCGGTGACGAGATCGAGCGGATCCACACCCTGAACCCGCTCACCGGCGAGGTCGTGCGGGAGGAGGACGAGATCTACGTCTTCCCGGCCACGCACTACGTCGCCGGCCCGGAGCGGATGGAGCGGGCGATCGAGGGCATCGAGCGTGAGCTGGGGGAGCGGCTGCAGGAGCTGGAGCAGCAGAACAAGATGCTCGAGGCCCAGCGGCTGCGGATGCGCACCACCTACGACATCGAGATGATGCGTCAGGTCGGCGCCTGCTCCGGGATCGAGAACTACTCGATGCACATCGACGGCCGCTCGCCCGGATCGGCCCCGAACTGCCTCCTCGACTACTTCCCCGAGGACTTCCTGCTCGTCATCGACGAGTCCCACCAGACCGTGCCGCAGATCGGCGCGATGTACGAGGGGGACATGTCGCGCAAGCGCACCCTCGTCGAGCACGGCTTCCGGCTGCCGAGCGCCATGGACAACCGCCCCCTGACCTGGGAGGAGTTCCTCGAGCGCGTCGGGCAGACGGTCTACCTGTCCGCGACCCCCGGGGACTACGAGATGGCCATGGCCGACGGGTACGTCGAGCAGGTGATCCGCCCGACCGGCCTGATCGACCCCGAAGTGGTCCTCAAGCCGACGAAGGGCCAGATCGATGACCTGCTCGAGGAGATCCGGGTTCGCGCCGAGCGTGACGAGCGCGTCCTCGTCACGACGCTGACGAAGAAGATGGCCGAGGACCTCACGGACTACCTGCTCGACAAGGACGTGCGGGTGCGCTACCTGCACTCCGACATCGACACGCTGCGGCGCGTGGAGCTGTTGCGGGAGCTCCGGATGGGGCAGTTCGACGTCCTCGTCGGCATCAACCTGCTGCGCGAGGGGCTGGACCTGCCCGAGGTCTCGCTCGTGAGCATCCTCGACGCGGACAAGGAGGGCTTCCTGCGCAGCGCCCGATCGCTGATCCAGACGATCGGGCGCGCGGCCCGCAACGTGTCCGGCCAGGTGCACATGTACGCCGACACGGTCACCCCCTCCATGCAGGAGGCGCTCGACGAGACCAACCGCCGACGCGCCAAGCAGCTGGCCTGGAACGCCGAGAACGGCGTCGACCCGACGCCCCTGCGCAAGAAGATCGCCGACATCACCGACATGCTCCAGCGAGAGGACGCCGACACCGACTCGCTGCTGGGCTCGGGGCGGACCCAGTCCCGTGGCAAGGCGGACGGCAGCCGGCACGCGGCACCGGCCGGGGACTCCGGCGCGAGCCGCGACCGGGACCTGCCCGCGGCCGAGCTCTCCCAGCTCATCCAGGACCTCACCGACCAGATGCACCAGGCAGCGACCGACCTGCACTTCGAGCTGGCGGGGCGGCTGCGCGACGAGATCTCGGACCTGAAGAAGGAGCTGCGGCAGATGACCGCCGCGACCCGCTGACCGAGCCCGTCGCCGCCCGGCGGACGTCGCGCGACGGCGGTTGTGCGACGATGTTCCCTCCACGAACAGGCCCAGTCGGAAGGTTCCCGTGATCTCTCTCGCATCACAGCCCGCCATCATCAGCGGCGGGACGATGGACATCCCCACGTGGGTGTGGCTGGTCACCCTCGGCGTCGCCGCCGTCGTGCTCGTCTTCGACGTCATCCTCGTGGCGCGTCGCCCCCACGTGCCCTCGACCCGCGAGGTGGCCACGGCGCTGAGCATCTACGTCGGGGCCGCGGTGATCTTCGGGATCGGGCTGTGGCTGTCCCAGGGTGGCGAGCGGGGGACCGAGTTCTTCGCCGGGTGGATCACCGAGTACTCGCTCTCGGTGGACAACCTGTTCATCTTCATCCTGATCATGGCGAAGTTCGGTGTGCCCCAGCGCTTCCAGCAGACCGCGCTGCTGTGGGGCATCATCATCGCCATCGTGCTGCGCACGATCTTCATCTTCCTCGGCGCCGCGGCCATCAACCAGTTCGCCTGGGTCTTCTACATCTTCGGCTTCTTCCTCATCTACACCGCGGTCAAGCTCGCGACGGAGAACGAGGACGACGAGGAGTGGGAGGAGCCCAAGTTCGTCGCGTGGATCCGACGGACCCTGCCCAGCACCGAGGAGTGGTCCGCGCACCTCTTCACGAAGGAGAACGCCAAGCGGGTCATCACGCCGCTGTTCATCACCGTCGTGGCCCTGGGCATGACCGACCTGCTCTTCGCGCTCGACTCGATCCCCGCGGTGTACGGCCTGACCAAGGAGCCCTACATCGTCCTCACGGCCAACCTCTTCGCCCTCATGGGGTTGCGTCAGCTGTACTTCCTCATCGGCGGCCTGCTGAAGAAGCTGGTCTACATGAGCATCGGGCTGGCCGTGCTGCTCGCCTTCATCGGCGTGAAGCTCGTGCTGCACGCGCTCCACGAGAACGACCTGCCCTTCATCAACGGCGGCGAGTCCGTGCCGGTGCCGGAGATCCCGATCACCGTCTCCCTCGGGGCGATCGTGGTCATCCTCGGGGTCACCACCATCGCGAGCCTGCTCAAGACCCGTCACGACGAGCAGGTGGGTGCCTCCAGCGAGGACTGAGGCTCAGCCCGCCCCCTTCGCCCCGGACGGGCGGTGGCCCATCACCAGGGCGCTGGCGGCGACCACGAGCGCCATGCCGACGAGCTGGACGCCGCCGAGCGTCTGCCCGAGGACGAGCAGACCGGCGAAGGCGGCCACGGCCGGCTCCAGGCTGAGCAGGATCCCGAAGACGCCGGCCGGCAGCCGCCGCAGCGCGAGCAGCTCCAGGGAGTAGGGCAGGACCGAGGAGAGCACCGCGATCCCGATCCCCTTGAGGAGCACCTCTCCGTCCCAGCCGGCGGCCCCGTGGCGGCCCAGGTCGAGGAGGGCGAAGGGGGCGATCGCCACCGTGGCCACGACCATGGACATCGCGAGGCCGTCGAGCCCGGGGAAGGCGGCACCGGCGCGGCCGGAGAAGATGATGTAGAGCGCCCAGCACACCCCGGCGAGCAGCGCGAGGACGATGCCGGTCAGCTCGAGCTGGGCGACGGGCACGCTCAGGGCGCGCGAGATGAGCACCACCCCGACTCCCGCTGCCGTGACGGCGAGCAGGTCGCGCGGCCGCCGCGAGAGCACCGTGGCCAGGGTGAGCGGCCCGAGGAACTCGATGGTCACGGTGACCCCGATCGGCAGGTGCCCGAGCGCGCCGTAGAAGGCGAAGTTCATGAAGCCGGTCGCCAGCCCGAAGGCGATGATCGTGCCCCAGTCGCGCCGGGAGTGCCCGCGCCACGTCGGTCGAGCGGCGACGAGGAGCAGTGCGGTGGCGATGAGGAGGCGCAGCAGGACCGAGCCCGCGGCGCCGATCTCCGGGACAAGGGTGGCCGCCAGGGCTCCGCCGAACTGCACCGACAGGATCGCCCCGAGCACGAGGACGACGGCCGGGACCGGCGGATTCTTGGTCACCCTGCGCACCCTAGGATGATGAGCAGAACGGCGCCGCCCCGTCCGCGGCCACGACCCGGATCGACGAACGGAGGAGTGTCATGACCAGCTACCTGTCCTTCCTCGGCCTGGTGATGGTGCTCAACCTCGCACCGGGCCCGGACATGGCGATCACGCTGCGGGCCGCCCTCACCCGGGGCCGGGCCGCAGGCCTGTGGACCCTCACCGGCGTGGGCCTGGCCGCTGCGGTGCAGGGACTGCTCGCGGCCGGTGGGCTGGGGGCGATCATCGTCGCCAGCGAGCCGCTCTTCCTCACCATCAAATGGGTCGGTGCCGGGTACCTGCTGCTCCTCGGTGTGCTCGCGCTGCGCTCCGCCTGGCGTGGTCTGCCCGAGGACGAGGACGCGCCCTCCGCACCGGCCGGGGGCCGGCGACCCGGCCGACGGGCACTGGTGCAGGGGTTCCTCACCAACATCACCAACCCGAAGGTGCTTGCCTTCAACCTGGCGGTGCTGCCCCAGTTCGTCGGCGCCGGTGCCGGCACGACCACCCTGGTGGTGTACGCCCTGAGCCTGGCCGTCCTCGGCTCGGTCGTCCTCCTCGGCGTGGTCCTCCTCGCCGGACGGGCCCGCTCGGTCATGGGGTCGCCGCGGATGCGGCGCCGCATGGAGGGCGTGCTCGGCGTGACGATGATCGGTTTCGGCGCGAAGGTGGCCACGGGCTGAGCGGTAGCCTGCCGGCATGAGTGACTGCATCTTCTGCGCGATCGTGGCCGACGAGGCACCCTCTCTCACCGTCCACCGGGACGAGACGACGGTGGCCTTCCTCGACATCCACCCGGCGACCGAGGGGCACCTGCTCGTCGTGCCCCGTCGGCACAGCACGGACCTGATGGAGATCAGCGACTCGGATCTGACCGATGTCACCCTGACCGCACGCCGGCTGGCCCGCGCGGTCACCGGTGTGGTGGGGGCGCAGGGAGCCAACCTGCTCAACTGCTGCGGCGCCGAGGCCTGGCAGACGGTCTTCCACTTCCACATGCACGTCATCCCGCGCTTCGCCGACGCGGAGCGCGACCCGCTCGAGCTGCCGTGGCGTCCGGACGTGCCCGGGGACTCCGAGCGGATGCAGCAGGTGGCCGAGCGGCTGCGCGAGAGCCTGGACGGCCGGTAGTCACCAGCCCCGCTCGCGCCACTCCTCCAGGTGGGGCCGCTCGGCGCCCAGGGTGCTGTCCGAGCCGTGCCCGGGGTAGAACCACGTGTCGTCGTCGTAGACCGCGAAGATCCGCTCGGTGACGTCGGCGTAGAGCGAGTCGAAGTCCTGCCCCTCCATCTTTGTGTTGCCGACCCCGCCGGGGAAGAGGCTGTCACCCGTGAAGAGGTGCACGTGCCCGTGCGGGTCGTCGTAGGCGAGGGCGACCGATCCGGGAGTGTGCCCGCGCAGGTGGATCACGTCGAGGGTGATGTCCCCGAAGGTGACCGTGTCGCCCTGTCGGAGTCGCACGTCCGGCGCCACGGGGAGGGCGTCCGCGTCGTCCTCGCCGCCGTAGGTCCGGGCCCCCGACCACTGCGCCGTCTCCTTCAGGGCACGCACGTGGTCCCAGTGCTGGTGGGTGGTCACGAGGTGGGAGAGGCCGGATCCCCCCTTCGTACCCTCGACGAGCTCGCGGATCCGGGCCGCGTCGTCGGCCGCGTCGATCAGCAGCTGCTCGCCCGTGGCGCGGCAGGTGAGCAGGTAGACGTTGTTGTGCATCTCGGAGACGGACATCTTGCGGATCGCCAGGTCCGGGAGCTCCCGGAGCGCGATCGGGCCACCGGGCTCGACGTCGGGGTCGTAGCCGTCGGCGGCAGGGGTGTGCTCGGTCATCAGGATGCTCCTTCCGTGGCGGCGGCCCGCTCGGCATCACGCAGCGCGTAGGCCCCGCCGATGAGGGTGAGGTGGCTGAACGCCTGGGGGAAGTTGCCCACCTGGCGCCGGTTCTGCGGGTCGTACTCCTCGGCGACGAGGCCGACGTCGTTGAGCAGGCCTACGAGCCTCTTCATGAGCTCGTGTCCCTTCTCCAGCTGCCCGGTGAGGGCGTAGGCGCTCACGAGCCAGCCGGAGCAGGCGAGGAAGGGGTGCTCGTCCCCGGCGAGGCCGTCGACGCCGCTCTCGGTCCGGTAGCGCAGCAGCAGCCCGTCGCGCATGAGGTCCGCCTCCACGGCGGCGACGGTGCCGTGGACGCGGGGGTCGTCGGGCGGGAGGAAACCGATCTGGGGGATGACGAGGAGCGAGGCGTCGACCTCGGTCGTCTCGTAGTGCTGGGTGAAGGTCTGGCGCTCCTCGTTCCAGCCCCGCTCGAGGACGTCCGCCTTGACGCGGTCGCGCAGGTCGCGCCAGACCTCGACGTCGCCCTCGTACCCGTGCAGCTCGACGGCCCGGATGGCCCGGTCGAAGGCGGCCCACACCATGACGCGGGAGTGGGTGAAGTACTGCTTCGG
>CAYLUX010000118.1:0-2245 GCA_964386935.1 uncultured Janibacter sp.
GCACCGGAGGCGACGGTCTCGGCGAAGGGGTAGAGGTTGACCACGACGAGGTCGAAGGGGGCGACCTCCAGCTCCTGGAGCTGGCGCACGTGGTCCTGGATCCGGGAGTCGGCGAGGATGCCGGCGTGCACCCGCGGGTGGAGCGTCTTCACCCGGCCGTCGAGGCACTCGGGGAAGCCGGTGACCTCCTCGACCTTCGTCACGGGCAGACCGAGGGCCTCGATGGCGGCGGCGGAGCCGCCGGTGGAGACGAGCTCGACACCGGAGTCGGCGAGGCCCCGCGCGAGGTCCTCCAGTCCGCTCTTGTCGAAGACGGAGACGAGGGCACGGCGGATGGGACGGCGTTCGGACACTTCGGGTGCTCCTGGTTCGCTGGTTCGTGCGGATGCACCCAGGCGGGCGATGCACCCCGACTCCACTCCCCGGTGGTGACCCACCTGCGCCAGTCGTGACGTCGCCCAGTCTATGCCGCCCCGACGAGAGCCAGCCAATCAGCCGAGGCGGCAGCGGCGCCCGTCCACGTGCCAGCCGCGGGTGGCCATCGCGGTGACCACGTCGACGAGCATGGCCCGCTCGACGACCTTGATCCGCTCGTGCAGGCTCTCCTCGGTGTCCTCCTCGAGCACCTCGACGACCCGCTGGTCGATGATCGGCCCGGTGTCCACGCCGGCGTCGACGAGGTGGGCGGTCGAGCCGGTGACCCGGACCCCGTGGGCGAGGGCGTCACGCACGCCGTGCGCACCGGGGAAGGAGGGCAGCAGCGCCGGGTGGGTGTTGAGCACCGTGTGCTCCAGGACGCGGGGGCCGAGGATCTTCATGAACCCGGCGGTGACCACCAGGTCCGGGGAGTGCTCGGCGATGCGGGCGGCCAGCGCCTCGTCCCAGGCGCCCCGGTCGGGGTAGCGCCCCACCCGCTCGACGAAGGTGGGCACCCCGGCGGCCGCCGCCCGGTCCAGACCCACGGTGCCCGGCCGGTCGGCGCCGGCCGCGACCACCTGAGCAGGTAACGTCCCGTCAGCCTGGGCGTCCAGGAGCGCCTGCAGCAGGGTGCCGGAGCCGGAGACGAGGACGAGGAGACGAAGGGGGACGCTCACGCGGCGAGTCTAGGGTCGGCCCCCTTCGCTCAGAAGTCCGGTCGGGCCATGCCGGTCACGACGAAACCCACCACCACCGCGACCACGGCGACCGCTGCGGCGCCCACCCACCACCTGCGGGGCGGATGGGCCACGAGGTTCCAGGCCGTCCAACCGAGCTCCAGAAGCGTCGCCACCCCGGTGATGACGACACCGACGACGGCCGGTCCGAAGACCTCCGTCCGGGGTGTGGCGACGCCGCCCGGCTCGGTCGGCGGCAGGTAGTACGTCATCGTGGTCTGGGTCGCCAGCGCCACCAGCGCAACGGCGCAGACGCCGAGCAGTCCGAGCGCCGCGAAGACCCGCGCCCAGCGCCGTCTGCCGACGGCGTCGAAGGGGTCGCCGGGCCGCAACACTCCCGCCTCTGCTCGCTCGTCCATGCAGCCCATGGTGCCCGTTGCTCCGGCCAGACACGAGGACATCCAATCCACGGAGCCGACCTGCTCCGAAACCTCTGCATCAGGCGGCACCACGCCGCCGAGAGGAGAGGATCCACAATGAAGCGCACCACTCGAATCGCAGGACTCGCCGCCAGCGCCGCCCTCGTCGGTCTGCCGCTCGCGGCGGGGCCGGCCAGCGCCGACTCCGGGGAGCTGACAGCACACCTCACCCAGCTCAACGACTCCGGCGCCTCCGGCACCGCGTGGGCCGAGGTGGACGGAAACCAGGTCCACATCAAGCTCGAGACGAGCGGCATGACGGCGAAGGCACCGCACGCCCAGCACGTCCACATCGGGGGCCAGAGCATGTGCCCCGATCCGGACATGGAGGGCACCGGGCCGGACGGCGCGCTGAAGACGACCGACGCGGCCGACCAGTACGGGATGGTCGCGGTCTCACTGACCATGGAGCCGGGCAAGACCGGGCCCAAGGCCGCCGTCGACGTGCCGAACTTCCCGACGGGCGAGAGCTACACCTATGAGCGCACCATCGAGGTCTCCGACCAGGTGGCCCAGGACATCAAGGACGGCAACGGCGTCATCGTCACCCACGGTGTCGACCTCGACGGTTCGGGGACCTACGACGGCAAAGCCATGTCGGACCTGGACCCGAAGCTGCCCCTGGAGGCCACCGTCCCGGCCACCTGCGGTGAGCTGGACCAGGCCCAGATG
>CAYLUX010000118.1:2345-7012 GCA_964386935.1 uncultured Janibacter sp.
AGGTCCCCGAGGGCGATCGCTACGACGAGGCCGG
Source organism: uncultured Janibacter sp. (assembly GCA_964386935.1). GTDB lineage: Bacteria > Actinomycetota > Actinomycetes > Actinomycetales > Dermatophilaceae > Janibacter. The sequence goes on from CAYLUX010000118.1 coordinate 2,380, forward strand.
CTGGTACACCGGCTCCCCCACCCCCGGCGAGACCGGGCCGAGCGTGCTACTCGGGCACGTCACCGGCAGCGGCCATGACCCCTCGGTCTTCTTCGACCTCGGCGCGACGAAGGTCGGGGACCGTATCGAGGTCGACCGCGAGGACGGATCCACGGCGGTCTTCGAGGTGACGAAGGTGCGCCAGTACCCCAAGGACGACTTCCCGCGCGCGGCGGTCTACGGCGCGACGAGCGATCCGGAGCTGCACGTGATCACCTGTGGCGGCACCTACGACGAGTCCGCCCGGCGGCACCTGTCCAACGTCGTCGTCTACGCCGAGCTGGTCGACTGAGCCAGTCCCGCTCGGCGCCGCGAGCCGGCGGAGTCAGCGACGCAGCAGCCACCAGTCGCGCACGAGCATGACGGCGGCACCGATCCCGAGCTCGAGCAGGAGCACGAGCGCGAGCCGGAGCGCCGGGGCGCCGAGGTCGGCGAGACGGGCGTTGCCGAGCGAGCCGCCGGCGATGCCGTCCAGGAGGGCCACTCCGACGGCGGTGACGACCACGGCCGTCGCGACGACCCCCGCCTTGGTCGAGGTCGTCGCGAGGCGCGGCACCCGCCGCAGTGCGCGCCGGGCGACGAGGGCCCCGATGAGCAACGGCACGACCACGAGCAGGTGGGTCGCCCAGGGCAGCCCGCCGGGCTGCGGCTGCGCGGCGAGCACCGGCAGCATCGGGAGCACCTCGGACTCCGCACCGGACCACGTGGTGCTGGCGCCGTCGGCGGCGGAGAAGCCGGGCCCTGCGGCGAAGGAGAGCGCCCAGATGCCGAGGTTCGGCAGCAGGAGCAGCTGCGCGATCACGAGGAGCAGACCACCGAAGAAGCCGGCCTCGAGCGCGGACTGGATGTGGCCGACCCGGTCGAGGTTGACGAGGACGGCGAGCAGGACGAGCAGGCTCCCCGCGGCCACCGACACGCCGATGCCCTCGAGACCGGGGCGCAGCGCACGACCGAGGACGACGGGCACGCGATCGCTCACCCGGGCCACCCGCTCGGGCAGCACGTCGGACACACCATGGGCGAGCGCGAGCGCGATCGCCGGCAGCACGAGCACCGGGACCGGCAGGAAGGGCCACGAGGGTCCGGCGGAGGCCATGAGACCGAGCAGCGCCGCCAGCACCCCGACCCCGGCGTACCCACCGAACCACAGGGCCCGCAACCGGGGATCGGGCGCGTCAGGCAGGCCCCGGCGCGCGCCGAACCAGGCCAGCAGGAGGAGCAGGGCAGTGCCGAGCAACGGCGTCAGGGCGAGGTGGCCGGCACCGAGGTCGACCCGACCACCGCCGAGGACCAGCCAGGTCAGGGCACCGGTGCCGACGGCGTCGCCCGCGCCGGCGGTGGCGCGCGGGACCGCGAGCATGCCGAGCACGAGGAGGAGGACGGTGACGAGGAGGCCGGAGGCGGCAGTCGCCGCCCCTGCACCGGCGGCCCACCACAGGGGGCGCCGGTCCTCGCCCTCGTCCACCCGGGTCGCCGAGCGGAGCATCTCCATGACCGTCACGGCGCCATGATCCCCGAATTCGTCCCCCCACCACGGTCCGACAGGCCGTACCGTGCAGAAACACATCCAGGGGGACGCAACCTTCACCCCCGCCGACGCGTCTGGAGGAGTGAATGAAGGGAGGAGATCTGTCGGCGGCGGCCGAGTTCGACGAGTTCTACCGGGCCACCGCACAGCGCGTCGTGCACCTCGTCTATGCCTCCACCGGCGACCTCGAGCTGGCCCGCGACTCCACGCAGGAGGCGTATGCCCGCGCCTGGCAGCGTTGGGCGCGGGTGAGGGAGTCCGACGAGCCTCTCGCCTGGGTGCGCACCGTCGCGCGCCGCATCGCCATCTCCACCTGGCGCAAGGACACCAACCGGGCACGGGTGCTCGAACGCACCGGCCCCACGAGTGATCCGGCCGCGCCGGGAGAGGACCGGATGACGGTCGTCGCGGCGCTGCGCCAGCTCGGACCCGAGGTGCGTGAGACCGTCGCGCTGCACTACCTCGCCGATCTCAGCATCGAGGAGATCGCCCGCCAGACAAGCTCACCACCCGGAACCGTCAAGGCCCGCCTGCACCGCGGGCGCCACCAGCTCGCCACGATCCTCGCCCCGAAGGAGGCCCACGATGACTGACGATCACCGCTGGGACCCCGAGGAGGAGGAGATCGTCCGGCGCGCCCTCGCCTCCCTCCGCGATGACGTCGACGCCCACCCCCTCCCCGAGCCGGAGTCGGTGCGGGAATTGGGTTCGAAGCTGCACGTCATCAGCTCCCGACGCCACCGGACCGTCGGGGTCCTGGCCGGCGCCGCCGCGGCGGCCGTGGTCGCCGCGAGCGCCGGGATCCTCACCTGGAACAGCAGCGACGTCGCCCCACCGGCGAGTTCCTCGACCTTCGCCGGGACGAGCAGCAGCACCACTGAGCCGGTCGCCGTGGGAGAGGGTCTCGTCGTCCTCGGGGCGCGCGAGTGGTCCGGTGCGCTCGACCGCACCATCCCCTCGACGGTCACGCCCGAGGGACTGGACGGCCCCTGCATCAGTCCCGACCCGGACTCGAACTGGGAGCACCGGGTGGCTCGACTGGGAGACGGTGATATCGCCGCCCGGCAGTGGGTCGGCACGGACGAGGATGACCCACAGCGGCTGCGCGACACCGTGGACGAGGCCGTCGCCTCCTGCACCGACTCGTTGTCGCTGGAGCAGGTCGACTCGGGGCGGCTCGGCGACGGCCGCTACCGCCTGTGGCAGGCCTCCCCGGACGACGGCCCGGACCAGTGGTGGCTCGAGGTGCGCCGCGGCACCCACCTCTCCTTCATCACCGTGACCGAGGACGGGCCGGCCCACTCAGCGAAGGACCTGCGCCGACTCGGTCTCGGGGTGCTCGGGGGGGTCGACCTCGCCGACATCCCGCGCGAGCCGACCCCGACCGACACCCCCTCCGGGACGGACACGCCGACCTCGACCTCGACCCCCTCCTCCCCCAGCCCGACCAGCACCGAGGAGCCTCCCGTCCTGGCCGCACCGCGGCCCACCGGGAGCGACGACTCGGACACCTCCTCCTCACCCTCCGGCACCCGCACCCCGTCCAGCAGCGACGACGCAGAGCCGTCGACACCACCGAGTGCCGCCGCCGAGCCCGAGCAGGGCGAGAGCACGACCCCGGAGGAGAGCCCGGACGACGAAGGGGGGCACCCCCAGGTCGGTGGCGTGGCCGCCCGCCACTACGTGCCCGCCGAGCGCTGGGCCTCCCCTGCGCTGACCGGTGGCGAGCCCTCCTTCGAGGGACCGGTGGAGATGGAGGGCCGGTCCTACCTCTCGATGTGCACCTCGGCGGACTCCGGTGACCGGATCGGCGCCATCGGCATCCGCTCGGGCGAAGGGGACATGAACTACTTCGGCCGACAGTACATCCTGCTGACCGACGACGCGTCCGAGCGCTACGACGAGCTGCTCGAGGGCATAACCTCGGGCTGCACGGGGGCCGCGGCGACCAGCCTGGGCAACGGCGTCTACAAGGTCGGCGACGGGGACTTCGTGGAGTACCTCGGCATGGTCCGCATCGGCTCCGGGGTGACGATCCTGCACCTCTCCGAGGCGCAGACGGCGCCGGGGCCGCTCACCGACGACGTCGCCCACAGCGAGCTGAGCCGGTTGCTCGGGCTCGCGGCGACGCACTGACCGGGGGTGGGAGGAGGTGGCAGTGCCGACCCGGGAGCAGGGGGGTCGACCGGGTCGGCACTGTAGCCGCCATGGTAAAGGAACGGTAAGCGAACGTCACGGGTAGGCGGCCTTCCGTGCGTCGTGCCGTTGGTCACTCCCGCAACGAGCGGAGCGTGCGCACCGTCGAGACGGCCGCCTCCGCCGCCTCCCGTCCCTTGTCCTCCCGCGAGCCCGGCAGGCCCGCGCGGTCGATGGCCTGGCCCTCGTCGTCGCACGTGAGCAGGCCGAAGCCGACGGGCGTCCCGGAGTCCAGCGCGACCCGCGAGAGCCCCTCAGTCGCAGCGGTGCACACGTAGTCGAAGTGCGGGGTACCCCCTCGGATGATGACCCCGAGCGCCACGACCGCGTCGTGGGTCCGCGCCAGCTGGGCGGCGACGACGGGCAGCTCGAAGCTCCCGGCGACGCGCACCACCTGCGGCTCGATCCCCGCCTCGGCGAGCGCGGCCTCCGCTCCCCCGACCAACCCGTCCATGACGGTCGTGTGCCAGCTGGAGGCGACGATCGCGACGGTCACGTCGCTCGCATCTCCCATGTCCAGGCTCGGTGCTCCCTCGCCACTCATGTCGTGCTCCCTTCGTCCGTCTCCGGCAGCCACGGCAGGTCGTGGCCCATCCGGTCCCGTTTGGTGCGCAGGTAGCGCAGGTTCTCCGCGGTGACGCCGGCCGCGAGCGGCACCCGCTCGCTCACCTCGATGCCGAGGGAGGTGAGGGCGTCGACCTTGGCCGGGTTGTTGCTCAGCAACCGCAGCCGACCCACGCCGAGGTCGCGCAGGATCTGCGCCGCGTGCGTGTAGTCGCGGGCGTCGACCGGCAGGCCGAGCCTGAGGTTGGCGTCGACGGTGTCCTCGCCGGCGTCCTGCTGGGCGTATGCGCGAAGCTTGCCGAGCAG
>CAYLUX010000119.1:0-1534 GCA_964386935.1 uncultured Janibacter sp.
GTGTTCAGCGTGACGTCGAGGCGGACCGTCGGCGGGCTGAGAAGTCCCGCGCGTATTGGGCTGCCCGACGTGGCGAAGGGGGTGCGGCGTGATGTTGGAGAGCAGCGACGCCAGCCTGTACGACGAGCACGGGCTACCCGTTACGCCTGCCACCTCGAGTGCCGACCTGGGTGGCGCGATCTTGCGTAGCCGTCTCGTGTTCGGCGGCGCGTTCATCTTCGACGTTCCCGACCTCGTGCCGGCCGTCTGGGGCGCGGGAGACCGCGTGTTGTGGGCCGAGGGTGAGGCGCTGACGATCTGCGGGCCGCCCGGGGTCGGGAAGACGACGCTGGCCGGGCAGGTGCTGCGCGCCCGTCTCGTCGGTGGCATGGTCCTAGACCTGCCGGTGACACCCACGGGCAGCCGCGTGCTGTACCTCGCGATGGACCGCCCCCGGCAGATCTCGCGCGCCCTAGGACGCACCTTCAATGACCTGCCACGCGACGTCGTAGACGCCCGCCTTGTCGTATGGGAAGGTCCGCCGCCGGCTGACGTGGCCGCGAGCCCGGAGACGCTGCTAGCGCTGGTGCATGCCGCTGAGGCCGACACTGTGGTGATCGACTCGATCAAGGATGCCGCAGTTGGTCTGTCTGACGACAAGGTCGGCGCCGGGTACAACCGGGCTCGGCAACTGTGCATCGCTGAGGGCGTCGAGGTGCTCGAGCTTCATCACATGGTCAAGCGCGGCGACAACGGGGCACCGCCTAATTCCCTGGCTGACATGTACGGGTCTACGTGGATCGGTGCTGGTGCCGGTTCCGTGGTGAACCTGCACGGCGATGCCGGCGACCTGGTGGTGTCCTTCAAGCACTTGAAGACGCCCGCCGATGAGGTGGGGCCGTTCAAGGTGATCCACGACCACGACGCCGGTACGAGCGCTATCTATCACCAGTCCGATCTGGTGGCGCTGGCGCGTGCCGCTGGGCTGGTGGGGATCACAGCGAAGCAGGCCGCGCAGGCGATCACGGAGAAGGACAAGCCGAGCGCGTCGGAGGTGGAGAAGGCCCGTCGTCGCCTCAACAACCTGACGTCTGCTGGCGACCTCGTGCACGGTCCCGGCGTGAAGGGTGGCGAGTCTGGCGGCACCCCGGCGAAGTGGGTCTACGGGGGCGATCACACCGATCACGAAAGCGATCACGCGCGTGATCGGTCCCCTACCGATCACGGCACGTCGGACCGATCACGGCCCGGTGACTTTCCCTTGATTTCTAGGGGGAAGAGCGATCACGAAAGCGATCACGGCGATCACGCGCCTACCGATCACGTTCTCTCTCCCCCCTTTAGGGGGGAGAACGTGAACGGTCCCCGGAGCCCGCTACCGACCGACGACGACGGCAGGCCCCTCCCGTGCCCCGACTGCGGACGGAAACCGCACCACGTCGTCGGCTGCACCTGGGGCACCTCGTGAGCCCCTGCACCGGATGCGGCGAGCCGACCACCGGCGACCCATCGCTGTGCGCCACGTGCGCACGCGAGCGGGCCGAACACCGAGCCT
>CAYLUX010000119.1:1544-2156 GCA_964386935.1 uncultured Janibacter sp.
GAGCGAGACGGCGGCATCGGTGTAACAAATTTGTGACACGCCACCCACCACCGAGCGAGCCACCCACATGCGCTCAAAGCGCATTTCCCGAGCCCAAGAACTACGCGACCGACTGACGAAAGAGAGCACCCAGTGAGCACGAAGACCTGCACCAAGTGCGGCGAGACGAAGCCGCTGGACGAGTTCCACAGCGACCGCAGGAACAAGGACGGAAAGGTCGGACAGTGCAAGCCGTGTGCGTGCGCGCGGTCACGCGCGTGGGCCGCCAGCAACAAGGGCCGTAAGCGAGCGGCCGACAAGAGGTACCGGGAAGCGCATCGAGATGATGCGATCAGAAGGTCCAGGGACTGGTATCAGGACAACAAGGCGGAGGCACTGGCGCGTCAGCGGATCTATCGGATGCAGCGTCCCGAGCAAGACCGCGCGGCAAAGCGTGCCTACTACCTGTCACACCGAGACGAGATTCTTCAGCGCACACGCGAGTGGGCCACGGTTAACTCGGACGCAGCGCAAGCCAACGCATGGGCGTCTCGGTACCGGTCCCGTGCTCGGCGCGTCGGCGCCACAGTAGTCGTTGAGCGGTTCCTAAAAGCCGACGTGATCGAGCGCTAC
>CAYLUX010000119.1:2208-6927 GCA_964386935.1 uncultured Janibacter sp.
GCAGGCAGGTTCTCAAATGTTCAGAGTTCTGAACATTTGCCCCCGTCCCTCGACCGTCCGCCCAAGTTGCTCCGGGTGCAACCTCGCCAAGGGCGACCTCGACCCCGACGAGTGGCTGGCCGAGCAAGCCGAACTCGACGACCTCACCGAGGAAGAGCTCGACGACCTGATCGACGCCGAGATTGAACGCTGGACCAACTAACCACCCCGCCGCAGCCAGAGACCCGCCTGGAGCGCATCGAAGCACTGCTGGCACCGACCCCCGAAGGAGCACGCCCATGACTGAGTACAGAGCAACCGTAGAGGCGTGGCGGTTCGACCTGCTGTGCCCCGAGGGGTGGCTCGCGTGGACCACCCTCCCCGGTGAAGCGGCGACGCCGAGGGGGTGGTTCGTCCGAGCCAAGGCCTCATGCCTTGCTGACCTCGACCCCATCACAAAGGTTGCCATCATGATGGGCCGGGACGTGCCCGAGGAGCCGCACCAGGCACCCGACCCGGACTGCCGGTGCGGCCTGTACGGGGTGACCGGGCTCAACCTCGACGTTGCGGACGCCCTCGACTCCCTAGCCGCGTCCCGAGAGCTCGCCGCCGTCGAGCAGGACGACCCGGAGCTAGAGGACTGGCTAGCCGTGACACTGAGCCGCGTCACGCTCACCGGAGTGCTGCCAGCCGCTGAACGGCCGGGCGGGTCGGCCCACGAGGCGGAGGGCGCGATCCTGGACCCGCCCGGCACGATCCGGGGCCGGCGGATGACGTACCGGGAGATTTTCGTGGACCGGGAGTGGCCGACACGGCTCGACCACGACTATTTCCCTTCGCCGGACTGGTGGCCGCCCACCACCTACGTACCAGACCTGGCGGAGTGGGTGCGGGGGCAGTGCGCCGCCGAGGTGGCGGACCTCCTGCCTGGGGGGACCGAATGAGCGCCCGCTACGACATGGACATGGCCCTCGTCGCCCTCGCGGCCCGTGGTGAGCGACCGCGGTGCGCCTGGCCCGACATCGGGCACTGGTGGACCTCGGACGACCCCGAGGAACGGGCGCGTGCCGCACGCCGATGCGCCGGCTGTCCTGTCTTCTCTGCCTGCGCCGCGGCTGCCGACGAGATGCAGGAGTCCTGGGGGGTGTGGGCGGGCGTCGACCGCAGACCCAGCCGAGCAGCACGAGCCGCGACGAAGGAGACGACGACATGACAGACCAACCTGACTGGCGAGCCGAGATGCTCGCACGCATCCCCAAGGAAGTCCTCACCGGCCGCAACCGGAAGTCACTGCCGGCGTACTGCCGTAGCCGCGACTTTCACCCCACCCTGTGGGAGATCGAGCAAGAGCGCGCACGACGAAAGGACACGCGATGACCGACCACCCGGCCGACCCGTTCGGTGAGCCCGAGACCAACGGCGACAAGTTCGCGCAGTGGTTCCGGGAACAGGCCGAGACCCAGAAGGAGTGGTTCCGGCAGTACATCGAGACCCCCCAAGAGGACCCGCAGCCGGTCACCCTGGCTGACCTGCTCAACCCCGACACGAAGGACTGACATGTACTACAACCCCGCCACCAACCGACTGAACAACGGCGAGACGATCGCCGAGGCTTACCGTCGTGCCGGCCTCGAGGTGCCCGACCGCACCAGCGCCGTGCACGACGCGATCCAGCAGAAGATCGGCCTGAGTGACCTGGCCACCGTGCTGGGCCGTGAGGCGGCCGAAGGAGTGCCCGATGCTGCCGCGTGGCTCGACGACGCCCTCGAGCGGGTGCGTGAAGCGCAGGCCGTCGACGCGCTGCGTAGCCACGTCATCGGCGCACTCGACGCCGCGCAAGAGGCGCGGCTGCCCACCAGCGTGGACGAAGCAGCCGAAGCGCTGGGCAAGGCGTTCAAGAAGACCGCCGACACCCTGGCCAAGGTCGCGCCGGACCTGCCCCAGCATGAGCCGTTCGACCTCGAGCAGGTCGTGGCCGCCGACTGCACCAAGTCAATGAAGGCCGCCCAAGGTGCCCTGGCGGACCTGACCGTGTGGGCCGGCATCCACCAGAGCCCCCACCCCGACGGGTACGTCTCCCCCGCGCTGGCCCGGCTGCTGCCCGTGGTAGCCATCCCCGAGTGCACCCCCGAGCTGGTATCCACCTACACCAGCATCACCCCCACTGCCCTGACAGGGCAGGACCTGGGGGCCACCCGGGCGGTGCGGTCCCTGGGCGGGTACGCCGACCGGCACGGGGTGGATGCCGCCCTGCTGGCCGTGGCCCGCGGCGACTGGGAGAAGGCGGGCATCGTCCTGTCCCTGGCCACCACCGCCGACCTCGAGCAGCGACGGCAGCACGCGGCGACGGCGCACACCACGCAGCGTGTCGCACCGGAACCGCGACACGCTGCCGTGTCCACCATCCCGACGTTCTGACCCGAGGCTGAGCGCTGGCCGAGAGGCGAACCGCACCAGCCCAACGAGAAGAGGAAGCATGCCCTTCGCAACGAGCGCGATCCGTGAACGCGCACGACGACGCATCGCAGCACGAGTGCGAGCCGGCGAACCGTGCGCGCTGTGCGGCAAGCCCATCGACCTGAGCATCCGATATCCACATCCTGAGTCGTTCACAGTCGACCATGTAGTGCCGAGCAGTCACGGCGGCAGCGACCATTACGAGCAGCTGCAGCCCGCGCACTTTCGATGCAACCGGACCAAGAGCAACGACAACATCCCCGGGACCATCCGCCGCAACTCTGGCGCGCTGGGATGACCCCCGAGGGGGTGGGGAAGGCCCCGCAAGCCGGTCCTTCGCGCCGCGTCTCCTCGGCCTAGGAATACACATGAGACCCCAAATACCCCACGAGCCCTTAGGAGCCCCACATGAGCCCTACGAAGCCGTCACAGCCGTCTGAGCGGCCCCCGAGCGGCCCGGATGACGTCGCCCGCCTGGAGGCTGTGCGCGACCGTCTGGAGGCCGCGTTGAGTGACCCGAGCACGACACCGCGTGACCTGGCCACCGTGAGCCGTGAGTACCGCCTGACGTTGGCCGCGCTGGCCGAGCAGGCACCGTCTGCGAAGGCATCGCCGTTGGATGAGATCGCGGCGAAGCGAACGAAGCGGAAGGGGGCGTGATGACGACAGAACCGACGTTCACCCGGGTACCCGACGGTGACGAGACGACCGGGCAAGAGGCGGTCGACCTGGGCCGCGCCTACGGCATCGCCCTCGATGAGTGGCAAGCCGATGTCGTGCGCGGCATCCTGCGAGAGGCTGGCGGGTCATGGGCGGCGACACAGGCCGGCTTGGTGGTGGCGCGGCAGTCCGGGAAGGGACAGATTCTGGCCGCGCTCGAGGTGGCCGGCCTGCTGCTGCTGGGCGAGACCGTCCTGCACACCGCCCACGCCACCAAGACGTCGACGGACGCGTTTCGCCGGCTGTGGGGCGTGATCGACGGGCACGACGACCTGCGCCGGCTCGTGAAGCGGCACAGCCTGGCCACGGGCGCGGAGTTCGTGGAGCTGAAGTCTGGCGCGCGGGCAGTGTTCACGACTCGGAGCGCGTCGGCTGGTCGTGGGTTGAGCATCGACCGGCTGATCGTGGATGAGGCCGAGGACCTGCCCGCCGCCGAGGTGGCCGCGCTGGCCCCAACGGTGTTTTCGAGGCCGCACGCGCAATCTCTGTATTTCGGCACCGCGCCGGGGCCGATGCACGACGCGGAGGCATTCGAGACGATGCGGCACGCTGCGCACGAAGGACTGAATCCGCGTCTTGCGTGGTGGGAGTGGTGCGCCGAGTGGGGCGAGAGCGTCGATGACCGTGAGTTGTGGGTGCGGGTCAATCCTGCGGTGTCGACGGGGCGGGTCCCGATCCAAGCGATCGAGGATGATCGCAGCGTGCTGCCCGTGGACGCTTTCCGGGCGGAGAGGTTGAGCATGTGGACTCCTCGCACGGCCGCGTCGTCGACATTTGACGTGAACACGTGGACGTCCCTCGAGGACGTCGACTCACTGCCAATCACTGACCTGTCCGTTGGTATCGACGCGCCCCCTTCGCGCGACACCGCGACCGTGTGCCTGGCCGGCCGACGTGAGGACGGCACGCTACACGTGGAGTGGTACGAGACCGCCCCGGGCGTGACGTGGGTTCCGTCGTGGTGCGCCCCCCGGTTGCGTAACGCGGTGCGGGCCGTGGTCATCGATGAGCGGTCACCGTTGGCCGAGCTCGATTGGACGAGTGCAGGCGTGCGTCCCACGCGCGTGGGGTCGCGGGCGGTCGCTGAGGCTGCCGGCGGTCTCGTCGATGCCGTCGCGGACGGGGCGTTGCGCCACCCGGGACAGGCCGAGCTGTCCAAGGGCGTCCTGGCGGCCAAGCAACGCCCCATGCTGGGCGGCAACGGGTTCGCCTGGGACCGGAAGGGCGCGGGTTCGTCCGTGCTCATCGCGGCATCCCTGGCGTTGTGGGGCGTCACCGCCGACAAGCCCACGAGCCCGATGCCGCCCCCGCGTCGCCGCGTCGTGGTGCGCAGTTGACCCCGAGCCTGAGCCCGAGCCTGACGACGTGATGCGCGCCTGTACCGCGAGGACTACCAGACGTTTGAGGCGTACCTGTCCGAGCGGTGGGGGTTGAGTCGGCGGCGTGGGTATCAACTCATCGAGTCGAGTGAGACGGCGCGTGACTTGTGCGCCATGGCGCACACCCCGACCCCAGAGCCGAGGGGGATCACCCATGCCGCGAGTCCGCACAGAGTCAGCAAGA
>CAYLUX010000120.1:0-3741 GCA_964386935.1 uncultured Janibacter sp.
CACGACCTCGTGAGCACGAGCGAGGAGTTCCTCCAGGCGAGCTGGGCCAACGCCGCCTCGGGCAACGCCGTCCCCGTGGACCTCGAAGGGGTCCTCGGCACCGCCTCCCACTGGACCATCGCCCAGGCCCGGGACCACGCGCTGGATCTCGGCATGCCGTGGTGGAGCATCACCCCCTTCGCCGTGGACGAAGAGCTGGCCCGCTTCGAGGCTCCTTCGTCGCACCTCAGCGATCAGGGGTTGATGGAGGACCGCGTCGAGCACGACCACGTCGCGCTGCGGGTGCCGGCGGAGGAGCCGCCGACCTTCCGCGGCAACACCGAGGCCGCGGTCGCCCAGCTGGGGGAGTGGACCACGGCGGGCTGGCAGGTCCTCGTGGCCACCGACGGCGCCGGGCTCGTCAACCGCGTCACCGAGGTCCTGGGCGGGGCCGAGGTACCCGCCCGCCGGGTCGAGGAGGACGAGGACCTCACCGAGCTGCCCGCCGGCGTCGTGGTCGTCACGAGGGCGAGCCTCGGGACCGGCTTCGTCGCCACCGACGCCAAGCTCGCGGTGCTCACCGAGGCGGACCTGCTCGGCGCCAGCGGTGCCGGGGCGAGCACCCGGGACATGCGCAAGATGCCCTCGCGGCGTCGCAAGCAGGTCGACCCGCTGCAGCTGCGCCCCGGCGACCACGTCGTGCACGAGCAGCACGGCGTCGGGTCCTTCGTCGAGATGATCCAGCGCACCGTCGGCGGCGCCACCCGGGAGTACCTCGTCATCGAGTACGCGCCCTCGCGGCGCGGACACCCCGGCGACCGGCTCTTCGTGCCGTCGGACCAGCTGGACCAGGTGACCCGCTACGTCGGCGGCGACGCGCCCGCGCTGAACAAGCTGGGCGGCAGCGACTGGCAGAAGACGAAGTCCCGCGCGAAGCGGCACGTGCGTCAGATCGCCGGCGAGCTGATCCGCCTCTACAGCGCGCGGATGGCCACGCCGGGCCACGCCTTCGGGCCGGACACGCCGTGGCAGCGCGAGCTCGAGGACGCCTTCGCCCACATCGAGACCCCCGACCAGCTGAGCACCATCGACGAGGTCAAGGAGGACATGGCCAAGACCGTCCCGATGGACCGCCTCATCTGCGGCGACGTCGGGTACGGCAAGACCGAGATCGCCGTGCGTGCGGCCTTCAAGGCGATCCAGGACGGCAAGCAGGTCGCGGTCCTCGTGCCGACCACGCTGCTCGTCCAGCAGCACTCGAGCACCTTCGCCGAGCGCTACGCCGGCTTCCCGGTGACGGTCCGCTCGCTCAGCCGCTTCCAGACAGATGCTCAGGCCAAGGAGGTCCTCGACGGTCTGAAGGACGGCTCGGTCGACCTCGTCATCGGCACCCACCGGCTCCTCGGCAGCGACGTGAAGTTCAAGGACCTCGGGCTCGTCGTCGTCGACGAGGAGCAGCGCTTCGGTGTCGAGCACAAGGAGGCGCTGAAGGCGCTGCGCACCAACGTCGACGTGCTCGCGATGTCCGCCACGCCGATCCCACGCACCCTCGAGATGGCCGTCACCGGCATCCGCGAGATGTCCACCCTCGCGACGCCCCCGGAGGAGCGCCACCCGGTGCTGACCTTCGTCGGTCCCTACGAGGAGAAGCAGGTCGCGGCCGCGATCCATCGTGAGCTCATGCGCGAGGGGCAGGTCTTCTTCGTGCACAACAACGTCTCGAGCATCGAGCGGACCGCCTCCCGGATCCGCGAGCTCGTGCCGGAGGCACGGGTCGAGACCGCCCACGGCAGGATGGGCGAGCACCGGCTGGAGCAGGTCGTGCTCGACTTCTGGGAGCGGCGCTTCGACGTGCTCGTGTGCACGACGATCATCGAGACCGGCCTGGACATCTCCAACGCCAACACCCTGATCCTGGACCGGGCGGACAAGTTCGGCCTGAGCCAGCTGCACCAGCTGCGCGGGCGCGTCGGCCGGGGCCGCGAGCGGGCCTACGCCTACTTCCTCTACCCGGCGGAGAAGCCGCTCACCGAGACCGCCACCGACCGGCTGCAGACGATCGCGAGCAACACCGACCTCGGCTCCGGGATGCAGGTCGCGATGAAGGACCTGGAGATCCGCGGCTCGGGCAACCTCCTCGGTGGGGAGCAGTCGGGGCACATCGCCGGCGTCGGCTTCGACCTCTACGTGCGGATGGTCGGCGAGGCGGTCGCCGACTTCAAGGGCGAAGGGGAGGCCACCCCGGCCGAGATCAAGATCGAGCTGCCGGTGGACGCCCACCTCCCGCACGACTACGTGCCGGGGGAGCGGCTGCGGCTCGAGGCCTACAAGAAGCTCGCCGGTGCGGAGACCGACACCGAGATCGACGAGATCGTCGCGGAGCTCACGGACCGCTACGGCGAGCCGCCGGAGCCGGTGGAGAACCTCGTCGCGGTCGCGCGGCTGCGCATCGTCGTGCGCGAGGCCGGCCTGAGCGACGTCGTCGTGCACGGCAAGCAGGTGCGCTTCTCGCCGGTCACGCTCAAGGAGAGCCAGCAGCTGCGCCTGGCCCGCCTGTACCCGAAGTCGAACTACAAGGAGGGCACCGGCACCGTGACCGTGCCCGTGCCGATGACCGCGCGCGTCGGCGGCCGCCCCCTTCGCGACAAGGCCATGCTGGGGTGGGCCACCGACCTGATCAACCAGGTCATGCTCGACAATGTCATCGTGGACTCCGGGCAGGCGGCCCGGGACAGCTCACGCAGCCGCTGAGGCGACGGACGAAAGGACCCGCAGTGCTGGATGGTCAAGGACGACTCCGCCGCGCGACGACCGCCCTCGGGGTCGGGGTCGCCGGACTGATGCTCACTGCCTGCGGCAGCGGCTCCGGCGGGGACGCCGGGGACGGGCCGAGCGCGCTCGCCGCGAGCGTCGACGGCCACGAGTACACCGTCGGCCAGGTGCAGACGGCCAGCCGGCAGCTGTCCGAGTACACCGCTGCCCAGGCCGCGAGCACCGGCCAGGAGGCGCAGCAGATCACGCCTGAGGCGATGGTCACCAGCCTCGTGCAGGTCCCGATGATCCTCGAGCGCGGGAAGAAGGAGGGCATGGACATCCCGTCGGGTGAGACCGTCAAGCGCAACCTCGAACCCGTCGTGAAGTCGCCGTCGCAGGAGACCATCGACTTCTTCCGGGCCTCGCAGGTGTACTCGCAGCTGGACAAGCAGGCCCAGCAGGAGATCTCGCAGCAGGTCACCTCCAGCGACGTGAAGCTCAGCCCCCGCTACGACGAGGCCACCGGGGACACCCCCAACTGGCTGAAGAAGACCGCACCCGAGATGCAGCTGCCCGGTCAGCAGTGAGCGCCGGGCGCCTGGTCCTGCTCGCGACGAGCCCGCGCGTCCCACCGGGTCTGCTCAGCCGGGACGCCTGGTCCGCGCTCAGCGGTGCCGACGTGGTGCTCGCGGCCGACCTGGAGGACTCGCAGGTGATCGCCCTGGTCGACGACGGCATCGCGGTCCAGCCCCTCGACGTGGACACCCCGCAGGAGCGGGCCCGCGCCCTCGTCACCGCGGCGGCGGGGGAGGAGATCGTCTGGATCGGCTCCCCGGACGGCGACCCCGGCCTGAGCGACGCCGTCGCCGGTGAGGTCTCGCGCCTCGAGGAGGCACCCGAGGTCGAGGTGCTCGTCGGTTCTTGGGACGCCCCCGGCGGCCGGCTGCTCGACGCCGTCGCCGTCATGGACCGGCTGCGCGCACCCGGAGGGTGCGCGTGGGTGGCCGC
>CAYLUX010000120.1:3841-6657 GCA_964386935.1 uncultured Janibacter sp.
CCGTCGCCGTCATGGACCGGCTGCGCGCACCCGGAGGGTGCGCGTGGGTGGCCGCTCAGGACCACGCGAGCCTCGCCCCCTTCGTCGTGGAGGAGGCGCGCGAGGTGACCGAGGCGCTGGAGGCGGTCATCGCCGAGCCCGACGACGAGGAGCGGCGCGAGGACCTCACCGACGAGCTCGGTGACCTGCTCTTCCAGGTGCTCTTCCACGCCCGGGTGGCCGCCGACCACGTGGAGGACCCCTTCGACGTCGACGACGTCGCCGCCGCCCTCGTCGACAAGCTCGTCCGGCGCAACCCGCACGTCTTCGGCGACGCGCAGGCCGAGACCCTCGAGGAGATCGAGGCCCAGTGGCAGGCGATCAAGGCGCAGGAGCGCGCGGAGCGCGACCAGCGCTGACGGGGGCCGCTGACAGGATCGGCCCATGGACCAGCGGATCAGCTTCGTCACCCTCGCCGTCGCCGACCTCGCCGCGAGCCGGCGCTTCTACCTCGACGGGCTCGGCTGGCGGGCCGAGCTCGACGTGCCCGACGAGGTCCTGATGATCCGGGCGGGGGAGCGGCTGATCTTCTCGCTGTGGGACGCGGCCGCCTTCGAAGGGGAGGTCGGCCCCCTTCGTCGTGGGGAGGGTCTGGCGCCGATCACCTTGGCGCACAACGTGCCCCGCGCGGAGGAGGTCGACGCGATCCTCGACCTCGCGCGTGCCGCGGGGTCACCCGAGGTCTCCGCCGCGCAGCAGCGGGACTGGGGTGGGTACACGGGTTACTTCGCCGACCCCGACGGGTTCCGCTGGGAGATCGCGCTCAACCCGGGGCCCATCGGTCAGACCGTGCTGCCGCCTGCCTCCCGCGACGAGGTGCGCACGGGCGAGCACGGTCGGCCGATCGGCCCGTCCGTCGCTGACTGGACGGCTCCTTCCTTTCCCCGGACGGGGCGGATCGGGGGTCGTTGGTGCACCCTCGAACCGCTCGCGCCGGAGCACGCCGCCGAGCTGGCGCCCGAGATCGCCGGCCCCGGCCACGAGGCCGACCTCACCTACCTCGGTGAGGAACGCATCGACGACATCGACGCCTACGTCGCCGGCCGGCTCGCGAAGGACACCGTCGAGGTGCTCGTCCGTGACGGCGAGGGCATCGCCTGCGGTCTCGTCGCGATCATGCGGATCGACCAGGCGAACGGCGTCGCCGAGCTCGGCAACGTCCTCCTCGGCCCCCGGCTGCGGCGCACGACCGCCGCGACCGAGGCGATCTCGCTGCTCACCCGGCACGTCTTCGACCTGGGCTACCGGCGCCTGGAGTGGAAGTGCGACAGCCTCAACGCGCCTTCCCGCCGGGCCGCCGAGCGACTCGGCTTCACCCACGAGGGCACCTTCCGCCGGCACGTCGTGACCAAGGGGAGGGCTCGCGACACCGCGTGGTTCGCCATGACGCTCGAGGACTGGCCACGTGTCCGGGCCGCGCACGAGGCGTGGCTGGACCCCGCCAACTTCGTCGACGGCGTCCAGCAGCAGCGCCTCACGGACCTGCTCGCGCGCGGCTGACCGGTGACATCCACCCGGGTGGGTCGCTGGGGGCCACCACGGCGGTGAGCGGTTACGCTCGGGGAGACATCCGTTCGTCCGCACAGCAGCACGCAAGGAGCCTTCAGTGGCCAGTATCGAGGCAATTGGCGCACGCGAGATCCTCGACTCCCGAGGCAACCCGACCGTCGAGGTCGAGGTGGCCCTGGACGACGGCACGATCGCCCGCGCGGCGGTGCCGAGCGGCGCCTCCACCGGGGCCTTCGAGGCCGTCGAGCGCCGCGACGGCGACAAGGGGCGCTACCTGGGCAAGGGCGTGCAGGACGCCGTGCGCGCGGTCGAGGACGACCTCATGCCGCGACTGATCGGCTTCGACGCCACCGAGCAGCGGCTCATCGACGCCGAGATGCTCAGTCTCGACGGCACCGACAACAAGGGCACGATCGGCGCCAACGCGATCCTCGGCGTCTCGCTCGCGGTGGCCAAGGCCGCCGCCGAGTCCTCCGGGCTGCCGCTCTTCCGCTACGTCGGCGGCCCCAACGCTCACGTCCTGCCGGTGCCGATGATGAACATCCTCAACGGCGGATCGCACGCGGACTCCAACGTCGACATCCAGGAGTTCATGATCGCGCCGATCGGTGCGCCCTCCTTCCGTGAGGCGCTGCGCTGGGGCGCGGAGGTCTACCACGCGCTCAAGGCCGTCCTGAAGGACAAGGGCCTGGCCACCGGCCTCGGTGACGAGGGCGGCTTCGCCCCCAACCTCGGCAGCAACCGCGAGGCCCTCGACCTGATCCTCGACGCGATCAAGAAGGCCGGCTACGAGCCCGGCACCGACGTCGCGCTGGCTCTCGACGTGGCCGCGAGCGAGTTCCACGAAGGGGGCAGCTACACCTTCGAGGGGCAGAGCAGGAGCGCCGAGCAGATGGTCGACTACTACGCCGAGCTCGTCGACGCCTACCCGCTCGTGTCCATCGAGGACCCGCTCAACGAGGACGACTGGCAGGGCTGGCAGGAGATCACCACCCGCCTCGGCTCCAAGGTCCAGCTCGTCGGTGACGACCTCTTCGTCACCAACCCCGAGCGCCTCGCCCGCGGCATCAAGGAGGGCGCCGCCAACGCGCTGCTCGTCAAGGTCAACCAGATCGGGTCGCTCACCGAGACGATGGACGCCGTCGCCATGGCGACCCGGGCCGGCTTCGCCTCGATGATGAGCCACCGCTCCGGGGAGACCGAGGACGTGACGATCGCCGACCTGGCCGTGGCCACCGACTGCGGCCAGATCAAGACCGGCGCCCCCG
>CAYLUX010000121.1:0-6644 GCA_964386935.1 uncultured Janibacter sp.
CGAGCACCCAAACCTCGAACCGCCCGGAGGAGGGGCAGCCGGGAGGAGGGGCAGCAACCGCGACCCGCCGCTCAGGGCGAAGGGGGGAGCACCCGCTCCGAGCGGGCGTACCGGTCCTCGGCGGCGGCCTTCTGGGGGCGCCACCACGCCTCGTTCGCCCGGTACCACTCGATCGTCGCTGCGAGCCCGGAGCGGAAGTCCCGGTAGCGCGGCTCCCACCCGAGCTCGCGCCGCAGCCGGCTCGCGTCGATCGCGTACCGCCGGTCGTGCCCGGGCCGGTCAGTGACGTGCTCGAAGTCCCCCCGAGGACGTCCCATCAGCTCGAGCACCTCCTCGACGACGGTGCGGTTGTCGACCTCGCCGTCGGCCCCGATGAGGTAGGTCTCCCCCGGTTCGCCGCGGTCGATGATCGTCCAGACGGCGTCGTTGTGGTCGTCGACGTGGATCCAGTCGCGCACGTTGCGCCCGTCCCCGTAGAGGCGCGGCCGTCGCCCGTCGAGCACCTCGGTGATCTGGCGGGGGATGAACTTCTCCACGTGCTGGCGCGGGCCGTAGTTGTTCGAGCAGTTCGAGATCGTCGCGGCGATGCCGAAGGAGCGCACCCATGCCCGCACGAGCAGGTCCGAGGCGCCCTTCGTCGAGGAGTACGGGCTCGAGGGGCTGTACGGCGTCGCCTCGGTGAAGCGCTCCGGGTCATCGAGCGCGAGGTCCCCGTACACCTCGTCGGTCGAGATGTGGTGGTAACGCACCCCGTGGCGCCGCACCGCCTCGAGCAGCTCGTAGGTCCCGACGACATTCGTCTGCACGAAGGGAGCTGGCGAGGCCAGCGAGTTGTCGTTGTGGGACTCGGCGGCGAAGTGCACGACGACGTCCGACTCCGCCACGAGCGAGTCCACGAGCGGCGCGTCGACCACGCTGCCCTCGACGAAGTGCACCCGGTCCAGCGCTCCCTCCAGCGAGGCCCGGCTGCCGGCGTAGGTGAGCGCGTCCAGGACGGTCACCTCCGCGTCCGGGCGGGTGGCCAGCGTGCGGTGCACGAAGTTGCTCCCGATGAACCCGGCTCCCCCGGTGACGAGTACGCGCACGGTCAGTCCTCCTCGAGATGTTCACGCAGGACCTCGAGCTGGTCCCGCGGCTCGAAGCCGGTGGCGCGCAACCGATCCAGCGACAGCGTGCTCCACTTCGGCCGCGGCGCGATGGCCCGCCCGGCGGCGTACTCCTGCGTCGTCACGGCGGTCACGTCCCCACGATCGCGCCCGCACAGCGCGAAGACCTCACGAGCGATCCCCGCCCAGGTCATCGGTTCACCCGCCTGCGTCACGTCGTAGGTGCCGAAGGGGGCCTGCCCCACCACGAGGTGCTTGGTCGCCGCGGCGATCTCCTCGGCGAAGGAGAGCCGCCCGTGCTGGTCGTCGACGACGGAGGGGGCACCCCCTTCGCCCGCCAACCGGGCCATCGTCGCCACGAAGTTGTGCCCCTCCCCGATCACCCAGGAGGTGCGCAGCAGGTAGTGCCGCGGCGTCGCGGAGACGGCGAGGTCGCCCGCGGCCTTGCTCTGCCCGTAGACCCCGAGCGGCGAGAAGCCCTCGTCCTCGTCGTGCACCTCGCGCCGCCCGTCGAAGACGTAGTCGCTGGAGAAGTGCACGAGGGCGGCGCCCTCGCGGGCGGCCTTGCGCGCCAGCTGGGTCGGCAGCTCGGCGTTGAGGCGCCAGGCGAGGCGGCGCCCTTCGTCCGTCTCCGCGTCGTCGACCGCGGTCATGGCCGCGGCGTTGATGACGACGTCGTGCTCACGCAGGTCGATCCCCGCGACGGCGGCCGGGTCGGCGAGGTCGATGTCCCCGCGAGTGGGAGCCAGCGCGTCGGGGAAGACCCGCTGCAGCGCCCGGCCGATCTGCCCGCTTCCCCCGAGGAGCAGCGGACGCCGCGGGACGAAGGGGGTCACCCCCGCCAACCGCGGGTTGGCCCGGTCCTTGTCGCTGATCTGCGCGTGGTCCAAGGGGATCGGCCACTTGATCGCGGCGTCCGGGTCGTCGAGGGCGAGGGCCGGGTAGCGCAGGTCGGGGCGCCAGTGCTCGTTGACGAGATACGAGTAGACCGTGTGGTCCGCGAGCGCCTGGTAGGAGTTGCCGACGCCGCGGGGGACGAAGACGAGCGTGCCCGGCTCGATCTCGTGGGTGACGGTCCGCCCGAAGCCCTCCCCTTCGCGCAGGTCGACCCACGCGCCGAAGACCGACCCGGCGACGACGGTGACGAGCTTGTCCCAGGGTTCGGCGTGGATCCCGCGGGTGGCGCCCCGGGAGACGTTGTGGGAGATGTTGTGCTGCACCGGCCCGAAGTCCGGCAGCCCGAGCGCGGTCATCTTCTCCCGCTGCCAGGCCTCGGTGAACCAGCCGCGGGCGTCGCGGTGGAGCGGTGAGCGCAGTACGAGCAGCCCCGGGATCGGGGTCGGCTCGAGGGTGAGGTCCATCAGCCGTCGACGACCCGGTAGTCCCCGGCCCGGGCCAGGGCCTGGGCGATCGGCTCCGCGCTGGGGGTGACGCTCGCCTTGTGCTTGACCCACAGCCGGGCGGCCTCGCCCGGCACGAGCTCGAAGGTCGCCTGGCCCAGGCCCTGGCTGGCGAAGACGTCGTACAGCGCCTGCAACGCCTTCGTCACGTCACCTTCGTCGGCGATGCCCTCGACGAGGAAGCGTGTCGCGACGATCTCCGCCATGTGTGCTCAGATCCTTCCGTTGAACGCCTGCAGCGCCGAGTCCTCTCTGGTCCCGCCACGACCGTCACCGTAGTCGGCGTAGTCGTGGATCCACATCATCCTCGCAACCCACTTCACGTGCTTGTACCCGTGGTTGGACTCTGCGCGCATCCGTGCCGGGCCACCCAGGTGGAGGTCCACCGGGTGACCATTGCGCTCGTAGGCCAGGATCGTCCGCTCCTCCCCCATCGTGTCCAGGTCGATGCAGGCGTAGAAGGGTTCGCGCGGCCGGTTGTCGTACATCTTCTGGGCCAGACCGTGGGACTCCACGAGCAGGTAGCGAGCGCCCTCCGGCCGCGGGCCGAGCACCGACATCACGTCGGTCAGCCGGGCGCCGGCCCACCGGGAGGTCGCCGACCAGCCCTGCATGCAGGTGTGGGTGGCGATGTAGGAGTGCTTCGGCAGCGCGTGCAGCTCCGCGAGGGTCAGCTCCTTCTCCGTGTCGTTGATGTCGTCACGCAGCGTGATCGTCAGCCCCTCCCAGTCGTTGTCCCGCGCCCGGACCCACTCGGGCGACTCGTCCTCCGTGGGCGGCAGGCCGTTGGTCCAGTGGAACTCGGAGATGTCGTCCTCTGTCCACGCCCCACGCCCGGCGGGGAGGGGACGCAGGTGGTTGAGGAAGATCCGGCGTCCGACCTCGGTGACGCTGGCCGTCAACCGGTGTG
This sequence comes from uncultured Janibacter sp., assembly GCA_964386935.1. GTDB lineage: Bacteria > Actinomycetota > Actinomycetes > Actinomycetales > Dermatophilaceae > Janibacter. Next base: position 3,417 of record CAYLUX010000121.1, read on the forward strand.
CCCGGGCCCGGTCGGCCAGGGACCAGTAGGACAGCGCGATCCAGAAGACCACGACCGCGACGATGGTCGTGATGAGGATCGTCAACGCCTGGGCCGCCCGTGCCGCGGTGACCTCGCCGCCACCGAAGACCATGTTGATGACGTTGTGGTCCCGGTGGACGAGGAAGACGAGCGAGACGTGCATGACGACGAACCCGGAGAAGATCACCAGACCGATGAAGTGCAGGGACCGGGCCCCCTGGTGGCCACCCAACATCTTCACGAAGCGCGGGAACCGGTTCCGGATCGCCGGCGACATCGCGACGCCGGTGATCATCTGGAAGGGCGCCAGGACGAAGATGACGAAGGTGTAGCCGAGCATCTGCAGCGAGTCGTAGGGCTGGAAGTGGCTGATGTCGGGTGTTTCGAGGCTCAGGTACATCGTCAGCGACTCCCAGGCCTCCGGGAAGACGTCCCACGAGGTCGGGACGATGCGCCGCCACAGCCCGGTCGCGAAGAGCAGCGTGATGTAGACGATGCCGTTGAGCACCCAGAACATCACCGACAGCCCGTGCCAGTGCCGTCCGAGGCCGATGTTCTCCCGGCCCGGCAGCGCCAGCGTCGGGTGCACCGACCTCTCGTCCATGAGGGAGGTGTAGACCCCCTCCTCCTTGGGCAGCTCGCGCCTGGTGAACTTCAGCCACTCGGTGCCCGGGGCGCAGTCACGCCGCCACCACAGCCGCGGCAGCGAGGAAAGGATCTCGATCCCGGACCTGATGAGCATGCCCAGCAGCACGAAGTTCAGCAGGTGCTGCGCCCGCAGCCACAGCGGGAAGTCGACGTCCACGGCCCTACTCCTTCGTCCCCGGCGCGGCGGCTGCCGTGCGCTTCTCGATGTCCTCGATCTCGAGCAGCTTGGGTGCGTACGAGCTGTTCGGGTCGTGCTCCAGGTCGAGCCACAGGTCGACCAGGGCCTGCGCATGGGCGGGGGCGATGACGGCCTGCCCCATGCAGAGGATCTGTGCGTCGTAGTTCTCCACGGCACCCCGCACCGTGATCAGGTCGTGGGCGGTCGCCGCTCGTATCCCCGCCACCTTGTTGGCGGCGATCGCGGTCCCGACCCCCGTCCCGCACACGAGCACTGCCCGGTCGGCGTCGCCGGCGAGCACCGTCTCGGCCGCCCGGACGGAGACCTCCGGGTAGGTGATGTCCGGCTCCGACAGGTCGATGACCTCCTCGACCCGGGCATCCCCCTCGAGGAACTCCTTGATCGCGGTCTTGAGGAGCACTCCGTTGCCGGGTGCTCCGAGGACGATCCGCATGCCCCCACCTCCGTTGGTCGGATCTAGTCACGACGTGACCGTGTAAATTAAATACTACGGTCAGTACTAGTAATGGCTAAGTCCGACCGCGGAGCACCGATGGGTGCGGAATCAGTCCAGGGCGTCCTGCACGGTCTCGACCCAGAGCTCCTGCCCGGCCTGGGAGGGCTGCTTGTCCGTCAGCCGCAGATTGGCCTCCGGCTGGTCGGACTCCTCGAAGGCCTCGGCCACGTCGATCGTGGGCAGGCCCGCCCCCTTCGCCCACTTGCCGATCGCCGTGCGCACGGGGGCATTCGCGTCATCGGCCTCGGGGTTCTGCAGCACGACGAGCACCGCCGCGTCGGGCAGGTCCTCCTCGAGCTGCTCGTGCAGCGAGGCCAGCGACTTCCGGGCCTCCTTGCCGGAGTCGTAGTAGTGCCCGTAGCTGAGCAGGACGACGTCGGGGGCGCTCGCCGGCTGCAGGTCCGACCACTGCTCGAGGGCGTCGTCTGCGGTGGCCTCGTCCTCCATCGACGCGTTCCACACCTGCGTCTCGTCACCGACCCCGGCGTAGTAGCCGTCCTGCCAGTTCGAGACGTAGAGGCCCTCGTCGGAGGCCCACATCCGCACCCACTCGTCCGCGCCGTCGCCGGTGGAGTCGCCGAGCACGAGCACACGCGCGTCATCACCGGCGAGCGCGGTGCGCGCCTGCTTCATCGTCTTCTTCGCCGAGTGCTTGTCCGCTCCCCCGGTGGCGGCGGCCTTGGTGGCGGCGGCCGTCCCCTTCGTCGACGAGGAGGTGGTGCTCGAGGTGGTGCTCGAGGTGCTGCTGGCCGGGGAGGCGGCTCTACGGAAGTCGACGATGACGAAGGCCCACACGGCCACCACGAGCACGCCGAGTGCGATCACCAGGGCGAGCGCGATGACAGGTGAGCGACGTTCTCCGGAGCGAGCCATGGTCCCGGAGCCTAGCGCCCACTAGCCTTCGGACATGCGCGGGATCATCCTCGCCGGGGGGACCGGGACCAGACTGCACCCGATCACGCTCGGGGTCTCCAAACAGCTGGTGCCGGTCTACGACAAGCCGATGATCTACTACCCGCTGAGCACCCTCCTGCTCGCGGGCATCCGGGAGATCCTCGTCATCACCACGCCGCAGGACGCGGAGCAGTTCCGCCGCCTCCTCGGGGACGGCAGCCAGTTCGGCGCCACCATCAGCTACGCGCAGCAGCCGAGCCCGGACGGGCTGGCCCAGGCCCTGCTCATCGGTGAGGAGCACCTCGCGGGCGGGCCGGCGGCGCTCGTGCTCGGGGACAACATCTTCTACGGGCCGGGGCTGGGCACGCGGCTGCGCCGCTTCCACGACGTCGACGGGGCGGCGATCTTCGGGTACCAGGTGGCGGACCCGAGCGCCTACGGCGTGGTCGACTTCGACGACGAAGGGAGGGCCCTCGCCCTCGAGGAGAAGCCGGCCCGACCGCGCAGCCGCTTCGCCGTGCCGGGCCTCTACTTCTACGACGAGACGGTCGTGGAGCGGGCGCGGGCGCTGCGCCCGTCACCGCGCGGCGAGCTGGAGATCACCGACCTCAACCGCAGCTACCTGGCCGACCGGAAGCTGCACGTCGAGGTCCTCCCCCGCGGCACCGCATGGCTGGACACGGGCACCTTCGACTCCCTCGGTGACGCCGGCAACTACGTGCGCACCCTCGAGGGCCGCCAGGGCCTCAAGGTCGGCTGCCCCGAGGAGGTCGCCTGGCGGATGGGCTTCATCGACGACGCCGCACTCCGCGCCCGCGGCGAGAACCTCCTCAAGAGCGGCTACGGCCAGTACCTCCTCGACCTCCTCGCCCCCTGAGCAGCCCGGTCCCTGAGGTGCGAGGCCCTCTCGCTCCCTGAGGTGCGGGGCCCCTCCCGGTCCCTGAGGTGCGAAGGCCGTCTACGGCCGAAG
>CAYLUX010000122.1:0-6636 GCA_964386935.1 uncultured Janibacter sp.
CTCGATCCGGTCCGGCTGGGTGATCCCGGCCCAGTGCCGCACGTACTCCTTGACCGCTTCGTTGGTCAGTCCCGACCCTTCGAAGGCGGCGTCCACGTCGACCATGCTGTGATTCCCTCTCGCGTGATTCCCGGTGCCTCCGGGGGTCTGCATGGACACCCGGATGCGGGCAGGTTACCGCGCCGTGACCTCGGTATTCCGCCGCGGTGGTGTGTGTCCTGTCACCGACTCCCAGTCCGTCTCCCCATCGAGGTCCCGCCCCGTCGTCACGCCCGCGCGTAGGGGAGGTCACGGGGCCTTCTTGTGACCCGCGGGTTTACCGGTACTGCTCGTAGCCGGTACTGTCTGTATCGAGCACTTTGATCCGACATCCGCTGTGAAGGGGTAGTCACCATGGCTTCCACCCAGACCACGTCCCTGGCCGACCGCGGCCAGCGCCTCGGCCTGCGACTCATCGCCAAGGCCGGCGGCCTGCCCGGCCTGAAGGACAAGGAGGTGCGTGCCCGGGTCGAAAAGTACCTCTACCGGGGCGCCGTCACCGGCTTCAAGGCCCAGACCGCGGCCGGTCGCGCCTTCGCGCGCCGGAAGGGGTCGGGCGACCCCGCCCGTGCCGCCAAGGTCGGGCCGAAGCCGCTCTTCGACCTCACTCCCTCCGAGGACCAGCAGATGCTCTCGGGCGTCGCCCGTGAGCTCGCCGAGGAGGCCATCCGTCCCGCGGCGGCGCAGGCCGACACCGACCGCGCCGTCCCCGAGGAGGTGCGCTCGGCCGCCGCCGAGATCGGCCTGCACCTCATCGGCGTCCCGGCCGAGCTCGAGGGCATCGCCGAGGAGCGCTCCGCGGTGACCGCCAGCCTCGTGCTCGAGGAGCTCGCCCGCGGCGACATGGGTATCGCCGCCGCGATCATGGCCCCCGCCGCGGTGGCCACCGCCATCGCCTCCTACGGCGACGCCGACCAGCAGGCCACCTACCTCCCGGAGTTCACCGGGGAGAACCCGCCGGCCGCCGCCCTGGCGCTGCAGGAGCCGCAGGTGCTCTTCGACCCCTTCGCGCTGCGGACGAAGGGGGTCACCGAGGGCGACGAGGTCGTCCTCACCGGCGTCAAGGCGATCGTCCCGGGCGCCGAGACCGCTGACCTGTTCGTCGTCTCCGCCGAGATCGACGGCCAGCCGCGGCTGGTCATCGTCCGGCCCGGCACCGAGGGCGTCCAGGTCGAGGACGACCCGGCCATGGGTGTGCGTGCGGCGCGCACCGCCCGGCTGCACCTCGAGGGCGCCCGGGTCCCGCGTTCGGACCTCCTCGGCGCGACCGAGGACCACGCCGACGCCGTGCGCCGGGCCCGGCTCGCTTGGGCCGCAGCGGCCGTCGGCACCAGCCAGGCCGTGCTCGACCACGTCAGCGAGTACGTCAAGGAGCGCAAGGCCTTCGGGGAGCCGATCGGTTACCGCCAGGCCGTCGCCTTCACCGTCTCCGACATCGCCATCGAGCTGGCCGGTCTGCGCCTCGTGGTGTGGAAGGCCGCCGCCCGGCTCGACCGCGGCGAGGACGCCTCCGCCGAGATCGCCCAGGCGCGCAGCCTCGTCGCCCGCCACGCCACGTGGATCGGTTCCAGCGGCGTCCAGCTGCTCGGCGGCCACGGCTTCGTCAAGGAGTTCGACAACGAGCGCTGGTACCGCGACCTGCGGGGCGCCGGAGTCCTCGAGGGCACGCTGCTCGTCTGAGCCGCGACCTCCCCACAGACCCACAGACACGACAGACCACAAGGACACGACGATGATCGATCTCGAGGTTCCGAAGAAGTTCCGCCCGCTCGTCTCCCAGGCGCGCGGCATGGCCGAGGAGGTCTTCCGGCCCGTCTCGCGCAAGTACGACCGCGCCGAGCACGAGTACCCCGCCGAGCTGGACCTGGTCTCGGCGGTCATCGACGGCATGGCCGACGGCGGCGCCAGCCAGGGTGCCGGCGCCTCGTCCTCGACCCGCAGCAAGGACGACGGTGCCGAGGAGGGCGACGTCGCCGCGGTCGGCTCCGGCCGGACGGCGAAGGGGGAGAAGGAGACCCGCAACGGCTCCAACCTCTCCTCGGTGCTCTCCATCCTGGAGACCTGCCGCGGTGACGTGGGTCTGACCCTGTCCATCCCGCGCCAGGGGCTGGGCAACGCGGCCATCGCCGCCGTCGCCAACGACGAGCAGAAGGAGCGCTACGCCGGCAAGTGGGCCGCGATGGCGATCACCGAGCCCGACACGGGCTCGGACTCCGGCGCCATCCGGACCACGGCGGTCAAGGACGGCGACGAGTACGTCCTCAACGGGGAGAAGATCTTCGTCACCTCCGGCGAGCGGGCCGAGCTCGTCGTCGTGTGGGCGACGCTGGACCGCAGCCTCGGCAAGCAGGCCATCAAGTCCTTCGTCGTCCGCCGCGACAACCCCGGGCTGAAGCTGGCCCGCCTCGAGCACAAGCTCGGCATCCGGGCCTCGGACACCGCGGCCTTCATCCTCGATGACTGCCGCGTGCCCGCCGAGGACCTGCTCGGCGACCCGGAGATCAAGACCGAGGGCGGCTTCGGCGGGGCCATGCAGACCTTCGACAACACCCGCCCGCTCGTCGCCTCGATGGCCCTGGGGCTGACCCGGGCCGCGCTGGACCGCACGACGGAGCTGCTCGCCGAGGGCGGCATCGAGGTCGACTGGGACCGGCCGGCGAACGTGCAGTCCGCGGCCGCGGCCCGGCTCATCGAGATGGAGGCGGACTACCAGAGCGCCTACCTGCTCACCCTCCGCGCCGCCTGGATGGCCGACAACGGCAAGCCCAACTCGATGGAGGCCTCGATGGCCAAGGCGAAGGCGGGACGCACCTGCGTCAATGTCTCCCTCGCGTGCGTCGAGCTCGCCGGGGCCACCGGCTACGCCGAGACCCACCTCCTCGAGAAGTGGGCCCGGGACTCCAAGATCCTCGACATCTTCGAGGGCACCCAGCAGATCCAGCTGCTCGTCGTCGCCCGCCGCACCCTCGGCTTCTCAAGCAAGGAGCTGAAGTAGCCGTCCGCCGGACGATGAGCGTCACCAGCGGCCCCCGCACCGGAGAGGATCCCCTCCGCGGCGGGGGCCGCTGCTGATTCTCCGGCGCGTAACCCCCATCCGCGCTCCGGACCCAATACCCTCCGTGGTGGCGGTGGCGACGGTGCCACCGCCCTTCACTGGGAGGAATTGCATGCGACACCAACGCATGGTCTCGGTCCTGGGCGCGATCTCGCTCGGACTGACCGGAATGGCGGCGGCCTCGAGTGCCGCCGCGGCGCCTGCTGACACCAGCAGCTCGATCACCTTCACCACCGGCAACGGCGACGCGGAGAACTACGTCGTCCTCGCGGAGCGCAACGGCAGCGCTGCCGCCCTCGCCAAGCAGCTCAAGGCGGCCGGCGCCGACGTCACCTCGGTCAACGACCGGGTCGGCATGGTCACCGTCACCTCGACCGACGCGAACTTCGCCAAGAAGGCGCGCTCGATGAGCGGGGTCTACGGGGCCGCGGCCGAGGGCGTCGTCGGGCACGCGCCCGAGCCGAAGAAGGACGCCGTCGAGCGGCCGGGGCAGAACCCGGCCTTCGGATCCGGCAAGGCCCAGGGCAACGGCAACGGCCCGGGCAGCAACAACGGCAAGGGCAAGTACAAGAAGGGCACCTCCGACCCCCTGGACGAGCGTCTCTGGGGCATGGACATGATCAACGCCAAGGAGGCGCACAAGACCGAGGCCGGTGACAAGCGGGTGAAGGTCGGCGTCATCGACACCGGCGTCGACGCCAGCCACCCGGACATCGCGCCGAACTTCGACCACAAGCTCTCGCGGAACTTCGTCACCGACATCCCCGAGATCGACGGGCCGTGTGAGTACGACGGCTGCGTCGACCCCGCTGACGTCGACAACGGCGGCCACGGCACCCACGTCGCCGGCACCATCGCCGCTGCGATGAACGGGCGCGGTGTCTCCGGCGTGGCACCGGACGCGGGGATCGTCAACATCCGCGCCGGCCAGGACGCGGGCTACTTCTTCGTCGGCCCGACCGTCAACGCCCTCACCTACGCCGCCGACAACGGCATCGACGTGGTCAACATGAGCTTCTACGTCGACCCGTGGGCCTACTACTGCAACGGCGGTGCCCCCGAGGACAGCCCCGAGGAGGCCGCCGAGCAGGACATGATCATCGAGTCGGTCTCGCGGGCCCTGGACTACGCCCACGAGAAGGACGTGACGCTCGTCGGCGCCCTGGGCAACGCGGCGACCGACCTGGCCAACCCGGGCACCGACACCTCCAGCCCGAACTACCCGGAGGGCAACGAGCACGACCGGACCATCGACCCGGCCAACTGCCTCGACCTGCCGACGCAGCACAAGGACGTCATCGGCGTCTCCTCGGTGGGTCCGACCAAGCGCAAGGCCTACTACTCGAACTACACGACAGACCTCGAGTCCGGCCAGATCGAGGTGGCCGCCCCGGGCGGTGACGCCTACGACTACCCGAACGCCACCGGCCCGAACCCGGACAGCATGATCCTCTCCTCGGTCCCGGAGAACGTCGTCAAGGCCGAGGGCTCCGTCGACGAGGACGGCAACGTGGTCCCCGAGCAGGAGGGCTTCGTCATCAAGGACTGTGCCGACAAGCCCGGCAAGGGCAAGAACCGTGGTGAGACCTGCGCGTACTACGAGTACTACCAGGGCACCTCGATGGCCTCGCCGCACGCGGCGGGTGTCGCGGCGCTCATCGTCTCCCGGTACGGCCACCAGAACGGCAAGGCCGGCTTCGGACTCGACGCCGACACCGTTCGGGACATCATGATGGGGACCGCCCAGGACACCCCGTGCCCAGAGCCGAGCCTCTTCGACTATCCGGCTCCGATCCCGGAGTCCTACAACGCGCAGTGCACCGGTGACGTGGACTTCAACGGCTTCTACGGCGACGGCATCATCGATGCCGCGGCTGCCGTGAACCGCTGAGGTAACAGCACAGCACGAAGGGGGTCGGTCACCGTCGCGGTGACCGACCCCCTTCGCCGTGCCCGGTCGCTCGGGTCCGCTTGCTCAGCCGCCGGCGAGCGCTTCGTGGGCCTCGACCATGGCGGGGCCGTACCAGGTGAGCAGTCGTCCGCTGATGAGGCGGGTGGGGGCGTGGGTGAAGGCCTCCGGTCCGTCCTCGGGGGTGAATTCGTAGGGTTCGTCGGGCAGGAGGACCAGATCGATGCCCTCCCGGTCGATGTCCGTGAGGTCGACGTGCGGGTAGCGGTCACCTCCGGTCCCTGAGGTGCGACGAGCGCCAGCGAGGAGCCTCGAAGGGGCCAGCACGTTGGTCCAGCCGAGGCGGGCGAGCAGGTCGGTGGTGTATGTCCGCGGCCCGACGGCCATCCACGGGTCGCGCCAGATCGGGACCACGACCGTGCCCCGGTCGGTGGGAGCCGATGTGCCCCAGAGTTGTTCGGCCCGCTCGAGCCAGTCGGGCACCGCGACGTCGAGCGCCTCGGTGAGGAGCCGGCGCATCGACGTCAGCGCCGAGGGGACGTCCTCGATGTCGGTGACCCACACGTCGATGCCGCGATCACGCAGTCGTCGCACGTCGAGCTCGCGGTTCTCCTCCTTGTTGGCGATGACGAGGTCGGGGGAGAGGCCGGCGATCGCGTGCAGGTTGGGGTTCTTCGTGCCGCGCACCCGGGTGACGTCGAGGTCGGCCGGGTGGGTGCACCAGTCGGTGGCACCGACGAGCAGGTCCGGGCAGGTCTCGGCGATCGCCTCGGTGAGGCTCGGTACGAGGGAGACCACGCGGTGCGGGGGAGCGGTCAGCTCGACGGGGGCGGCCAGGTCGTCCTGCATCAGGGCACCTCCTGGAGGGTGAGGGAGAGCAGCTCGGTCAGGGCCAGCGCGAGGACCGCGACGGCCAGCGCGGCGGGGGCGCGCCCGTCCCGGCGGCGTGAGGGTTCGTCGGCAGCGATCTCGTAGCGGTGGCGACCGAGGACGAAGGCGACCACCGACAGGGCCAATGTCGCGACGAAGACGACGAGGACGATCGGCCCGAGCACCGTGGCGGTGTGTCGGGCGATCAGTGCCGCGCCGGCCGCGCAGGCCAGCGCGGTCCGGTGCCACGCCAGGACCGTGCGCTCGGGTTGGAAGCCCGGCGGGGGAGCGTGGGCCGGCTCGGCCGCGGGAGCGCCACCGTCACTCACGGGAGCACCGCCGCGACCACGAGTACCCCGGCCACCACCAGCAGGGCCGCGACGATCACGGCGGCTCCGACACCCATGGCGGGCAAGGGTTGGTGGAGTCGGATCGCTCGCTCGCCACCGGACCAGCGCACCCACGCGAAGATCGCACTGAGCGCTCCGAGCCCCAGCAGCACCACGGAGAGCACTCGGGTGGTGAGATCGCCGACGTCGAGGTCGACGAAGTCGACGGCGACCCCTGCGGCGATGAGCGCCAGCCCGGTCCGCAGCCACGCGAGGAAGGTGCGCTCGTTGGCCAGGGAGAAGCGGTAGTCCGGTTCCTCCCCTTCGGCGTAGACCCGTGCGGGCCAGCGGTCGGTGCTCACGGGTCCACGCTAGCGGCGCTCACACGTTGCGCCGGTACTGCCCACCCACCTCGAAGAAGGCCTCGGTCACCT
>CAYLUX010000123.1:0-6488 GCA_964386935.1 uncultured Janibacter sp.
GCGGTCTCGCTGGCCTCCTCCGGGGTGAGCCAGGCCAGGTCGAGGGCGTCCTGCTGCGGGGCGCAGTCGCCGCGCACGGGGACGATGTAGCACAGCGCGACCGCGTGCTGGCGTGGGTCGTGGTACGGCGTCACGCCGGGGGTGGGGAAGAACTCCGCGATCGTGTAGGGCACCGGCGACGGGGGCACCGAGGGCAGCGCCATCGGGCCGAGGTCCTTCTCGAGGTGGCGCACGAGGGCGTCCCGCGCCTGCTCGTGGTACTTCACCCGACCGGCGACGAGCTCACGCTCCATGGTCCCGGCCTCGGTGGCGCGCAGCAGCAGCCCGACGTCGGTGACCGAGCCGTTGTCCGCCACCCGCACGGGGACGGCCAGGACGTAGAGGATCGGGACCCTGCCCCGTACACCCTCCAGCTCCTCGTGGCTGAGCCACCCATTCTCTCGGTGCAGATCGGTCGGCATGGGCGTCATCCTCCCAGATCGCTCGGCGCCGGAGTCCGTGGCCGGAACGAGGCGCGGCGGGCGGAGCGCCGCAGCGCGCCGAGGACCGGGCGGCCCAGCAGGGCGATGAGCACCGCATTGGTGAGCGACCGCCCGAGGTCCCAGCCCAGCGAGGTCGCGAGCGAGAAGGCGAGGAAGCGGGTGAGGTTCTCCGTCACCGGTGCCCCGGCGACGAAGCTGAGGGACTCCTCGCCCTGGACGGTGAAGGGCCAGAAGGAGAAGTTCAGCGCCGCCCCGTAGAGCAGTCCGGTGAGGACCCCGTAGACGCAGAGCATGACGATCTCGCCGGCCCCCTTCGCCCGCGGCAGCAGGCCCGCACCCATGGCCACCCAGGCGGCGGCGAGCATCTGGAAGGGCAGCCACGGCCCGACGCCGGCGGTGAGCAGGGCGCTCGCGGCGAGCGTCGTCGCACCCAGGATGAACCCGAAGCCGGGGCCGAAGACCCGGCCGGCGAGGATGAGGAGGAAGAAGATCCCCTCCAGCCCGGCGGTGCCCGCCCCGATGGGGCGCAGGATCGCGCCGACGGCGGAGAGGACCCCGAGCATCGCGACGGCCTTGGTGTCCATGCCGCCGTCGCTCACCTCGGCGAGGACGACCGCGAGCACGCCGATGAGGATCGCGGCGAAGACGAGCGGGGCGTCACCGGAGTGGGCCAGCGCGGAGTCGGGTGTGATGACGAGCGGCCACAGGAAGGCGAGCAGCCCGGCCAGGCTCGTCAGCCCGATGGCCGCGACGGCCCGCGGGCGCAGCTCGACGGCGCCGGCGCTCACGAGCCCACCGGTGCCTGGTCCCCGAGGGCGGCCCGGACCGCCCCGACGGTGATGAGGGGCAGCGGCGCGAGGATCTTGGCCACCTGCGGGGCGAAGGCGGGGGAGGAGAGCACGACCTCGCCCGTCGGCCCGTCGGCGATGATCTCCCCGTCGGCCATGATGACCATCCGGTCGCTGACCTCCGCGACGAACTCGACGTCGTGGGTCGAGAGCAGCACCGTCCGGCCCCGGTCGGCGACGGTGCGCAGCGCCCGCCCGAGGGCCTCCTTGGCCGTGTAGTCCAGCCCACGCGTCGGCTCGTCGAGCAGCAGCACGGGCGGGTCGGCGGTCAGCTGCAGCGCGAGGACGAGCGCGAGCCGCTGCCCCTCGGACAGGTCGCGGGGATGCATCTCGGCCGCGATGCCCGGCGCGATGTCGTGGAGCAGCTCGGCGCAGGTGCCCTGCGGTGCACCCGCGTCCGCGTCGGCACGAGCGCACTCCGCCCCGACCGAGTCCAGGTAGAGCAGGTCGGTGGGTGTCTGCGGCACCAGCCCGACGGCGCGGCGGCGGTCGGCGGGCGGCAGCTGCGTCGGGTCGACGGGGCCGTCGTCGGTGGGCACCGCGACGCGCCCGCGACTGCGCTCCCCGGAGCCCTGCAGGGCCCACAGCAGCGAGGACTTGCCGGCGCCGTTGCGCCCCATGAGCGCGGTGATGCGCCCGCTCGCCAGATGCAGGTCGACGTCGTCGACGGCGACGAGCCGGTCGTGGACGACGCCGACCCCCTTCGCCTCGAGGCCGGCGGGCGGGGTCGGGGCCGGCGGTGCGGCAGCCGGGCCGGCGAGCTGCCGGCGAAGGGGGCGTGCCGCCCGTCGCGCGTCGCGTACCGACAGCGGGAGTGGGTCCCAGCCGGCGAGCCGGCCGAGGCGGACGACCGGGGGCGCGACGCTCGCGGTGGCCATCGCCCGGGCGGGATCCGCGTGCTCCACCCGGCCACCCTCGACGTGGACGATCGAGTCGGCGTGGTGGATGACGCGCTCGATGCGGTGCTCGGCGACGACGACCGTGGTCGAGAGGTCGTGGACGAGCCGGGAGATCGCGCCGAGCACGTCGGCCGCCGCGGTCGGGTCCAGGGCGGAGGTCGGCTCGTCGAGGACGATGACCCGGGGGTCCTGGGTGAGTACGGAGCCGATGGCCACCCGCTGCTGCTGCCCGCCGGAGAGGTCACGCAGCGGGGCGTCGCGCAGCTCGGCGATGTCCATGACGTCGAGGACCTCCTCGACCCGGCGGCGCATCGTCTCCGGAGGGAGGCCGAGCTGCTCCATGCCGTAGGCGAGCTCGGCCTCGACGGTCTCGGTGACGAAGCCTGCGAGCGGGTCCTGCCCGACGACGCCGACGAGGTCGGCGAGGTCGCGCGGCTGGTGGGTCGACGTGTCGCGACCGCCGACGAGGACCCGGCCCTCCAGGCGGCCCCCGGTGAAGTGCGGGACGAGCCCGTTGATCGCCCGCAGCAGGGTGGACTTGCCGGATCCGGTGCGTCCCACGACGAGCGCGAGCTCGCCCTCCTCGATCGTCAGGTCGACGTGGGAGAGCGCGGGGGAGGAGGCGCCGTCGTAGGTGATGGTCACGTCCTCGAAGGCCACGGCCGGTTCGGGTAGCAGGGTCACGGGTGACTCCCTTCGGTCCGGGGGTGTCGGCGGGCGGCGGGCTCGACCCTCGCTCGGCCGCGGACCCGCCGACGCGGCACGGGTGGTTCGGGTGTGACCAGACCCGGCAGCGCCGCGAGGAGGAGGCCGGTCGTCAGCAGCAGGGGCAGACCGGGCGGCCCGATGGGGGAGAGCGGCATGCTCATGGCGTCCGGCTCCCACCGGACGCTGGCCACCGCGCCGGCGGCGACGAGCAGCCCGGTGAGGGCGGTGAGGGTCTCGGGCAGGCGCCAGGGGCTGGGGCGGTAGGTGGTCCGCTGCACGGCGCGCGAGCCCGAGGCCAGGCCGAGCCCGGCGAGCAGCACCCCGAGGAGCAGGGCGGGCACCCCGACCCAGGTGGCGCCGTGACCGGCGAGGAGCCGGTAGCTGCCGACGGCCAGCGCGAGCAGGCCGCCGAGGGTGAGGGCACCGGTGAGCCGGTGGCGGGCCGCCGAGACCTCGCCGCGGCGGCCGTAGCCGCGGGCGTCCATGGAGGCGGCCAGCGTGAGGGATCGCTCCAGGGTGTCCTCGAGCACCGGCATCGCCACCCGGCGGAAGGCGCGCAGCCCGCGGGCCGAGTCGCCGCGCAGCAGCCGGGCCCGGTGCACCCGGCGCACAGAGGTCGCCAGCTGCGGCGCGACGCTGATCGCCACGATGATCGCGGTCCCGATCTCCTGCAGCGCACCGGGCAGCGCCGCGAGCAGCCGCTTGGGGTCGCCGAGGGCGTTGGCGGCGCCGATGCACAGGATCATCATCGCCAGGCGCATGCCCTCGAAGGTCGTCGCGAGCAGGCCCTCGACCCGCACGTCACCGAGCAGGCCGATGCCCGCGGCCCACGAGGGCAGGCCGATCTCCGGCAGCGGCAGGATCACGATCTCGCCCCACTTGTGCCCGACGAGGACGTGCAGCGCGATGCGCAGCACGATGATGAAGCCACCGAGCACGGCGTAGAGCACGAAGGCACGTCCCCAGGGGGAGGCGCTCCGCCGGGAGAGGACGACGAAGGTCACCGAGGCGGCCGCGATGAGCAGCACGAGCGGGTTCGTGGTCTGCGAGCAGGCGACCGCCAGTCCGATCGCCCACAGCCACCACGCCCCCGGGTGGAGGGTACGCGGGGTGGCCAGGGGCACGGTCGGCCTCAGCCGCGGCGGCGACGGGCGACGAGGAAGCCGGCGCCGGCGAGGATCACCAGGACGACGACGCCGCCGACCGTGGTGACGAGGGCGTTGGAGCCGCTGTCGTCCTTCGCGTCCTCGGAGTCAGCGGCGCTCGTGCCCTCGTCCGAGGAGGCCGACTGCGCGGCGGAGGCCGCATCGGCGCTGGCCTTCTTCGGCTTCGTCGTGGGCTCGTCACCGCTGCCGAAGCTGAAGGCGATCGTGCTGCCGGGCTTCGGGTCGAAGGCGAAGACCCCCTTGTCCGCGAAGCCCCAGGAGTTGCCGTCGGCGGTGAAGAATCCCCAGAAGGCGTCGGCCTCGGGTGCCTTGGCGCACGAGGTGTCCGGGACGCCGTCGATCGAGCACAGCAGCTGCGAGTCGGACTGGACCTTCTTGATCTCGAAGCCGGCCGCCTCCAGCGCGTCGCCAGCGGTCTTCGGGTCGCCCTCGGCGCAGCCGGCGTCGGTGGAGCCGTCGTGCTCGACGAGGACGGCCACGCCGTCGCAGCTGCCGGAGTCCGCCGGCGCGGCCTGGGCGGGGGCCGCGAGGGCGAGGCCCCCGGCGGCGAGGAGGGACATCAGGCCCAGACGGGCGAGGGCGGTGCGCATGGTCGGCGATCTCTCTCTGTCGAGGGACCGGCGGTCGACCCGGACGCTGGTGCGCGTCGGACTCGACCCGTTGTCCTCGACGGGTTGTGGTGAGCCTCGCGTCGCCCTCGGTCCTCCGGCTCGCCTCGATGAAGGCTCACGGTTGCGGGACAGCGCCGGATTCCCACCGGCTTCCCCTCAGGCGCGCGACTGCCTCGCGGCAGTGCTGGGGACATGCTATCGCGGCGTTACACTGACGCCACAGGCGTTCGAGCCGTCATCAGCGGCGAGCCTCCGGAAGAACGGGACCGACCCCCTTCGGTCGATCCCAACTAGACCCGGACGTCGGGCCACGTCACGGCCGGTGACCAAGAGCGGTCTCCTCCCTTCGCTGCGAAGGGGGTGGACAAGCGGGGTGGTACCGCGGCGGGCAACCGTCGTCCTCGTGAGGACGAGTTGACCACCCCGAGCACCCCCGGAGCCGCCGCGATGACCTACCCCAAGGTCTCCACCACCGACGCGACCACCGTCGCCACGTCCCCGTCCTTCCCCGACATCGAGCGTCAGGTGCTGCGCTACTGGGAGTCCGACGGCACCTTCCAGGCCTCCATCGACCAGCGGGACCCCGGCAAGGACGGCGAGAACGAGTTCGTCTTCTACGACGGCCCGCCCTTCGCCAACGGACTGCCGCACTACGGCCACCTGCTCACCGGGTACGTCAAGGACGTCGTGCCGCGCTACCAGACGATGCGCGGGAAGCGGGTCGAGCGGCGCTTCGGCTGGGACACCCACGGGCTGCCCGCGGAGCTGGAGGCGATGAGCCAGCTCGGCCTGAAGACCACCGACGAGATCCGCGAGCTCGGCATCGAGAAGTTCAACGCCGCGTGCCGGGCGTCGGTGCTGCGCTACACCGGCGAGTGGCGCGACTACGTCACCCGGCAGGCGCGCTGGGTCGACTTCGAGAACGACTACAAGACCCTCAACCCCGGCTTCATGGAGTCGGTCATCTGGGCCTTCAAGTCGATGTACGACCAGGGGCTGGTCTACGAGGGCTTCCGGGTGCTGCCCTACTGCTGGAACGACGAGACCCCGCTGTCGAACCACGAGCTGCGGATGGACGACGAGGTCTACCAGTCCCGGCAGGACCCCTCGGTCACCGTCGGTCTGCGGCTGGACGACACCGGTGAGGACCCGGTGCTCGACGGTGCCCACCTGCTCGTGTGGACGACGACCCCGTGGACCCTCCCGAGCCACCTGGCGGTCATGGTCGGCACCGACATCGACTACGTCGTGGTCGAGGCTCCCGTGCCCGGGGTCGAAGGGGGCAGTGCCCGCTACGTGCTCGCCGAGGCCCGCCTCGCCGCCTACGCCCGTGAGCTCGGTGAGGAGCCCACCGTGCTCGGCCGGTACACCGGCCAGCAGCTGCTCGGACGCACCTACACCCCTCCGATGAGCTACTACGCCGGCCACGAGAACGCCTTCCGCGTCGTCCCCGCCGACGAGGCCGTCACGACGACCGACGGCACCGGCCTGGTCCACTCCGCCGGCGCCTTCGGTGAGGTCGACAAGGAGGTCACCGACCGCGAGGGCATCGAGGCGGTCATGCCGGTCGGCAAGGACGGGCGCTTCACCGCCCCCGTCACCCACTACGAGGGGCTGCTCGTCTTCGAGGCCAATGCCCCGATCATCGACGCGCTCAAGGCGAGCACCCGGGGCGAGCAGACCGACGCGGTCAGCCCCGGCACGATCCTGCTGCGCCGCGAGTCCTACGAGCACTCCTACCCGCACTGCTGGCGCTGCCGGCAGCCGCTGATCT
>CAYLUX010000124.1:0-6471 GCA_964386935.1 uncultured Janibacter sp.
ATTTGGATGCGTGCATCACGCAGACATATACTTGTCACATGCACGCAACTGATGTCGAAGGGGTCCGCCTGCACCTGCAGGAGACCCTCGGTGAGGTCTTCGGGCTCTTCGGTCGGCTCGTCGCCCGCCGACAGGCCGAGGACCCCCGTGCGATGAGCCGCACCGACTACCTGCTGCTGGCGACGCTGCAGCACTGCCGCAAGGGGCAGCGCACGTCCCACCTCGCCGAGGCCCTCGGCAACGACGCCTCCACCATCAGTCGGCGGCTGACCTGGCTGGAGTCCCACGGCCTGATCGAGCGCCTCCCCGACCCGAGCGACGGTCGCGCCTCGATCGTGCGGCTCGCCCCCGAGGGCAGCAAGGCCCTCGCCGCCGAGCGCACCGCCCGCACCGGCCTGCTCGCCGAGATGCTGGTCGACTGGCCCGAGGAGGACCTCGCCGAGCTCGACCGCCTCATGGACAAGCTGGCGATCGACCTCGGCCGCGGCACCGGCATCCCATCCACCCCCACGACCTCCGGGAGCGCCTCATGAGCGCCACGACCACCCCCTACAAGATGAGCCCCGAGCACCGGCGGGTCTTCGTCGGGCTGATGCTCGGCATGCTCGTCGCCTCGATCAGCCAGACCATCGTCGGCCCCGCACTGCCCCGCATCGTCGCCGAGCTCGGCGGCATGGAGCACTACAGCTGGGTCGCGACCGCCGCGATGCTCGTCTCCGCGGTCACCGTCCCGATCGTCGGCAAGCTCTCCGACCTCTACGGCCGGCGCAGCTTCTACATCGCCGGCATCTCGATCTTCATGCTCGGCACCGTCTTCGCCGGCTTCGCCCAGAGCTTCTGGATGCTCATCGCCGCCCGCGCCGTCCAGGGGCTCGGCATGGGCACCCTGATGCCGTTGTCGCAGACGATCATCGGCGACATCATCCCGCCCCGACAGCGCGGGAAGTACCAGGGGATCATGGGCGCCGTCTTCGGGCTGACCTCCGTCGCCGGGCCGCTCGCCGGGGGCCTGATCACCGACCACCTCGGCTGGCGCTGGCTCTTCTTCGTCACCCTGCCGATCGGCCTGCTCGTCCTCGTCTTCATCACGAAGTTCCTCCACCTGCCCCACGAGCCGCGCCGCGCGAAGATCGACTACGCCGGCATCGCGACCCTCTCCACCGCCCTCGTCGCCCTGCTGCTCGCGGTCTCGATGGGCGGAAGCTCCTGGGCCTGGGGCTCGCACACCTCGCTGGCGCTCTTCTCGCTGAGCATCCTTTCGGCGGCGGCCTTCGTCTTCATCGAGCTGCGGGCGAGCGAGCCGGTGCTCTCCCTCCGGCTGCTCACCGAGCGGACCATCGCCCTGAGCCTGATCTCGGCCTTCGGCATCGCGATGGTGATGTTCGGCGCGATCATCTACATCCCCGTCTACGCCCAGGGCGTCATCGGGGTGGACGCGACGAACTCCGGCCTGATCCTCATCCCGCTGATGCTCGGCTTCATCATCTGCGGCATCCTCACCGGCCTCATGGTCACCAGGACCGGGCACTACCGGCCCTTCATGCTCACCGGTATCGCCGTCATGGCCCTCGGTGTGCTGCTGCTGACCCGACTGGACCACACCGCGACCCAGAGCCAGCTGACCTTCGCGATGGTCGTGCTCGGCATCGGTCTGGGCATGGCGATGCAGCAGTACACGATGGTCGTGCAGAACGTCGTCGCCCGCTCCGACATGGGCGTGGCCACCGCCTCGACACAGTTCTTCCGCAACGTCGGCTCGACGGTCGGCATCGCCGTCTACGGCGCGGTCATGACGAACGGGCTCGCGCAGCAGATCGCCGGCCACCTGCCCGCCGGGATGGCGAAGGGGGCTTCCTCGGGCATGGACGTCGGTTCCGTCGGTTCGGTGCTCGACCCGAGCACGCTGGACAAGCTGCCCAACGCCGTCGCCACGGCCGTGCGCTGGGGCCTGGCGGAGAAGCTCGGCGACGCCTTCTCCCTCGGCCTGCCGATCCTGCTCGTCGTCTTCGTCACGACCTTCTTCATCCCGCACACCCCGCTGCGGGAGAGCACCCACGAGCACCCCGTGGAGGACGCCGGCCGGGAGGTCCTCGACGCCTACGGCGACGAGTCGGCCGAGCACCACGAGGAGACACACCAGCGAGACGGTCTCGCTTCCCCCCGCGGAGGATGATGCGGACCATCCTCCCCGCGCCCGCGCCGGCTCCCTTCGCGAAGGGGGCCGGCGGGCTGGCGTTCGACGGTCGAGGAATGTTTGATTTTCAACTATAGTTGGCCATGGTGAGCAACGAGCGAAGGAGCGCACCATGCCGGCCGTGACCGTTGAGAACATCCTGACCCTCCCGCGGGTCAGCCAGCCCCTGCCCGAGACCTCCCGCCCCGTGCTGTCGGTGACGACGGCGCCGCAGGGGCACGAGGGCGAGGGCTTCCCCGTGCGGCGGGCCTTCGCCGGCGTCGACACGGGTCGGCTGGACCCCTTCATCCACATGGACCAGATGGGTGAGGTCGAGTACGCCGCCGGCGAGGCGCGCGGCACCAGCTGGCACCCGCACCGCGGCTTCGAGACCGTCACGTACATCATCGACGGGACCTTCGCCCACGAGGACACCCACGGCGGTGGCGGGCTGATTACCAACGGCGACACCCAGTGGATGACCGCCGGCTCCGGGCTGCTGCACATCGAGGCGCCGCCGGAGGACCTCGTCGTGAAGGGTGGCCTCTTCCACGGCATCCAGCTGTGGGTCAACCTGCCTTCGGCGCAGAAGATGACCGACCCGAAGTACCAGGACATCCGCTCCGGCGAGGTCACCCTGCTCTCCAGCCACGACGGTGGCGCCCTCGTGCGCATCATCGCCGGCGACCTGGACGGGCACGAGGGCCCGGGCATCACGACCACCCCCATCTCGATGCTGCACGCGACCGTGGCGCCCGGCGCCCGCATGCACCTGCCGTGGCGTGCGGACTTCAACGGCCTGGCCTACGTCCTCTCCGGGCGCGGGCTCGTCGGGCCGGAGCGCCGGCCCGTGCGTGAGGGACAGCTGACCGTCTTCGGCTCGGGAGGCTCGATCGAGGTCGCGGCGGAGGACGGCCAGGACAGCCGGAGCCCGTCCCTGGAGGTGCTGCTGCTCGGCGGCCGCCCGATTCGCGAGCCCGTCGCCGCCTACGGCCCCTTCGTCATGAACTCCCGCGACGAGCTGATCACCGCCTTCGAGGACTTCCAGGCCGGCCGGCTCGGCGTCATCCCCAAGACGCCGCGCGTGCGCTCGGCACTCGAGGTCGTCGATGCACTGAACCGGGGCGGGCACCCCGGGCACGACGTGCTCTGAGCCGCGCCCTCAGCCGAAGGGATCCTCGCCCCGCTTGAGGCTGGCGCGCCTGCGCCCCTCCCTGCCCGTCGCGGCCCACTGCTTGCGGGCCGCCGCCCGGGCCACCGGGTCCGCGCGCCGGGCGATCCACTCGGCCTCGCGCCGCAGCTTGACCCAGCTGTCGTACCGCCGCTGCTCGAGGCTCCCGTCCTCGAGCGCCGCCCGGATCGCGCAGCCGGGCTCGGTGTCGTGCGCGCAGTCGCCGAAGCGGCACCGAGCCGCCAGCTCCTCGACGTCGGGGAAGGTGCGAGCCACCCCTTCGCCGTCCTCGTGCAGGCCGACCTCCCGCAGGCCGGGGGTGTCGATGAGCACCCCGCCGCCCGGGAGCGGGATCAGCTCGCGGGCGGTCGTCGTGTGCCGGCCCTTGCCGTCCTGGCGGGTCTGCGCGACGCGCTGGTCCGCGGAGCCGCTCAGGGCGCCCACGAGCGTCGACTTGCCGGCCCCGGACTGCCCGATGAGCGCCGCCGTGCCGCCGGCGAGGGCCTCCCCGAGCTCCTCGATGCCCTCCCCGGTCTCCGCGGAGACCGACCGGACCGACGCGCCGGGGGCCGAGGCCGCCACCTCGGCGAGGGTCCCCTCGGGGTCGTAGGCGAGGTCGGCCTTGGTCAGCAGGACGAGCGGCGTGGCGCCGGACTCCCAGGCGAGCGCGAGGTAGCGCTCGATGCGAGCGAGGTTCACCCGGGTCTCGAAGGGCACCGCGATCACCACGTGGTCGAGGTTGGCCGCCATCACCTGCCCGGCAGAGCTCCTGCCCGCCACCTTGCGCACGATCGCGCTGCGGCGGGGCAGCACGAGGCGGACCACGTCGCCGTCGTCGCGCCGCTCCAGCCCCACCCAGTCACCGGTGGTCGGCGCCTCCTCGCGAGTGCTGTCCGATCCCAGTCGGACCAGCGCCGGGGCGGCGCCGGTGGCGGTGTGGACCGTGACCCTCCCCCGGTCGACCCGTCCGACCCGACCCGGCTCCAGCGCGAAGAGGGCGGCCTCCGCCTCCTCGCGGAAGGCCGCGGCCGTGGCCGGGTCCCACCCGAGGGCGGTCAGGTGCGTGCTGCTCGTCTCCACCCGACGAAGGTGGCAGGTCCGCCCCCTTCGCGGCCAGTGAATTACTTCCGGCGCGCGATCCAGATGACGAAGCCGACGATCACGACGACGCTGCCGAGGCAGCAGAGCAGGCCACCGATGGTCGCGACGACGGTGCCCACGACGGAGATGCCCTGCCCCACGACGAAGGGGGCGGAGCAGTTGACGGTGTAGCTACCGCTGTCGTCGGCCTCGATGGCCATCACGCGGTGCAGGTCCCGGTCGCCGAAGGAGACGTTCTCGTCGGCCACGGCGGTGTTCTCGACCGGGCCGTTCGGTCCGCTGGCGGTGCACGAGGCGAACTCGTTCTCGGAGAAGACGCTCGTGCTCTCCCCGTCCTCGAGCGAGACCGTGTAGCTGCCGCTGTGCATCGGCTGGTCGATGAGCTCCTTGGCCGCGTTGAAGGTCCCGAAGCCACCCCCCGCGCAGAGGAGCAGCGAGAGCACAACGAGCACGCCGCCGATCCCGAGCACCCAGACGTGGGCGCGGGACTTCTTCTGGGGCGGCTGGTACGCGGGCGGGTAGCTCATGCGCCGATCCTATGGGCGGTTACCGCGTGGTCAGGTACCGACACGACGGCGGGAGGGGCCCCCGAGGGCGGCCCAGACGGTCGTCTGCTTCTCGTCACGCAGCACCCCCCATTCGTGGGCCAGGCTGCGCACGATGCGCAGGCCGCGGCCGGAGGTGGCCCACACGGCGCGGGTCGCCGGGACCGGCTGGGTCTCGGCGCCGCCGTCGCTGACCTCGACCTCGACGCAGTCGCCGCGGGCCTTCCAGTGGATGCGGACCGTGCGGTCCGAGAGCGGCTTGGCGTGGCGCAGCGAGTTGGTCACGAGCTCGGTCGTGACGAGCTCGGCCTCGCTGATGACCTCCTCGGAGACCTCCCTGGCGCGCAGGTCCAGGGCGACGGCCTCCCGGATCCTCGTGACCGTGGGCAGCTCCCAGCGCGCGCGGATGGTGCGGGCCTGACCCCGCCCGATCTCTCCTCCGAAGGCGTCCGTCGTCCGGGCGGCGGCGCTGCCTTCCTTTGCTGTGACCATGTGGCTGGTCATCCTCCCTCACGTGTCGTACGCGGCCATTGTCACCACATCCGGCGGTCCGCCCCAACCCCCACCGCGGCGACGGCCTACGCTGAGCGACCATGGGCAAGGCATCACGTCGCAAGAAGGAGGCGCGGGGAACCCGGACGAAGGTCCGCCCCGCGCCGTACGTCGCGCGCCCCTTCGAGGGGCTCCCGAACGAGCGGGACTGGGTCGCCGCATACGAGATCCTGCCGGCGGCGACGGCCACGGTGACGCTGGATCCGGCCGCCGTGCCGGAGGGGTCCCCGGAGACGGCGACGCTCGCGACCGTGCTCCCGATGGCTTGGCCGGCGCTGCGACGAGAGCAGGGCGAGGTGCTGTTCGCCAGCCAGTCCGGCTCCTCCAGCGGCGACCCCAGCCGGGACCTCGCCCAGGCGCTCCTCTCGGCCCTGGCCGGCGAGCCCGGCGCCGCGGTCCAGCAGCTGCCGCGCAGCACCGCGGAGACTCCCCGCCTGCAGGACCTCGTGGTGGCGGACGCCCCCTTCGAGGTCACCGTGCACGAGGGCTTCGACTTCTGGGTGGACGGTCAGGACCTCTCCGGTGAGGCCGAGGCGTCCCTGGAGCGGGCCAACGAGTCGGTCGTGCCGACCGTCGTCCTGCCGGCCACCCCCTCGACCTACTGGTGCCGCATCGGCGAGCGCACCTACATCCGGCACGTCCTCGGCGAGGACGAGGAGTCCGCGACGACCGCGCTGGCGCGGCTGCACGCGAAGGGGGACTCCCACCTCGAGGGTGACGGCCGGCTGCTCGGCGCCTTCCGCGCGCAGGGCCTCCTCGTGCCGGTGTGGGAGGTGCCCGCGGACTCCGAGCCGCAGGAGCATGACCAGGCGGTCGCCGGCTTCGCCGAGCGCTACGCGGCCGCCCTGGCGGTCACCGACGAGCTGACCGCCGAGGAGCGGCGGGCGCGCTCGGGGCTGCTCTCGCGTCAGGTGACGCTGCGCTGATGT
>CAYLUX010000125.1:0-6430 GCA_964386935.1 uncultured Janibacter sp.
AGGTCTCGTTGGTCACCCGCTACGACCGCACGACGGTGGTCGACCTGCAGACCCGCAACCGGATGACCTGCGACGTCGGGCTGGTATTCGACCGTGGCGGCAGGAGTCGCCACGGGCCGTCGGACCTCGTGCTCGTCGAGTCCAAGACCACGGGCGCGGCCGGGCCGGTCGACGCGATCCTGTGGCGGCTCGGGCACCGACCGCTGTCGCTCAGCAAGTACTGCGCCGGACTCGCGCTGCTCGACCCCTCGCTGCCGGCCAACCGCTGGAACCGGACCCTGCGGCGACACTTCGGGTGGTTGCCCGCTGTGGCCTGAGCCCCTCCCCCAGCTCGGTTCGAGGTCCCGGACAGACGTCAGGCGCGGAACCGAACTCGGTTCCGCGCCTGACCTTGGTAGCGGGGGAGGGATTTGAACCCTCGACCTCCGGGTTATGAGCCCGGCGAGCTACCGAACTGCTCCACCCCGCGGCGTTGTGACGACAACTCTACGTGACCGAGGCGAGCACACCAAATCACTTCTCCAGGTCGGCCGATCCGCCGCCGGGCTGCAGCCGCGCCGCCTCCTCGAGGTGCTCGCGCAGCTCCTTCTGGGCCTTGTCGTAGCCGGCGAAGTCGCCCTTCTTCAGCGCCTCCTGGCCCTCCGCGTAGGCCTCCTCCATGGCCTCGATCTCGGTGCGCAGGTCCTGCTGCCGCTGCGTGAGGCCCTTCGTGCTCCCTTCGCCCTGGTCGCCCGAGTCGCTCCCTTCGCCAGAGCCGCCCTTGTCGCCGCCCTTGTTGTCTCCGGCGTCCTCCGCGTCCACGCCGGCGTCGCCGCCGAAGAGCTGGTCGAGGGCGGAGTCGAGGTTCTGCGCCCAGGCGACCTTGCCGCCGAAGGTGGCGATGACGATCCGCAGCTGCGGGTAGGAGGTACCCGAGGAGGAGGAGAGGTAGATCGGCTCGATGTGCAGGAAGCCCTCCCCCACCGGCAGCGCCATCTGGTTGCCGAAGTGGACTCGGGAGCCGCCGCGGTTGGCGTTGTTCAGGTAGTCCTGCAGCGTCTGGCTGCTGTCACCGGAGGTGGCGTTGGAGGAGACGATGTCGTTCTGGACCTGGCCGACGCCGGGCACGGTCGTGTCCCGCGGCACCTGCAGCAGACGCAGCTGGCCGTAGTCCGAGGCCGGTTTGCCCTCGACGTTGCCGGCATTGGAGTCGACCGCGAGGTACCCGGCCATGACGTTTCGGCTCCCACGTGGGATGTAGGTCGAGGTCAGCGACCACTGCGGCTGCTTCTGGTCCGGCATCGCCAGGGAGAGGTAGTACGGCGGCTGGGCCACTCCGTCGTCGCCGCGGGTCGGGTCGTCCGGCACCCGCCACCGGTCCTGGCCGGTGCGGAAGTCGCTGGCCGAGGTCACGTGGTAGTCCGCGAGGACCGCCCGCTGCATCCGGAACATGTCGTCCGGGTAGCGCAGGTGGGACATCACGTCACCGTCGATGGCGTCCTTGGACTTCAGCAGCCCTGGGAAGGCCTTGTCCCACGCGTTGACGATCGGGTCCGAGTCGTCCCACTTGTAGAGGGTCACGGTGCCGTCGTAAGCGTCGACGGTCGCCTTGACCGAGTTGCGCATGTAGTTGACCCGGTCCCCGACGAGCGAGCTGGCCTGCTGGGTCTGGACCGAGGAGACCTGCCCGGACTGCACGCCCGACATCGAGAAGGCGGTGCTGTACGGGTACTTGTCGGAGGTCGTGTAGCCGTCGACGACCCACTTGACCCGCCCGTCGACGATCGTCGGGTAGACGTCCTCGTCGATGTCCAGCCACGGCGCGACGCGCTGCACCCGCTCGGTCGGCGTCCGGTGCTCCAGCAGCCGCGAGGACTGGGCCACCGCGTCGGAGAGGATGAACTTCAGGTCCCGGTGGGTCGTGGCATAGGCCAGCTGGCGAAGGGGGGACCCCAGGGAGACACCGCCCTTGCCCTTGTACTTGTAGCGGGACTCCTCGCCGCCGGCGGGGGTGTCTACCTCCCGGGCCTGACCCTCGCCACCGACGATCGAGAAGTGGTCCATCTCCTCGCCGAAGTAGATCCGCGGCTCGTACTTGCCGAGCTTCTTCTGCGGGATCCACTGCGGGTTGCCGGCCCGCACCTGGGTGCCCCGGGCCATGACCAGCCCGTACCCGTGGGTGTACACGGTGTGGTCGTTGACCCAGTCGCGCCGGTCGTCCGGCACCTTTGACAGGTCGAGCTCGCGGGCGCCGACGACGACGTCGGTGGTCTTGCCGTCGAACTTGTAGCGGTCGACGTCCAGGACGTCCGGGAAGGTGTAGTACGGCTGCTGCGCCTGCAGCTCCTGGTAGGTCGGCGAGACCACCGAGGGGTCGAGCAGCCGGATACCGGGGATGGAGGCCGCGTCCTGGCGCAGCTGGCCGGAGGAGGCGTCCGAGACCGCGTCGTAGGTGGAGGTCTTCACCCCACCCACGCCGTAGGCCGACCGGGTCGCGTCGATGTTGCGCTGCAGGTACGGCTCCTCGAGGGAGTTGCGCGAGGGCGAGACCTTGTAGCTCTCGACGAGGGCCGGGTAGATCGAGCCGACGACGACGGAGAGGACGACGAGGGTCGCCACGGCGATCGTCGGCAACCGCCAGGTGCGCAGCTGCACGGACACGAGCAGCAGTGCGGCGCAGAGGACGGCGGCGACCGCGAGGATGTACTTCGCCGGGACGATCGCGTGCACGCCGGTGTACCCGACACCGGTGAGGACCTCGCCCTCCCGGGTGGTGAGGGCGTGCGTGTCGAGGACGTAGCCCCAGGCACGCAGCAGGAGCAGGACCGTGGCGATGACGGCGAGGTGGAGGAAGGCGGCCCGGGTCGAGCGCCCGCGCGAAGGGGGGACGATCCCGCCGTAGACGTAGTGGGCGAAGGCGGCCGCGAGCAACGCCGCGACCAACGACACGGTGAGGAAGCCGACGAGGAAGTTCCACCACGGCATCGCGAAGAGGTAGTAGCTGACGTCCCGGCCGAACTCCGGGTCCGTCACGCCCGTCGGCTCGCCGTTGCGCCACAGCAGCCAGGTCTGCCACTGCCCCGCCGCCGCGAGACCGCCGAGGATGCCGAGCACGCCCGGCACCGCCCACGCGGTGATCTTGCGGAAGGGCTCCACGGCCCGGCGGTACTGGGCGAGCGCCTGCTCCCCCGGGCTCATCGGCACCGTGAGCGGCCGCGCCCGGAAGGCGATGTAGAGGCTGATGCCGATCGGCAGCGCCGTCGCGAGGCCACCGAGGACGAAGAGGAGGATCTGGGTCCGCATCCGGGACCACCACATGCTCGAGTAGCCGAGCGAGGAGAACCACAGGGACTCGGTCCACAGGCTCGCCGCGAGGCTGAGCAGCACGACCACGGCCGCGATGCCGGCCACCCACTTGGCCAGACGCGGGGACTTCGGGGCAGGGGGCGGACCCTCGTGGGGCGGTTCGCCCCCTTCGTCACGTGGCCGGCTCGCGCTCGTCATGGTGGGGACACCGTATCCGTCCCACCCCGCGGTGGGGCAGCATGGTCCCGTGTCCGACTCCACCCCTGATGCCACGACCACGACCGAACCGCTGACCGTCGCGGCGCTGGAGACCGAGCGCCACGTCTCCGGGAGCGGCTGGGACCAGAACCCGCGGGTCTTCGCGCTGGTGCACACCGCCGCGCTGCTCGAGGCCGAGCCCCAGCTAGCCGCCGACCTCGGGGCCGCCGACCAGGCGCCCGGGGCGCTCACCGCGATCGAGCAGGAGGACCTGCCGAAGGCCTCCTCGCTGGAGGCGCTGCTCGGTCAGATGGCCTGGCCGGAGACCGTCGACGGCGCCGCCCTCGCCGTGGAGCGGATCGTGCTGCCGCCGGAGGCCGAGCAGGACCTGCCCGAGGACCCCGACGAGGCGATGCAGACGCTCGCCGACCACCCGCAGCGTGAGGACGTGCGGTTGCTGGTCGCCGTTCACCGCGACGGGCGCGCGGTCTGCCTGCTGCGTCAGCGTGCCCACGACCGCGACGACCGCGTCGCCACCGGTGAGGACATCGCCCCCGGCCTCGTGCAGGCGCTGCGGGCCACGCTGGAGGAGTAGGCCGGGAGCGCCCTGCGCCCCTCAGGAGCCGCAGGTGGGGAGGTCCTCGGTCTTGCCGTCGGCGATGGCGTCCACGGCGTCGGTGGCGTCGCCGAAGTTCTCCACGGAGACGACGTTCAGACCATCAGGCACGTGGCCGGTGACCTCGTCGCAGTTGGACTCGGGGGCGAGGAACCACTTCGCACCCCCGTCGTGGGCGCCGATCATCTTCTGCTGGATGCCGCCGATCGGGCCGACCGAGCCGTCGTCGCTGATCGTGCCGGTGCCGGCGATCGACTTCCCGCCGGTCATTGCGCCCGGGGTGAGGGTGTCCCGCACACCGAGGGCGAACATCATCCCCGCACTCGGGCCGCCGACGTCACCGGCGTCGATCTTCACCTCGAAGGGGTAGTCGTACTTCGGTTGCAGCGCGATCCCGACCCCGGCCCTGCCCTGGCCGATGTCCGTGGTCTTCAGGCGCACCTGCCCCGACTTCCCGTCACGGACGTACCCGATCCGGACCGTATCGCCCGGCTTCCTGTCGGCGACCGCCGTCGCGACGGACTCGGCGTCGTCGACGTCCTTCCCGTCCACGGAGACGATCTCGTCGCCGGCCTTCAGCTTGCCGTGGGCGGGCTCCCCCTTCGCCACCTGGGCGGCGATGGTCACCGAGGGCACCTTCAGCCCGGTGCTGCGCATCCCCACCGCGACCGCGGTGTGCTGCGAGCCGGTCATCATCACCTCGTTGGCCTGCTCGACCTCCTTGCTCGTGCGGTCCCCGAAGACCTCATCCTCTGGCAGCAGCCGCACGTCGGGGTCCGTCTTCGCGAAGAGCCACTCCCAGGCCGAGATGTGGGTGTCCGGCCCACCGCGGACACGCACGGTCGTGAAGTACAGGTCCCCCTTCGTCGGGTAGGACTTCGCGCCCTTGACGGTGATCAGGGCCGGATCGCCCTTCCCGCCGATGGTGTTCGTGACCGGTCCCGGCTCCTCGATGACGTAGGGCACCTTGATGAACGTCCCGGCGAGCGCGACGATGGTGAGGAGGACGGCGGCGATCAGCACCCGGCGGGCGATCACCTCGCTCTTGGGACGCTGGGTACTCGGTTGTGTCACAAGTCCTCCTGCCCCGGCGGGAACCATCCGGAGCCGATCGTGGTTGTCTTCATCGGAAACATCTTCTCAGGAGAGGGAGAGCGGCCAGCGTGAGCAACGACCCCAACACCCCGGGTGCCGCCGACGACGACGGGCTGCCGGACGAGATCGCCCGGATCTTCCGGGAGCTCAACGGCGGACGCGACCTGCCACCGCAGGTCATCCAGCAGCTCAAGGCGATGGGCATCGCCGATGCCGACCCTGCCCAGATCGCGAGCATGACCTCCCAGATCAAGGCGATGTTCACCCCCGGCGCCCAGACGAAGGGGGTCGACGTCGCTGCGGCCACCACCGCCGCCCGCGAGCAGCTCTCCGAGGAGCTGACCGCCACCACCGGCGAGCGCGGCACCATCCTCGCCGAGCAGGCCGTGCAGGTCGCCTCGCTCTGGCTGGACCAGGTCACCGAGCTCGAGGCCCCCGGCCTCACCGGCCAGGCGATGAGCCGGGCCGAGTGGATCGAGGCGACGATGCCGGTCTGGGCCAGCCTCGTCGACCCGGTGGTCGAGGGGCTCTCGGGCGCGATCCGGGACTCCTTCTCCTCCCGGATGCAGGGACCGGACGCCCCGGACCTGCAGATGCTCGGGTTGCCGCCGGGGATGGATCTCTCACAGCTGACGCAGGCGATGGCCCCCTTCGTCGACGCGATGGCCTCGCACCTGATGACGAGCCAGATCGCGGAGGCCGTGGGCACCCTCGCCGAGGACACCCTTACCGGGACCGAGGCCGGCGTCCCGCTCCTCACCGGCCGGGTCGGCCTGCTGCCGAGCAACATCTCCGGCTTCGGGGAGGGCCTGGACGTCGAGCTGGACGAGGTGTGGCTGCACCTGGCCGCCCGCGAGGCCGCGCGGATGCGGCTCTTCACCGCGGTGCCGTGGCTCGGCCCGCAGATCCTCGCGGCCGTGCAGTCCTACGCCCGCGGGATCGCCATCGACACCGACGCGATCGACGAGGCCGTCCGTGACATCGACCCCTCCGACCCGCAGGCGCTGCAGGAGGCGCTCACCGGCGGCTTCCTCAACCCGTCGCCGACGCCCGCGCAGCAGCACGCGCTGACCCAACTGGAGACCTGGCTGGCGCTCATCGAGGGCTGGGTGGAGCACGTCGCCTCCCGCGCGACCGAGCGGCAGCTGCCCCACACCGCGGCGATGACCGAGACGATCCGCCGCCGCCGGGCCACCGGTGGGCCGGCCGAGCGCACCTTCGCCGGGCTCGTCGGGC
>CAYLUX010000126.1:0-3444 GCA_964386935.1 uncultured Janibacter sp.
GACGGGGCCCGTGGAGTTGTCCACAGGCCCCGTCCTACTCCTCAGGAAGCGTCACTTCGCGGCGGCGAAGCCCTCCTCGAGGTCGGCGATGATGTCCTTGGGGTCCTCGAGCCCGACGGACAGGCGCACCAGGCCGGGGGTGACGCCGGCGGCGAGCCGGTCCTCCTCCGGACCCTGGGAGTGGGTCGTGGAGGCCGGGTGGATGACGAGGGAGCGGGTGTCGCCGATGTTGGCCAAGTGGCTGTGCAAGCTCAGGCCCTCGACGAACTTCCGGCCCGCCTCGACGCCGCCCTTGATCTCGAAGGAGATCACCGAGCCGGCCCCCTTCGGCGTGTACTTCTGGGCCCGCTCATAGCTCGGGTGCTCCGGCAGCGAGGCCCAGATGACCTTCTCGACCTGGTCGTGGCCGCCGAGGAACTCGGTGACCTTGCGGGTGTTGTCCAGGTGACGCTGCATGCGCAGGCTGAGGGTCTCGATGCCGGTGCCGATGAGGAAGGCGTTGAACGGGGAGACCGCCGGACCGAGGTCGCGCAGCAGCTGCACGCGCGCCTTGAGCACGAAGGCGAGGTTGGCCCCGAGCACCCCGTTCGCACCCAGGTCGATGCCGAAGCGCAGGCCGTGGTAGCTCGGGTCCGGCTCGTTGAAGCCGGGGAACTTCTCCGGGTCGGCGGAAAAGTCGAAGTTGCCGGAGTCGACGATGACGCCCGCGATCGAGTTGCCGTGGCCGCCGAGGAACTTCGTCGCGGAGTGCACGACGATGTCCGCGCCGTGCTCGATCGGGCGCAGCCCGTAGGGGGTGGCGATCGTGTTGTCGACGATGAGGGGCACACCTGCCTCGTGCGCGACGTCGGCGATCCCGGCGATGTCCAGGACGGTGGCCTTGGGGTTGCCGATCGTCTCACCGAAGAAGAGCTTGGTGTTCGGCCGGACCGCGGCCTTCCAGGCCTCGAGGTCGTCCAGGTCCTCGACGAGGGTGACCTCGATGCCGAACTTCGGGAGGGTGTACTGGAAGAGGTTGATCGTCCCGCCGTAGAGCGCGGCGCTCGCGACGACGTGGTCGCCGGCCTCGGCGATGTTCTGGATCGCCAGTGCGGTGGCCGACATCCCGGAGGCGGTCAGCAGCGCGCCGATACCCCCTTCGAGGGCGGCGATCTTGTTCTCGACCGCCTCCTGGGTGGGGTTGTTGATCCGGGTGTAGATCGGCCCCAGCTCGGAGAGGGCGAAGCGGTTCGCTGCCTGCTCCGTGCCGTCGAAGACGAAGGACGTCGTCTGGTGGATCGGCAGCGCCCGGGACCCGGTGCTGGGATCGGGTGCCTGGCCGGCGTGGATCTGCTGGGTGGTGAAGCTCCACGTGGACGGGTCGGACATGAGTTACTCCTGTCGATACTGCGCGCTTGCCCGTGACGGTTTGTCACGGGCCCGGTCTCCTCCCGGGGCACCCCACCGCGTATGGAGGGTTGCCGGCCAGCAAGCCGGGGCTTCGCGCTGGCACTCAGGACCTGCCCCGATCGTAAGCAGCGACCACATCGCGGGAGAGTCGATCTCACTATTCGGGCGAAGGGGGTGCCTCCCCCGCCCGACGGCGCACCCGGTGGATCCACCAGAGCCCGACGAAGGGCAGCACGAGCGGCATGAACCCGTACCCGGAGCCGAAGTGGGACCAGACCGTCTTGTCCGGGAAGAGCTCCGGGACGAGGTAGGAGAGGGCGCCGACGGAGAGCACCCCGAGGGCCTCGACGACGATCGCGGTGGTGGCCACGCGGGCGGCGCGCTCGCCCCCCTTCGCCAGGGCGGTGGTGGCGACGATGTAGATGATGGCCGCGAGCGCGGAGAGGCAGTAGGCCAGCGGCGCCCGGTCGAAGTACTCGGTGATCTGCAGGATCGAGCGGCCGGTCGCGGCCAGCGCCAGCACGGCGTACACGGCGACGACGACGCGGCCCGGTCCGGTCCCGGTGTGCAGCTCAGGCCGGGCCACTGGTCTGCCAGATCTGCAGTATGCGGTAGGTCATGACCCCCACGGTGAAGGCGCCGGCGAGGACGACGCCCATGGCCCAGCGGGTCTTCTCCTTCAGGGCGATGAAGACGACGATCGGCGGGATGATCGGCAGCGTCAGCGCGTAGGCGAGCATCGTGGCGCCCTCCCCCGTGCCGCTGACCTGTCCTTGGTTGATCGCGGTGACCACGATGAGGACGAGCAGGACCAGCTCGACGATCACGCCGATGAGGAGCATGAGGTCGTCGACGACGCGGTCCAGCGCCGCGTACGCCGCCGCCTGGAGGCCCAGGATCGAGACCGCGATGATCGCGATGGTGGTCAACGGCACAAGCACCGGGCAAGGATATCGACCACTCCGGCTGCGACGATCACCGCATGAGTCCCGACCGCCTCTCCGCCCACGAGCTCATCGAGACCGTCGTCGACCCCGGCAGCTACGCCTCCTGGGACCGTCCCGTCCCGACCGACGGTCTCTCGCAGGAGTATCGGGAGGCCCTCGCCCGCGCCGCCGAGCGCAGCGGGACCGACGAGTCCGTGCTCACCGGGCGGGCCACGATCCGTGGGCACGACGTGGCGATGATCGTCGGCGAGTTCCGTTTCCTGGGCGGCTCGATCGGGCGGGCCGCGGCCGGTCGGGTCGTCGCCGCCGTCCGCCGGGCCACCGCGGAGGGCCTCCCCCTCGTCGCGGCGACCGCGAGCGGCGGCACCCGGATGCAGGAGGGCACGCCCGCCTTCGTCACGATGGTCGACATCACCGCGGCCGTGGTGGCGCACAAGGCCGCCGGCCTGCCCTACCTCGTCCTGCTGCGCCACCCGACCACCGGCGGCGTCTTCGCCTCGTGGGGGTCGCTCGGGCACATCACGATCGCCGAGCCCGGGGCCCTCGTGGGCTTCCTCGGCCCGGCGGTCTACGAGACGGTGCACGGCGAGCCCTTCCCCGAGGGCGTCCAGGTCGCGGAGAACCTCGTCGAGAAGGGCATCGTCGACGCCGTCGTGCCCACCGAGGAGCTCGCCGGGATCGCCTCCCGGGCCCTCACCCTGCTCTCCGGGCAGGCGAAGGGGGCCCGACCCCCTGCCCCGTCGGCGGCGCCCGAGGCGGCGATCACCCCCTTCGCCTCCCGGCCGGAGCCGACGCAGGAGGAGGTCGACGCGCTGTGGTCGGCCATCGAGGTGACGCGGCGCTCGGACCGTCCGGGGGTGCGCGAGCTGCTGCGGCACGCCGCCGAGGACGTCATCCCGCTCAACGGCACCGGTGAGGGCGAGGCGGATCGGGGCGTGCTGCTCGCCCTGGCTTCCTTCGAGGGACGGCCGTGCGTGCTCATCGGCCAGGACCGGCGCCACCAGGTGACCGAGTCGATGGGGCCGGGTGCGCTGCGGGAGGCGCAGCGCGCGATGAGACTGGCCACCGAGCTCGCCCTGCCGCTCGTCACGGTCATCGACACCCCGGG
>CAYLUX010000126.1:3544-6428 GCA_964386935.1 uncultured Janibacter sp.
GCGATGGGCGCCGTCATCGCGGAGCAGATCGCCCAGCAGGGCTAGGTCAGCCGACGGCGGGCAGCTGGTCCCAGCGGGGCATCTCCATGACGCCGCGGTCGGTCGCGAGGTAGGTGCCGACGAGCCGCACCCCGTGGCGGGTGCTGGCGGCGATCGCGGCCTCGTGCCAGTCGCGGGCCCGGTCGTCCGGCGCGTGGCCGTGCGGGCGGCCGAGGGCGACGACGACGGCGGCGGCGGCGGCGAGATGGTCGCCCAGCTGCCCGAGCAGCAGGTCGAAGACCCCCTCGACCTCCCGCCGGCCCGGGAGGTCGCCGACGTCGCCGATCGTCAACGGCTGCACCATGCGGGCTCCGGCGTCGCAGAGCAGCACGCAGATGCAGCCGCTCTCGCGGTCGGACTCGCGCACCACGAGGTCGACGACGTCACGGGCGATGGTCGTGTCGGTCAGGGATCGGGAGGGCCAGTCATCGGGTAGTTCGTGGAAACTCATGACGGTCCATGCTGCCGGGGATCTCGGCGTCCACAGGTTCGTCGTCCACAGGGACCGGCGACGTGCGCGGCGAGTATCCTCGGGCGCGACGGGCAGGGCCGCCCACCCACGACGCGCTCCGCC
Organism: uncultured Janibacter sp.; assembly: GCA_964386935.1. Lineage (GTDB taxonomy): Bacteria > Actinomycetota > Actinomycetes > Actinomycetales > Dermatophilaceae > Janibacter. Next base: position 4,158 of record CAYLUX010000126.1, read on the forward strand.
CGGTGACCCTCTTCGGCCCCCACAAGGAGCGACCACGTGGCACTCAGCGTCTTCGACCTCTTCTCCGTCGGCATCGGTCCGTCGAGCTCGCACACCGTCGGCCCGATGCGCGCCGCCGTGCAGTTCGCCGAGCGGTTGCGCGAGGAGGAGATCCTGACGCGGGTGCGCCGGGTCAAGGCCGAGCTCTTCGGCTCGCTCGGTGCCACCGGTCTCGGCCACGGGTCGCCCGCGGCTGTGAAGCTCGGTCTCTCCGGGGAACGGCCGGAGGTCTGCGAGCCCCGCGACGTCGGCGACCTGCTGGCGCGGATCCGGGAGCACGGCCGGCTGTCGTTGCTCGGTGAGCACGAGATCGACTTCGACGAGGACGAGGACCTCGTGCTGCACCGACGCAAGAGCCTGCCGCTGCACCCGAACGGCATGACCTTCACCGCGTGGGGCGAGGGTGAGGAGCCGCTCAGCTCGCACACGTACTACTCCGTCGGCGGCGGCTTCGTCATCGGCGAGGACGCCTCCGGCTCCACCCGGATCGTCGCGGACTCCACACCTGTCCCCCACCCCTTCACGACCGGCGACCAGCTGCTCGCGATCTGCAAGGAGACCGGCCTGTCGATGGCCCAGGTGATGCTGCAGAACGAGCTCGCCTGGCGCTCCGAGGAGGAGGTTCGATCCGGTCTGGTGCACCTGTGGTCGGTGATGAGCGAGTGCATCGACAACGGGATGAGCACCGAGGGGGTCCTCCCCGGCGGGCTGCGGGTGCGGCGCCGCGCCCCCGAGCTGTACCGGCGGCTGCGCTCCGAGGGGTCCAGCGACGACCCGCTGCGCGGGATGGACTGGCTCACGCTCTTCGCGCTGGCCGTCAATGAGGAGAACGCCGCGGGCGGGCGGGTCGTCACCGCCCCGACGAACGGCGCCGCCGGGATCATCCCCGCCGTGCTGCGCTACTACCTGGACTTCGTGCCGGGCGCGGACGAGGAGGGCATCTGCCGCTTCCTGCTGACGGCCGCGGCGATCGGCGTGGTCTACAAGGAGAATGCCTCGATCTCCGGCGCCGAGGTGGGCTGCCAGGGAGAGGTGGGCTCCGCCTGCTCGATGGCCGCAGGAGCGATGGCCGCGGTACTCGGCGGCACCGCCGCCCAGGTGGAGAACGCCGCCGAGATCGGCATGGAGCACAACCTGGGCCTGACCTGCGACCCCGTCGGCGGGCTCGTGCAGATCCCGTGCATCGAGCGCAACGCGGTGGCCTCGGTGAAGGCGATCACGGCGGCGCGGACCGCCCTTCGCGGCGACGGCTCGCACGTGGTCTCCCTCGACAAGGTCGTCAAGACCATGCGCGAGACCGGCCGCGACATGAAGGTGAAGTACAAGGAGACGGCCCGCGGCGGGCTCGCCGTCAACGTCATCGAGTGCTGACGGGCCCGCCGCGGCGCGACGTCACTTCTTGGACAGCTCCCAGTCCCCGCTGCCCTGGATGGCGATGTACTCCGTGCCCGGCTGGATCGTGATCGTGCCGTCGTAGTCGGAGGGCTCGCTGAGGATGCGGTCCGGCGAGTCACCGGAGGCGTCGAAGCCCATGACCTCGAAGGTCCCGGCCGCCGAGTCGTCGCCCTTGTAGTTGACGCTCAGGTCGGCCTTCGAGCCGTCCCAGGCGAAGACCTGGGCACCCGTGCCGCTCTTGCTGTCACCGAAGGCGGGCGCGGAGTCGAGCTTCTCGAAGGTGACGCTCCACGGCGCGTCGGTCTCCATCCGCAGGCCCGCGGTCGGGTCACCGTAGGTCGAGAGGTTGTAGACGACCGTGCCGTCGGTGGCGCCGATCGTGTTGATGATCAGCTCGCTGTCCTCGCCCTTGTCGTCGGTGCCCCAGATGACGAAGTTGCTGTCGCCCTCGTAGTGGACCTTCATCAGCGCGGGTCCGTCGACCTCGGGCGCAGGGATCTCGTCATTGCCCTCGCCGGTGTACTTCTTGCCGAACTTGGCCTTGCCCTGGTCCTGGTTGTTCTTCTTGTCCTTCTTGTCATCCGAGGTGCTCGAGGAGCTGGACTCGTCGGTGCTCGAGGAGCTGGAGGAGTCGTCGCTGGACTCGGAGGAGCTGGAGGAGTTGTCGCTGGAGGAGGACTCCGTGGAGCTGCTGCTCGTGGTCTCCTTGCCCTCGTCGTCGCCGGAGAGCATGAAGTAGCCGAGACCGCATAGCGCGAGGGCCACGATGACGACACCGGCGACGATCGCGATGATCAGGCCGGTCTTCGGCTTCGAAGGGGGCGTGCCCCCAGCGGC
>CAYLUX010000127.1:0-6383 GCA_964386935.1 uncultured Janibacter sp.
CTCCGATGAGTTCGCTGCCGACCGGATTGTTCGTCTGCAGGGTGTAGGCGATCGGCGCTCCCGGCTCGAGCGTATCGGGCCTGTCCACTCGATAGCCTCGACCGTTCATAGTCATGGATGGACAACCCACCACGATGACATCGTTGAACCCTAGGGATTTGAGGTATTCGGCGGTCAGCTCTCCCCTCACCGTCAACGCGCTGGATTTCTCCAGCACCGCCTTAGCGAATCGTCTGACCGTCGGTTCGATCTTCTTCAGGCCGGCAGGATCACCATCCAGCGGAAGTTGGGCACCCCCTGAGAGCATCAGGAAGGGGATCTTCAGCTTTTCGATGAAGTCAGTGGTGCGAGACAGTTCCGCTTCGAACCCTGGGCGGAAAGCGTTCGCCAGAGGAAGGATGAATCCGTCGTATTCAGCGTTGACCTTCGCGGCCATGGACCCGTTGATCTTGTAGCGATTCGCGTCAACCCGGGTGTCTGCAGTCGAAAACAGCTTGTGGGCGGCCATGCCGAAGATCAGGTTGCCATTGTTCCGTCCGATCGTGTTGCGGTCGAGCGTATCGAACCCGTCAAAGACCTCGAATGGAGTCTTACCCAGCCGCATCAGATATCGCTTACTCATGAGAACGCCACCATTGGTCATCGGTTCAGGGCAGTCTTTGCCCTTTTGGGCACACCCTAGCCTCTGACGATGGCTCGGGCCACCGTCGACGAACCTCTGCGATTCCGAACGTCGGCGAGCGGCGGCGTCTTACGTCGAATAGGACGAAGTGGACCTAGACTGGAACAGAGTGGTCCACGACCGACAAAGATGTTCTGGAGGAATCCGCAGTGGAATTCAGGAGCCTCGTCGCCCGAACTGCGATCAATGTTCTGGGGACGACCAGAAGGACGCTGAAGAAGGCAGCTCGTACCGCATCAGGAGATTCCGCGTCCGGTCCCTCCCGTTCTGCCGGACTGGCGACGCTCGATCTCGTCCAAGCCCAGAACCTGCTCCACGTCGACCTCTCGCCGGAATCGACCATGGTTCCAAGCGGACTGTGGGTGGAGCACGAAGGAGATCTGCACCGCATCGGTCCATTGGAGGAGTTCGGCTCCGATTTGACGGGTACGGCCGACACAGCTGTGCGTTCTGCGACCATCGACCTCAACGGCCTCATCGAACATCTTCCCGACTGGACTTCGCTCCCGCGGCAAGAGGCCGGTGAAGATGATGCCGGCGGATTCGTCCTGCGCGTCTATGTTGAGTACGACGACTACGACGAAGACGAAGTCCCGAGTTCATATCTCGCAGCCTCACACAATGGCTCTCCTGTCGCTCTGGTCCGGCTCGGCCGAGCCACGACTACACGCACAGAGAACTTCGCCTATCATCGCGTCGGCGACCACGAATGCTATCCGCTGATCAATCGCAATGGCCACCTCGCCATCGAGGTGGACCGTCCTCACCGCCCATTTGCCGACGTGCGAAATGAAGGGCTGACGGTTCGTGACGGCAGGCTCGACGTCGAGGGCAGGATCATTGCACGAGGAACCGAATACTTGGACGGCACACTTGCTGTGGTGGGCAGAACCTCCGGGCTCCGTGCCACTGCTGAGATCGAACTCGTCCCCAACGACGAGCTCTCGTCGAGACGCTTCGGCCTCAACTACTACAGATTCTCTGCAACGCTCGACTTCAACGAACTCATCGACGAAATCAGCGATGACAACGCCGATCTGTACCTCGACCTCGATCCGGCTCTCAACGATGAGCCCAAACGCGCCCGCATCGGAAAGAGCAGGTACCTCGTCCGTTTCGGCACCACCGGCAGCACAGTGGCCTCTGGAGACAAAACCGTTTCCATCATTCCGTACTACACGTTCAAGGCGAAGTACCCTTCGCTTCACCTGGAAACGTTCAAGACCTCTGCTTACGACTATATGCAGCGTTTGGTGTCGAACCGGCGGTCCTGGAACCCGCCCAAATCGTCGGAGCGCAAACCGGTCTGGCTGATCGGCGAGTTGCCCTACAAGGCGCAGGACAACGGGCTTCAATTCTTCAGATACATGCGGGACGAACATCCTGAGATCGATGCCTACTATGTCATCGAGCCGAACTCCCCCGAACGAGTCAATCTTGATGGCTACGACAACGTCATCGATTTCCGTTCTCATGACCACATCCAAGTAGCGCTTGCCGCCGATAAGATCATCGGGACCCACCACCCCGACTTCCTCTACCCGACACGGGAGCCCCGATTCGAAAGAGCGTTGAGGGCAGACAAAGTCTTCCTGCAGCACGGAGTCACTGCCGCCAAGTGGATGGTGCCCAACTACGGAAAATTCGTCCGCGGATTCGACGTCGATCTCATCACCGTCTGTTCCGAGCGAGAGAAGGAGTTCTTCGTCAAAGACTTCGGCTACGCCCCGGAGCAGGTGGCAGTGACGGGCTTTGCCCGTTTCGACGCCCTGCTGGCTGATGATGTCGACGTCAATGACGGCCAACTCATGATCATGCCGACTTGGCGCCCGTGGCTGCAGGACCCAGAGCGCTTCGTCGAATCCGACTACTTTCAGCGTTGGAAATCTCTGATTACCAGTGACCGACTGCGCGCGCTGGTCGAGAAGTACAACCTCACTCCGATCTTCTGTCTGCACCCGAACATGCAGCAGTTCAGCTCTCATTTCAGTGACGTCGGAATCCGAGTCGTCGTTCAAGGTGAGATCGATGTCCAGTTGATGCTCAAACAGAGCTCGATGCTGGTCACCGACTATTCGAGCGTCGCATTCGACTTCGCATTCCTCCATAAGCCGGTCGTCTACTATCAGTTCGACGATCATCGATTCGCCCAACCGCATGCCGACCCGGCGTCCGAGTTCCCCGGACCCGTCGTTGCCGAAGAAGACCAGGTCCTCAACGCAATCGAGTCAGCGTATGAAGCTGGCGGGGCGATGGCTCCGGAATTCCGAATGCGCGCGGACAGGTTCCTGGCTCACCGCGACACAGGCAGCCGGGAGCGGATCTTCGAGGCGATCCAGAACTCGACAAAGCCGAAAGTCACGTTGTCTGATCGGTTCCACAGCGAAACGGCCCAATCCGCCTACAGAGTCGTTCGGAGAAACAAGTATTACCTGCCCGTGATGAAGCGACTCTACAAGCTGATGCGCCTGGCCCCTCTCGATGAGAGGACAATCGTCTTCGAGGCCGGTCAGGGAAAGCAATACGCTGACAGTCCCCGTGCCATCCACGAAGAACTCATCAGACAGGGCGATACCCGCCGAAAAGTATGGATCTATCACAAGCGTCTCCCCGTGACCGACAAGTACACAATAGTCGTCAAACGGCACTCCCCTGCGTTCTTCTGGTATCTCGCCACTGCGAAGTACTGGATCAACAATCACAACTTCCCCAACTACATTCACCGAAGAAACCGGGGTCTGTACATCCAGACTTGGCATGGGACTCCGCTCAAGCGCATGTTCCTCGACCAGGACAATTTCTACGGGCGCGATCCTGGGTATGTCGACCGGGTCAAGGAAGCATCGGCGCAGTGGAATGCGTTGGTGTCTCCGTCGCCCTACGCAACCAAGGCGATGAGGTCGTCTTATGGATACACCGGGGAAGTCTATGAGTTGGGCTACCCCAGAAACGACGTATTACGGGGCCCGGCCACAGACGAGATTCGAGCCAACGTGCGCCATCGTCTCTCGATCCCGCGGGAGCGCATCGTTGTACTATATGCACCGACATTCCGCGATGATCAACCCACGACACGAGGCCGTTTCGCCTTTCGATGGCCATTTGATCCGGAGCAGTTCGTCGAACGTTTCGGAAACGACGTCACTCTCCTCGTGCGCACCCACTTCCTCATCAATACGAAGCTCGAAATTCCGGAGGCATTGAAGACGAACATCATCGATGTCAGCGGGTTTCCTGACATCAACGAGCTCTTTCTGGCGAGCGACATGTTGGTCACCGACTATTCGTCTTCCTTCTTCGACTATTCGGTCCTTGAACGCCCCATCATCTTCTTCGCCTACGATCTCGAGAACTACCGGGACAATCTGCGCGGCTTCTATCTCGACTACGAAACTGAGCTGCCGGGCCCGGTGACCACGACGCCGGAGACTCTGTTCGACGAAATCGACAGAGCCTCCTCGGTGACGGGAGCAGACCGGGAACGACTGCGGTCATTCGCGAAGCAGTACGCTCCCAACGATGACGGACATGCGGCAGCACGAGTCATCGATCGACTTCTTTGAATTCGGCGACTACGGCTCGGGCACGAAGTGGAGGGACGATGTTCTCAAAGCGTGAAAGGTATCTGCCCGACGCGACGGTCTACGGGCTCATCGGTGGGATCCCGGAAAACTTCGGCGGCAGAACGAGCGCGTGTCTGCAGCGAGCTGATGCTTTTGCCGAGCTCGATCGCCGATACGTCGAAATCCTCACCCTGTCCCCGAGGAACGTCGCTCCTGAAGCTCTGACTTCTCGGTTGCGAGATGAGGGAAGAATCGGCAATAGGGTGACCATTCGCAATGTGTGGGCTGATCTGAAGCGAGCAGGATTTCACGACTTGGCACGGATTGCGGCCCACTCACCTGGATCGATCACTGTCGACGCCGCCCAATTGCCTGAGTTCGACGGTTCGCAGGAGATCAAAGAGCTGGATGGCTCTGGTAAGACACTCCGATCCGATCGCTTCCGGGAGGACGGCTCCCGATATTACAGCTACCGACTCGGCAGCGAGGACGAGGCGAAGAGCGCTACGATATTCGACTCGCGAGGTCGACCGATCGCGCAATGGGACGAACTATACGAGCTCTATTTTGCATGGTTTGACTGGTTGATCGACTCCAGGCGTGCGATCATCATCAACGACGGTCCGCCTCTGGCACGCTATCTGCACAAGTATCAGCGAGAGAACGTCGTCCTGGTGCAGACCATCCACAGCAAGCACTCCGCTGAACCGACAAAACGTTCCCAAACCCTGGGGTGGACGTATACCCCGGCACTGAGACACGTCGATCGGTTCGATCTCTTAGCCGTTCTCACTCAGTCCCAGCATTCCGACCTCACTGATCTGAACTATGTCGTGGACAACGCAGCGATTCTGCCGAACATGACGGCTGCCAAGCCGATGCGCCGTATCAAACCGCGCACTCCAGGTAAGGGAGTAATGCTTGCACGAACCACGTACCTCAAGCGCATCGACCATGCCATCACGGCTGTGCACAAAGCGAGGTTGTCCGGGACAGATGCGACGCTCGATATCTACGGAGTAGCGGACGAGGCGCAAGAGTCCTTGGAGACGCTCATCCAAGAATTGGACACTGCAGACAGCATTGCGCTAAGAGGCTACGACTCGCGAGCAAGACAGAGATTCGAGGACTCTTCATTCACTCTCCTCACCAGTGAGTACGAAGGTCAGGGACTGGTTCTTCTGGAGAGTATGGCGGCAGGCTGTATCCCTATTGCCTACGACATCAAATATGGCCCCGCAGACATCATCACCGACGGCGTCGACGGATTCCTCGTACCGGATGGAGATCTCGACGCCGTAACCCGAACCATCAGCAATCTGGAGTCGATGGACGAGAGGAACCTGATGCAGATGCGAGAAGCAGCCGTCCGGCGCGTCAGAGATTTCTCTCCGGAAACGATCACAAGTTTGTGGGGAACGGCGCTGACGCGTGCAGTTTCCAACAAACGGCAACCTCGCGAAGTCAACGGAGCTGCACGCCTATCAAGCGTCAACATCGATGACGATGAAATCACTCTGCATGTGATTCTGAGCGGAGACGCAGCGTCCGAACCCGACTGGGCCCTGCTGTCGTGGACCGAAAGAAAGGGCGGGCGATTCGGCCGACTTCCAGCACGCTTGGAGCACGTCGGTGGCGAAACTCTGATCGTGGCATCAGCGAATGCGAATGACTTCGCCGCAGTCGACCATGGTCACATCGACTTCTGGATCGATCTGAGAGTCGACGGGCACCCTTGCAGACTTCGTGTCAAAGGAGCCGGCGACGTCACTCCTCAGCCATTTGGGCCCATGGAAGTGTACCCGACGAGATTCGGCAGCCTCAGCCTCCGCTTCCCAACGCCCCTTACTCGACCGGAAGATTAGCCCTCAATACGCGCAGGCCCATCCCTGCGAGGAAACTGCCCACAGGAAAGTACTCAGTTCCTGTATCGACTGAATCGCCCCGGGGATAACAGAGGCAGGGAACAGATGAACGCCCTGCTCATCGATGCCTACCCGAACCTCTTGGCCATCTATGGTGCCAGCACCGTGACTGCCGCCGAACTGGCGGTCACTGCTGGTGGCAACCCTGAACGTATCCACTCGGAAGCAGCCTTCGCATCGTTGTGTGGTGTTGCGCCGATTCCGGCATCGTCT
>CAYLUX010000128.1:0-6320 GCA_964386935.1 uncultured Janibacter sp.
CGTAGCCCTTGGCGATGTCGTCGTAGGAGACCTCGTCGCCGTCGATGCTGCAGAAGCGCTTGTAGCGGATCCGACCCCCGTCGGTGGCGTGCACCTGGCGGAAGCGGATGTCGTGGTTCTCCGTCGCCGAGTACAGGCGCACGGGGACGTTGACGAGGCCGAAGGAGACGGCCCCCTTCCAGATGGCGCGCATGTGGTCCTCCCGCAGGTGTGCGTCGGGACCAGCCTACGCGTCGGGAGAGACATGGGGGTCGCGCTCGTACCCGACCGTGGTGGTCTCGGTGATGCTCGAGCCGTCGGTCCACGACGGTGCCATCGCCGTGCCTGTCGCTGCGTTGGCGAGCCCACCGATGACCTCGTTATGGGGCGCACCTATCGCAACGCGTTACTCACCGCACCCCAACCGGTCAGCTATCCGTGTGCTTACCCGTCCGCTCGAACTCCGCGACCTGCTCGGCCCACTCTGCCTCCGTGAACGCCTTCTTCACGTAGTTCCACTCCGGGATCAACGCCCACGGCCGCGGATGACGCTTGAACTCCCGCACCCACGACGAATCCAAAATCTCCTCATACTCATCAAACTCCACCGGCTCGTCATAGTTGAACGAGAAGTGGTACTCACCAGGCGGGTCGATCACACACCGCATCGACAACCAGGTCCCCTTCCCCGACTCGAACATCGCATCCTGCAGATCCATGCCGAAAAACCCAGCCATGTCTGCCTCGGGCAGAAGTTCTCGGCCACCGTCGCTAATCGCAGCCGGACTTCCAACCCCATAACCACCGACGACGACTAGATGGTGTTCCAACTGCTGCCACCCCTCGGGCGCCGACCCCAGGATCGTGCGCACAATCTCCTGCTGCAGCTCGCTCACTCGCTGAACATCCATGCGCTTCCTCTCAGTTGCTCATACCCATCCATGCCCCAGCCTTGATCTGCCTATGCTCGGCACCGCGAGCCCGAATCGCTCGACGCTCGCAGGCGCACCGGCCCGGTCCAGTGCAAGGTCGAGAACTCCCTCACTCCTCCACCAGGCCCAACCGCGACAGCCCCTGGCAGTCGATACCCACCGCGACGAAGGGAGCCACCGCCACGTCGAACTCCTCGTCACTGATGACGCCCGGGAAGGCGACCGCATAGGCGCCCACCCACAGAGCCACGCGTGCCCCGAGGGACAACGGCCTCCCCCCAACCTCCCGAAGACGCACCTTCAGACTCTGGAACGTCTCGTCAAGGAGCTTGTCCACCGCAGAACGCTGCGAGAGGTCTGCCCTGTTCTGCCGAGCGATCAGATCTGACGTGATCAGTGAACTTACGTCTTGGCTCGTCTCGCCCACCGTCAACCACTGCTCGTCCGAGAGCTGCAGCACCTCATCGACCAAGCGACACAGGCCAGCGCTGTTCGCCCCAAAACGGTTGGGGTCTGTTGAAGCCTTGCCACTCATTGCCGTCACCTCCTTGAGAAAAGCCGGGTCTTGACGCAGGCATCACCCCAGGACTGCGGGAGGGACACCTGACTCGCGCCCCTCAGCACATTCGTCGAGACACCCGCCTCAGGGACGAACTACGGATGCCCGCCGCACTCACTCCACCTCATCAGGGTCGATGCCACGGGCGCGGAGATACTCCTCCGCACGACGCAACAACCCTGGACGCAACTCCCCGCTCCGGCGAATAGTTTCCAACATGGAGATCCCTCTCGAGTCCTTCGCCACCAAGTCAAGATCATCGCGCGAGAAAATCACATCATAGAAAGGCGCGAGGAACTCATCCGAAAATTTGAATTGCCTCATTAGAGCCTTGAGGGGCGTGCCCAGGTTTTTGGCGCCCACCCTTCGATTAACATCCGCCCCGCCATCGAACAACCGCTCCAACAACGCCGCTTCCGTGACAGGGTCGTGCTCAACTCTCGCCAACAGACTATGCGCCATCGTCCCGCCATCATCGCCGACAACCGAGGCATCTGCGCCGTCGTCCAACAGCCGATTTGCAAGAACCACACGTGTCGCCGGGTCATGGTTGGCCAAGGCACGGCGCAGCAGAGGATCTCCAAAACTGCCTCGCCACGACGCGGCCATCCACGGCTCGTAGTGATCGAGGAACTCCGCAACCGAAACATCGCTTGACAGGGACTCCATATCACTCATACAACGCTCCTGCGGAACTCTGAGCCAACGGAGCCCGGTCCAAGGCTTGAATGAGCGTGCGACCCGCGTCCTTGTCGAGATCCGTGTACCTCGTGGCCATAGCGCTCAACTGCTCATCCGACAGCTCGAGCACCTGATCGAGGAACGCAGTCAAGCCCGCGCTGTGCGCCCCAAAACGGTTCGGATCTGTGGAGGGCACCTGAGCCATGACAAGACCCTAACGGGGCAGCTCGAGCTGCCCCGCACCCCGCGACAGCAACAGTCAGGCCCGGAACTGCGGCGGGACGAACTGCTCCTCACGCGGGATCTCCCGACCCGTGGGCGTCTCCACGATCCTGATCCCCAACTCGTCCTTCACCACCTGCAAATCAGAACCCACCGGCAGATCCCAGATCCCAATCAACGCCGGCTCGATCGCACACACCTCGTTGAAGTCCACGATCTGCAAGTTGTTCGCGTCGGCCAGATACTCCGAGGTGTCCACATGCGAGAAAATCCGCCACCCGTTGTCCACCGGCGCCTTCGAGTCCTCGCGCACCATCCAGCGGACCATCCCCGCGCCCGACAACACGCTCTTCGCCACCAAGCACGCCCCCGCCTTGGGGATGAACTCCGGATACTCCGCCATCACTACCTCACCTATTCAGGATCGACACCACGCGCCAGTAGGTCTCTCAGCGCGACGGACCTCGTCGGAGCGGCCTCTGACCCAGCAGACTGTTCCGTGGATCGAGCCGCTGACGCAACTGTGATGCCTGTCTTGGAACCGGGCACAGGGGTCGGCGCAGGTTCATCACCGGTGACCCTTAGCCGGCGCCAGTGCAGGATGGAGACCATGCGCCCGATGCTCGCCACACTCACCGACACGGTCCCCCGCGGCCCGGAGTGGGTGCACGAGGTCAAGTGGGACGGGATGCGCCTGCTCGCCGACGCGAAGGGCGGCGGCCTCACCCTGAGCAGCCGGTCCGGTCGGGACGTGACCGCGACCTTCCCGGAGCTGGTCCCCCTCGCCGACCTCTACGACGACATGCTCCTCGACGGCGAGGTCGTCGCGCTGGAGGACGGCCGTCCGAGCTTCGGCGCCCTCGCCGAGCGGATGCACGTGGGCGACCGGCGCGCCGCGGCCCGGGCGGCGGTTGCACGGCCGGTGACCTTCATGGTCTTCGACCTCGTGCGGCTGCTCGGGCAGGACCTCACGGGCCAGCCCTGGCACGTGCGCCGCGAGCTGCTCGAACGCCTCGAGCTCGACGGCCCCCGCTGGCAGGTCCCCGCGACCCACGAGGACGGCGAAGGCCTGCTCGCGGCCACGGTCGAGCAGGACCTCGAGGGCATCGTCTCCAAGCGCCGTGACTCCCCCTATGCCGCCGGCCGCCGCTCCCCCGACTGGCTCAAGCTGCCTCGCCGCGACACCACCTCCGTCGCCGTCTGCGGCTGGCGTCCCGAAGTCGGCGGCAACCGACTCGGCGCCGTCCTCGTCGGCCTGCCGGGGGACGGCGGCTGGCAGTTCGTCGGCCGGGTCGGCTCGGGCCTCGCCGGACGTGCGGGCGCGCACCTGCTGACCCGGCTGCGTCCGCTGGAGGTGGGGGACTCCCCCTTCGCCACGGAGGTGCCGCGGGAGGACGCGGCGGGCACGACATGGGTGGAGCCGGAGGTGGTCATCGACGTCGCCAGCCTCGGCCGCGGCAGCGGTGGCCGGCTGCGCCAACCCTCCTACCAACGGCTGCGCAGCGACCTGACCGCCGCCGACCTGTGGGAGGCCCGCGATGCCTGAGCCGGACGTCACGCGCGTCGAGGTCGCCGGCCGCAGGCTGCGGCTGACCTCGCTGGACAAGGTCATGTACCCCGCCACCGAGACGACGAAGGGGGAGGTCCTCTCCTACTACGCCCGGGCCGGGGAGACGCTGCTCGCCCACCTCGCGCAGCGACCGGTCACCCGGGTGCGGTGGCCGCACGGGACGGGCGAAGGGAGCTTCTTCGAGAAGAACCTGCCCTCCGGGGCGCCGGGCTGGCTGCCGCGGGTACAGGTCGATGACGTGACCTACCCGCTCGTGACGGACCTGGCGCAGCTGACCTACCTGGTCAACCTGAACAGTCTCGAGCTGAACGTGCCACAGTGGCGCGTCGACGCCGACGGCGAGCGGCTCAACCCGGACCGGCTCGTCATCGACCTCGACCCGGGCAAGCCGGCGGGGCTGCACGAGTGCGCGCAGGTCTCGCTGCTGCTGCGCGAACGCCTCGAGGGCCTGGGCATGGAGCTGTACCCGGTGACCTCGGGCAGCAAGGGGATGCAGCTCTACGCCCGGCTCGGGGGCGACCTCAGCAGCGACCAGGTGCGCGACCTGGCCCAGCAGCTCGCTCAGGAGATGACGCGGAAGCACCCGGAGCTCGTGCTCTGGAAGATGACCCGCACGCTGCGGCCGGGCAAGGTTTTCCTCGACTGGAGCCAGAACGTCGCCGCCAAGACCACGGTCTGCCCCTACTCGATGCGCGGCCGGGACGACCCGTGGGTCGCGGCGCCGCGGACGTGGACGGAGGTCGAGGCGGGCGCGGAGGACCCGGAGGCGTTGCGGCAGCTGCGATTCGAGGAGGTCCTGGAGCGACTGGAGGCGGACGGTGACCTGCTGGCGCCGCTGCTCCAGTGAGGGCAACCCTCCGATTCGTCCAAGACGCAATCAGACCGCCGGCAGCAGACTGGGGCCATGAGCGACATCCAGGTCTCTCCGAAGCTCGTCGTCAGTGACGCCACAGCCGCCATCGCCTTCATGGTCGATGCCCTCGGCGCCACCGAAGGTCCGGTCCACCGCCATGACGGCGTCGTCCAGCACGCCACGGTCCACCTCGGAGGGCGCACACTCAGCCTCAAGGACGCCGACGAGCACGACCCCGTGCCGACGCCGGGCGCCATCGTCGAGGTCGTCTGCGATGACCCGGACACCGTTGCCCAGCGGGCGATCGCCCACGGCGCCGAGGTGGTCTTCCCCGTGGACGACCAGTTCTACGGCGCCCGCGCGGGGCGGATCGTCGACCCGTGGGGCACGCAGTGGTTGGTCACCACGCCGGTCAGGGGCGCCTAGGGCACCCGGCGCAGGCATCCAGCCCCGGCAGGGCGTACATCAGGCAGCAGGACTTCCGGTGCGGCGCCGGTCCGCCGACGAGCCGGGCCAGGGCGATCTCCCACATGTCCTCGACCATGCCGAGCCGCTGCCGGCTGGACATCTTCTCCGGGGTCGGCATTCCGGTCGCGATGTCGGTGGCGGTGGCGCGGTAGCCGTCCCACGCCGCCTCGTGGCGCTCCATGTCGTCGTCGATGCGGCGGTGCCCACCGGGTCGCAGCTGCACGACCTGCGGGTAGAGGTACTCCGGCGCCAGGCCGAGGGACCACAGCGCCGGTGTCGCGTCGAGTGCGATCGGCGTCCGCATCGCCGCGGTGGCCATCACCGTGGCCAGGGGGTCGAGCAGGTACTGCAGGACGAAGGCGGCGGGCATCCCCTTCGGCGCCGTCCCGGACTGCGCGATCGTCACCTCCCGGTGGGCATCGATCCATCGCGGCGCGAGCTCGTGCGCACGCGTGAGCGGGACGTCGAGGTCCGGGTCACCGTCGTCGGCGACCCGGACCTCGAGGAAGGAAAGGTGACGGCCGAGCCCCGCGAGGTCCTCGCGCAGCCCGGCCGCTGTGGTGCTCACGCTCAGCCGTTGGCCTTCGCGTAGGCCTCGCGGACCTCGCGGCTGATCCGACCGCGGTCGGAGACCTCGTAGCCGTTGGCGCGCGCCCACTCGCGGATGCGGCTCAGGTCCTCCTTGTTCGAGGACGAGGAGGAGCGGCGGGTCCCGCTGTTGCGACGACCGCTGACGCGACGACCGGCGCCGACATATCCGGCGAGGGAGTCGCGAAGCTTGGCGGCATTCTTGTCATTGAGATCGATCTCGTAATTCACACCGTCGAGACCGAAGGTGACGGTCTCGGTGGCCTCGCCACCATCGATGTCGTCCTCGAGAATGATCTGCACACGCTGTGCCATGGGATCTCCATTCATTGCGGCAGGTTGGTAACCGGAATCAACGGTATCCATATCGGCGCAAAATGTCGCATCAAGATCCGGCATTCAGCGATCTTTGTGGAAAAGGTTGCGCAATTCACAGGAGGGCGCCTCTGGGGTCAGGAATCCGACGTC
>CAYLUX010000129.1:0-6281 GCA_964386935.1 uncultured Janibacter sp.
GCTCAGGACATCTCGGCGAGCCGGTCCAGAGCCACCTGCAGGTCCTCGGGGTAGGTGCTCTCGAAGGAGACGTACTCCCCCGACCCCGGGTGGGTGAAGCCCAGGCCCATGGCGTGCAGCCACTGCCGCTCGAGGCCGAGCTTCGTGGCCAGCGTGGGGTCCGCACCGTAGGTCGGGTCGCCGACGCACGGATGGCGAAGGGCGGCCATGTGCACCCTGATCTGGTGGGTACGACCGGTCTCGAGACCGACCTCGAGGAGGGACGCGTGCCGGAAGGCCTCGATGAGCTCGTAGTGCGTGACGGCGTGCTTGCCGGAGTCCATGACGGCGAA
Organism: uncultured Janibacter sp.; assembly: GCA_964386935.1. Lineage (GTDB taxonomy): Bacteria > Actinomycetota > Actinomycetes > Actinomycetales > Dermatophilaceae > Janibacter. The sequence continues at coordinate 333 of CAYLUX010000129.1, forward strand.
CTTGTAGTCGCCACCGGGGTGGCGACCGATGGGAGCGTCGATCGTGCCGACGTGCGGGTCCGGCAGGCCCTGCACGAGAGCGTGGTAGGTCTTGTCCACGGTGCGCTGCTTGAAGGCACGCTTGAGCACCGAGTAGCCGTACTCGCTCTTGCACACGACCATCAGGCCGCTCGTGCCGACGTCCAGCCGCGAGACGATCCCCTGCCGCTCGCTGGCGCCGCTCGTCGAGATCCGGTACCCGGCCGCCTTCAGGCCGCCCAGCACCGTCGGCCCGGTCCACCCGACGCTCGGGTGCGCGGCAACCCCCACCGGCTTGTCGACGACGACGATGTCGTCGTCGTCGTGGATGATCCGCATGCCGGGGACCGGCTCGGCGACGACCTCCAGGGTCGGCGACGTCGGCGCCGGCGGTAGCGTCACCTCGAGGTGGTCACCGGCCGCGACCCGGGTGGACTTGCCGGCCTCGCGGCCCTCGACGAGCACCTGGCCGGCGACGGCGAGCTCGGCGGCACGGGTGCGGGAGAGCCCGAAGAGACGGGCCACCGCGGCGTCGACGCGCTCCCCCTCGAGCCCCTTCGGGATGAGGACGTTGCGGGTGTCGCCGTCCATCAGACCTCCTTCTCGGCCCTGTGGCGGGGTACCCCGCCGTCGATCCTGGTATCGGTCTGCACGAGCCACACGAGCAGCACCGCCGCGACCACGACCGCGATGTCGGCCACGTTGCCGACGAAGAGGCCGCCGTAGTCGATGAAGTCCACGACGTGCCCCCTCAGCGGCCCCGGGTCACGGGCGAAGCGGTCGATGAGGTTGCCCACCGATCCGCCGAGCAGCAGCCCGAGGGCGACCGCCCACGGGCGCGACCCCAGCCGCCGCAGCATGAGGACGATGAACACCGTCACCGCGAGCGAGACCACGGTCATCACCCAGGTCATCGAGGACCCGATGGAGAAGGCGGCCCCGGCGTTGAAGAGCAGCCGCAGCTGCAGCCAGTCCCCGAGCACCGGCACCACCTGACCGTCGCCCAGGACGCGCATGGCCCACAGCTTGCTCCCCTGGTCGGCCACGAGCGCGCCCAGCGCGACGAGGAGGCAGAGCCGGAGCACCCCTGACCGGGCGGGCCGGCTCAGCGTCGTTCCTGCTTGCTCTTGCACGCCAGGCACAGGGTGGCACGGGGGTAGGCCTGCAGCCGTGCCTTGCCGATCGGCTCGCCGCAGGACTCGCACTGGCCGTAGCTGCCGTCCTCGAGGCGCTCGAGGGCGTGCACGTTCTGCTGCAGCCCGGCCCTCGTGCTGGCCGCGAGGCTGAGCTCGTGCTCGCGCTCGAAGGACTTCGACCCGGCGTCCGCGGGGTCGTCCCCCGCACCGTCGATCGGCTCCTTGAGGAACTCCGAGAGGTCGGTCTCCCCGGAGCTGACCTCCTCGGTGAGGCGCCGGACCTCCCCTTCGAGCTCCTCGCGGACCTCCTTCACCTCTGCCGCGGTCCACGGCGACTCGCCCTCGCGGACGACGAGCCGGGCGGCCAGCTTCGCATCGCCCGTCTTCTTCGCGGCGGTCTTCTTCTTCGTCGAGGACGCGCTCGCCGAGGCCTTCTTCGTCGAGTTCTTCTTCGCCTCCGATGCCGCGGGGGCCTTCTTCGAGGTGGCCTTCTTCGCCGCCATGTCCGTCCTCTGATCGAGTGTGTGATCGCCCTCCGGTCACTCTCGGAGGTGTCCGAAGGGTACGACGATTCCCCTCGGGGAACGCCGTCGGGGGTCGGTTGATTTCCGTAGGGGCACTGCCGGGAGCACGCGCGGCGGCGTTCCCTGCTCGAGGGAACGCCGCCGCCACGCGCTGTCGGAGGGCCTCAGGCGTTGCTGCCGGGCTGTGCCGGCTTGGTGCCCGTCGCCGCGCTCGCGTCCTTGGTGGCGACGTCGGCCGGCGCCATGGAGGGGGTCTCGTCGAGCTCCTTGAGCTTGGCGCTCATGAACTCCTTGAGCTTGGTGCGGTACTCCTTCTCCTGGCCGCTGAGACGCTGGATCCGGCTCTCGATGTCGGAGCGCTTGGCGCCGAGGTCGTCAAGGATCTTCTTGCGCTGGGCCTCGGCGTCGCTGACCATCTTCGAGCTCTTCGCCTCGGCCTCGGAGATCATCTTGTCGCGCTTGCTCGTGCCCTCGCCGATGTACTGGTCACGCTTGTTCTGACCGGTCTTGATGAACTCGTCGTGCTTGCCCTGGGCCTCGGCGATCATCGAGTCGCGCTGCGACTTGCCCTCGGCGACGTGCTCGTCGTGCAGCTTCTGCGCCAGGGCGATCAGGCCGGTGGCACCGGCGCCGCCACCCGCGGCGGCAGCGGCCATCTTGCCCGCGTCGCCCTCGGTCTCGCCGTCGCCGGCGTGGCCTACGGCCGCGGAGTCCTGGGCGGCCTTGGCGTCTGCCTCCGCCTTCTCGGCGGCGGCATTGGCGGCCTCGATGCGCTCCTTGGACTTGGCCTCGGCCTCCTCGGCCCGGGCGTTGAGGGCGGCGATCCGCTTCTCCGCGTCCTGCTCCGCCTTGCCCTTGCCGAGTCCCTTCTTGCCCTTGCCCGACTCCAGCTCGGCGACCTTCTTCTCGGCCTCCTCGCGGGCGGCGGTCTCCTTCTCCAGGCGGGACTTCAGCTCGGCGACCTCGGCCGAGGATCCCTCGGAGCCCTCGGCTGCCGCGGCGCCGGTCGTCGCGGCAGCAGCCGTGCCGCTGCCGCTGCCCTCGGCGTCCTTGATCATGCGACGCATCTCGGCGACGACGTCGTCGAGGAAGTCGTCGACCTCGCGCTCGTCGTAGCCACGACGGAACTGGGTCTGGGTGAAGGTCTTGTTGAGGACGTCCTCCGGGGTGAGCGCCATGCTTCCTCCTGGGATGTTGGCGGGTGGGCGGGCGGCGCCGACGGTGGCGCGCTCTGTCACCAGATTAAACGATCGCCCGCAGGATCGAGACTGCGATGATCAGCACGAGGAAGGCCAGGTCGATGGCCACCCCGCCGATCCGCAGCGGTGGGAGCACCTTGCGGATGGCACGCAGCGGCGGGTCGGTGAGGGTGTAGATGGCCTCGGCGACGACGAGGATGACTCCGGTGGGGCGCCACTCCCGGGCGAAGACCTGGATCCACTCGAAGATCAGTCGCCCGATGAGGATGAAGAGGTAGATGCTCAGCAGCAGGTCGAGCACCTGACGGACGATCAGCATGGGGGCAGCGTAGGCGCTCGACCTTCGCGGAGGCTGAGCGGGATCAGCTCTGGTTGAACAGCGCCCGGCGCTGGTTCTCCTCGGCGGACTCGGCCTCGACCTCGATGTGCTCCGGGGAGAGCAGGAAGACCTTGTTCGTCACCCGCTCGATGGACCCGTGCAGGCCGAAGACGAGCCCGGCGGCGAAGTCCACGAGGCGCTTGGCGTCCTGGTCGTCCATGTCCCCGAGGTTCATGATCACCGGGACGTTGTCGCGGAAGCTCTCACCGATGGCCCGGGCATCGTTGTAGGTGCTCGGGTGGATCGTCGTGATGCGGTTCATCCCCGTGACCTCCACCTCACGCACGGCCGGACCGGTCGAGACGCGACGCAGCGGGGTGACCTCGGCACCACCGTGACGGGTCTCCTCATCGGCATGACCGAACTCGTAGTCATCGGCGTACTGCTCGTCGTAGTCGTCGTAGCGCCTGTCGTCCTCGGCGAGGCCGAGATAGACCATCGCGGTCCGCAGTGCCGTCATGTGCATGCCCTTCAATCGAGTCCGGTTCCTCGTCAGGCACCGAAGTTACCGGCGATCGGGGCGAGTTCCGAGGATTGCCGTCCCGACACGCAGGTGTGTCGCGCCGTGACGCACCGCGGACTCGAGATCACCGCTCATCCCGGCGGAGATCCACGTCGCCTCGGGGTGGGTCTCCCGCAGTCCGCGAGAGATCTCGGCGAGGCGGGCGAACGCTGGGTCCGGGTCGGCTCCCAGGGGCGCCACGGCCATGACTCCACCGAGGCGAAGGGGGCTGGCCGCCACGGCGTCGGCGAGCGCCGGCAGGTCCTGCGGGGCCGCTCCCCCGCGCTGCCCGTGGGCCCCCTCCTCGAGGTCGACCTGGAGCAGCACGGTCAACTCCCGTCCGGCACGCTCCGCGCCGCGGGCGAGGGCCCCGACGAGCTTGGTCCGGTCCACCGAGTGCACGACGTCGGCCCAGCGGGCGACGGCACCGGCCTTCTTCGACTGCAGCTGGCCGATGAAGTGGGTCCGTACCCCGGGCGGGGTGCCGCCGTCGGCGAGCTTCGCGGAGGCCTCCTGCTCACGGTTCTCGCCGATGTCACGCACACCGATGTCGGCGAGCAGGTCCAGGTCGCTGCGGGGGAAGAACTTCGTGACCACGATGAGCTCGACCTCCTCGCGGGGCCGACCGGCCGCGACGCAGGCGGCGTCGATCCGCTCGCGCACGGCGGTCAGGTTCGCCTCGAGCTCGGCGCGGCGCTCGGCGCTCATCGGCGCACCACGATCCCGGCGAAGCGCCCGGTGGTCCCGTCCCGGCGGTGGGAGTAGAGCGACTCGTCCTCGCGGGCGCACCCGGGGACCCACTCCACGGGCACCCCGGCACGGCCGAGCTGGTCGACGACGCCCGCGGCCACGTCGATGGCGGGCGTGCCGGTCCACGTGATCGCCGAGGAGACGGGCGAGACCTGCGCGGCGGCGGCCCGCATCTCCTCGGGCACCTCGTAGCAGCGACCGCACACCGAAGGGCCGACCGTGGCCCGCAGCCGGCGTCCGCCGAGGTCGCGCATCGCGGCGACGAGCTCGGTGACGACGCCGCCGATCATGCCCGGCCGGCCGGCGTGGGCGGCCCCGACCAGGGGCCCGTCCTCGTCGTGGACGAGGACGGGGGTGCAGTCCGCGACGAGGACCCCGAGGGCCACGCCGGGCAGGTCGGTGACGAGGGCGTCCCCCTCGGCCACGGCACCGGTCCCGGTCCGGGGCCCCCCGAGCAGCTCGCGGGTCACGTGCACGACGTCGGTGCCGTGCACCTGGTCGGCGAAGACCAGCGGCCCGCCGAGCTCACGCTCGACGAGCCGTCGGTTGTGGGTCACCGACTCCGCCTCGTCGCCGACGTGGGCGCCGAGGTTGAGTCCGGCGAAGGGGGCCGAGCTGCCACCACCGCGGCGGTCGGTGAAGGCACGCACCAGCCCCTGGTTCTCGCGATGCCAGGCGAACACGTCAGCGGCGCCCCGCCCGGATCACTTGAGGAAGTCCGGGACGTCCAGGTCGTCGCCCTCGTCGAAGGTCACCTGACGCGGCGGGCGCTCCGGCTGGCCGGACCGGGGCTGCTGCGGCTGCTGCTGCTCGGTCCCGCCCTGCTGGGGACCGCTCTGCTGGGCGCCACCCTGCTGCGCGGGTGCTGCCTGGGCCGGGGCCGCCTGCTGCGCGGGAGCGGACTGCTGCGCCGGAGCGGTCTGCTGGGGCGCCTGCTGCTGTGCCGGGGCGGCCGTCTTGGCCGGGTCGGCCTGCTGCGCCGGGGGCGTCTGCTGGGCGGGGGCCTGCTGCTGCGCGGGCGCGCCCTGCTGGCCACCGGCCTGACCGCCGCCACCGGCGTGCACCTGGCCGAGCGCACGCTCGTCCTTGCGCGCCTGCGGGCTGCCGCCGTCGAAGCCGGCCGCGATGACGGTGACGCGAACCTCGTCGCCGAGGGCGTCGTCGATGACGGTTCCGAAGATGACGTTGGCCTCGGGGTGCGCGGCCTCCTGCACGAGCCGGGCGGCCTCGTTGATCTCGAAGAGGCCGAGGTCGCTGCCGCCCTGGACCGAGAGCAGTACGCCGTGGGCACCGTCGATGCTTGCCTCGAGCAGCGGCGAGGAGATCGCCAGCTCGGAGGCCTGCACCGCGCGGTCCTCGCCACGGGCGGAGCCGATGCCCATGAGGGCGGAGCCGGCCCCCTGCATGACCGACTTGACGTCGGCGAAGTCGAGGTTGATCA
>CAYLUX010000130.1:0-2532 GCA_964386935.1 uncultured Janibacter sp.
GAGGTCATCGGTGCGGGGGTCGGCGGCCAGCGGCGTGCCACTGATCGGGATCGGCTTGAGCAGGAGGGTGCCGACGAAGCGCTCGCCGAGGTCGACGGCCCAGATGCCCATCGGCTCGGGGAAGGGCAGCCGTCGACGCGGGATCGAAGCCCGGGCCTCGGCTATGTCCGCCATCGGTCGGCCGCCGCCGACCCAGCGCTGCACCTCGTGACGCGAGTGCAGGTCGAAGAGCGCCTCGGCGTCGTCATCACGGAAGGTGCGCAGGGTCAGCCGTTCGGTCCTGAGCGTGGTTGGCATCGTGTCCTCCTCGGCGTGATGTGCCCTGCTGCGGCACCGCGTCATGGTCGCAGGTGCGAGGCACCGTTGAGGTCGAGCGTGGCCCCGGACGCCCAGACCGCGTCGGGGGAGGCCAGCCACAGCACGGCCGAGGCCACCTCTTGCGGACGCCCCACGCGGCCGAAGGGGGAATCCGCCCGGATGGCTTCTCCCGCAGCGGAGTCCAGCCGATCCCTGACCCGCTCGGTCTCGACGAAGCCGGGCGCGACGGTCGCCACCGCGATCCCGTGGGGCGCGAGCGCGACGGCCAGCGACGCGTCCATCGAGTGCAGCGCGGCCTTCGAGGCGGCGTACGCGGGGAACTCCGGCTCGCCCCGGTGGACGCCGCGGGTCCCGATCGAGACGACCCGCCCGGGGAGCCCGAGCTCGATGAGGCGGCGGGTCATCTCGTGCGTGACCATCGCGGTACCGAGGGTGTTGACCCGCAGGTACTCCTCCCACGCCGCCTGCCACTCCACCGTCGAGGTCTCCGCCGGCGGGTGGGCGAGTGAGGGAGTCGTCGCGATCCCGGCGTTGTTGACGAGCACGGTCACCGGCTGCCCGAGGGCGGCCTCCGCCTGACCGATCAGCTCGGTCGCGGCCGCGGCGTCCCCGAGGTCGGCGGTGACCAGGGCGTGCCCTTCGCCGGGGAGCGAAGCCACCGTCGCCTCACCTTCGGCCACCGCGGAGCGGACGTGGACCGCGACCCGGTCCCCCTGCTCGGCGAAGGCCGTCGCGACGGCGCGGCCGATGCCGCGGGAGGCTCCGGTGACGAGGACGGCGCGAGGCTGGCTCATGCCGACAGTCTGCCCGCCGGCCGGTCGCGGGGGAGGACCATCACGACGACGTCCGGGGAGTCCGGTTCGAGCCATGACGGTCTCGCGCGGCCGACCTCCCGCCACCCGCTCCGGCGATACAGACGCAAGGCGCTCTCCCCGTTGGCGTGCACGTCGAGGCAGGGGGCGAGGCCCCCTTCGTCCATGGCGTCGACCGCGGTGGCCAGCAGGCGCCGCCCGACCCCTGAGCCGGCCGCGGCCAGCGAGACGAAGAGCAGCACGACCTCCCCGAGACTCTCGTGCGGACGGCCGTGGGCGTCCATCCACGCGCGGACGAGACCGGCGTCCCCCTCCGGCAGAGCCGCCGGGGCCGCCGGGACGGAGATCGCGACGTGCCCGAGCAGCCGGCCGTCCTCCTCCGCCACCCAGGCCGCGTGCTGCCCCGGCCGGCGGACGAAGTCCTCGCCCGTGATCGTCAGTGGCGTGTGGTGCGGGTAGCCGGAGACGGGCTGCTGCTCCAGCAGCAGCCGCCCGAGCTCGGGCAGGTCCGCGTCACGGCGGGGGCGGATGGTGATCACGGCGTCAATCCTGCCCCTGCGCCCCGGGAGAGGTCACACTGTTGCGCGTGCGACGTTTCGAGGAGCTGGCGTGGAGCGAGACCCCACGCGGGGAGATCAGCCTGCGGCGACGGGTCGAACCGACCACGGGCACAGAGGTGTACGAGGTCAAGCTCGGCGACGAGTTCCTCATGTCGAGCCTCTTCACCGTCGCGGAGATCGAGCTGGCCCGGCTGGGTCTGGCCGAGGCGAAGGGGGAGACCCTCGACGTCGTCGTCGGTGGCCTCGGGCTCGGCTGCACCGCCCGGGCGGCGCTGGAGGACGAGCGGGTGCGCTCGCTGCTCGTCATCGACGCGATGGCCGAGGTCATCGACTGGCACGAGCGCGAGCTGCTGCCCGACGCCCCCGCCCTGGTGCGCGACCCGCGGACCAGGCTCGTGCACGAGGACTTCTTCGCCCTCGCCGCGTCCGAGGAGGGCTTCGACCCGGAGTCGCCCGGCCAGCTGGTGGACGCGGTGCTGCTGGACATCGACCACACCCCGGACCACCTGCTCCACCCGGGGCACGCCCCCTTCTACTCCGAGGACGGGCTGCGCCGGCTCAAGGACCACCTGCGGCCCGGCGGCGTGTTCGCGCTCTGGTCCGACGACCCGCCGGAGGCGGGGTTCACCGGTCTGCTGGAGCGGGTCTTCGATGATGTGGTGGCGCACGTGGTCACCTTCGCCAACCCCCTCACCCGTGGTGAGTCCAGCAACACCGTCTACGTCGCCGCTGACCAACGCCGACCCCGGAGGAATCGCGATGACGCCACGTGAGGCCCTGCTCGTCGTCAACCCGACCGCGCGCAACGGTCGTGCCCGGAGCATGGCGACGGAGGCGAGCGA
>CAYLUX010000130.1:2632-6238 GCA_964386935.1 uncultured Janibacter sp.
GGGATGATCGCCAACCCCGGCGCCCGGCTCGACGACGGCGAGCTGGACGTCACGACCATCGAGGGGCTGCCCCGGTGGCGCTACCCCCTGCTGCTGCCTCGCTACTTCAAGGGCACCCAGGTCGACGGCGTCGACATCCGCGCCGCCAGGGGCCGGGAGATCGAGGTCCGTGCGCCCGAGGGCTACCAGGTCTTCGCCGACGGAGACGTCGTCGGGGAGACGCCGATGCGCTTCACCGTCCTGCCCGAGGCGCTGCGGATCCTCGCCTGAGCCCGCCCGCGTGCCGCCCCACCTGGCTCCGGGGAGTGAGACGATGGTCGTGTGCGCATCGCGGAGGTGTCCGACCTCGCCGGACGGCTCAACGGGGTCCGGGAGTCCGCCGCGCACGGACTGCGGCGATGGAGCTACCACGGGCGGCTCGTCGCGCGGGTGCAGGACGAGCACTCTCTCGTCATCCGCGCGGACTTCGAGGTCCGGGACACCCTGCTGCGGCGCTTCCCCGGAACCTTCGAGGTCCCGCCGCGTTTCGCGAAGCACATGATGGTCGTGGCCGACCTGGCAGGCGGCGACCCGGGGGCCATCGAGGAGGCACTGGTCGCCGCGTGGGAGCTGCAGCGCGCCGCTGACTGAAGCGGGCCGCCGGGCTACCGTGCAGAGCATGACCCAGGCATTCCAGGACACCTACCCGCCCGAGCTCTCGCACTGCTACGGCTGCGGCAGCAACAACGAGGACGGTCACCAGCTGAAGTCCTACTGGGACGGTGAGGACACCATCGCGACCTTCACGCCGCGACCGGAGCACACCGCGCTGCCCGGGTATGTCTACGGCGGACTCATCGCCTCGCTCGTCGACTGCCACGGCACCGGCAGCGCTTCGGCCGCGGGCCACCGGGCGCAGGGCCGGGAGATGGGCAGCGAGCCGCCGCTGCGCTACGTCACCGCCTCGCTGCACGTGGACTACCTTGCGCCGATCCCGATGGGTGTGGAGCTCACGCTGCGCGGGGTCATCGAGGAGGTCACCGAGCGCAAGGTGATCGTCTCCGAGACGGTCGAGGCGGGCGGCGCGATCGTCGCGAAGGGCAAGGTCGTCGCCGTGCTCATGCCCGAGGGGATGGCCCAGGGCTGACGCGTCCCGGGCAGTCGGACTGCAGGTAGTGGTCCAGCCCGATCGGGCGGCCCGGAATCCCGGGGGTGCTGGTGCCGGGGACGCGCGACGTGCAGTCCTTACGCAGAGATCAGGCCCCGATGACGCCCGCGGCCCGCGCCGGCTCGGCGTAGGCCAGGGCGAGGGAGTTGACGCTCTCGTGGGCGTTGAGCCCGCTGGGGTTGGGCACGACCCACAGCCGGGCGCCCTCGAAGGTCTCCGGTTGTTCACCGACCACGGCCCCACTGGCCCGGAAGGCCTTGCGGTAGGCCGTGATCCCCGCGACGGCGACCACCGCCGGCGTGGTGGTGCGCACGGTCTGCCGCAGTCGTTCGCCGCCCTCACGCAGCTCCTGCCCGGTGAGCTCGTCGGCCCGGGCGGTCGCGCGGCGCACGATGTTGGTGATCCCGATCCCGCGCTCGCGCAGGCGATCAGTCATGCCGACCCGCTGCCGGAGGATCCCCGCCTGCAGCAGCGCCGGGTAGAAGCGGTTGCCCGGGTGGGCGAAGTGGGTCCGCGTCGCCGCGGTCCACAGGCCAGGGTTGATTCCGACGAAGAGCAGCCGCAGGTCCTGCCCCGGCCCCGGCAGCAGGTCGGGGACCTCCGTGTCGCGGAAGGTCTGCAGCTCGGCACGGGTGAAGCTGCGGCGCGGGGGCATGAGGTGGACGCTACACAGGGTGGCGCTACACAGGACTGGATGGCGGCAGCGGTGTAGCCATCCAGTACGTGTAGGTCCGCAGCCCCTCCGTGGTCCGGATCTCGTGCTGCACCCGCCGAGTCGGCGTCAGCGCGAAGGGGACCGGCCACCGGAAGGGTGGGCCGTCGTGGGCGAAGGAGTGGTACTCGCCGAGCTCGCCGGAGGGGTCGGCACCGGCAGGCAGACCGGCGACGAAGTCCCGGTCGAGCGGGACGCCGACCGCCTCCGGCCCGAGCACCGAGGCGTCGACGACGACGGTGGTGGCGCGGATGTCGGAGGCGAGGAAGCGCTCGATGCAGTCACTGGAGGTCAGCTCCCCGAGGGGTGTGAGCAGCTCGATCCAGAGCGGCCGTGCCTGCTCGCGCCGGTGCTCGAGGACGCCGGAGGCGGCCACGTCACCGAAGGCGAAGGCGTCGATGCTCTCCCTTCGCAGCTGCGCCGAGGCCGTGGCCATTGCCTCGGTGTAGCCGGTGAGGCCGGGGCCGGGGATCGCCACCGTCTGCAGCGGCAGACCGATGCTCTCCGCCTGCGCCCGCAGCAGGTCGGTGGGGATGTCATGGACGGTCGAGGCGTCGCGGTCGCGCTCGATCGTCGTGACGAGCCGGTCGATGACGACGTCCTCGTCCTCGAGGAGGGCGGTCAGGGCGAGGGCGGAGTCCTTGCCACCGCTCCAGTGGAAGGCGACTCGCTGCACGGCGCTCACGCCTCCAGCTTGGTCACGATCCGCTGCACCGTCAGCCAGGTGCGGGTGGTGATGTCCTTGCCGTGGGTGCGCTCCAGCCAGCCCATGAAGTCCGGGGTGCTGCCCGGTTCGCTGTTGTCGATGACGGTCAGCACGGCGCGGGCGTCCCGGTCGTAGCCGACGATCCGCATGCGCGGGTCGTCGAGCTCGGGCAGGTCGGGCTCCGGCGTCCCGTCCTTGAGGAAGGTCACCGTCAGGTAGCTGCCGCGGCCGTGGACCAGCCCGTCGAAGGGGTCGCGATCCAGCAGGTCGCGCAGCTCGGCGTGCTCACGGATGATCGTGCCGCCGCCGATGCCGAGCCGCTCCGTCAGGGCCTTCTGGATGCGACTCTCGAGCGCGGGGACGTCCGACTCCTCGCTGCGGAAGAGGATGTTGCCGCTGGCCAGCACCGACGTGACGTGCTCGAGGCCGAGCTCCTCGAAGACCCCGCGGAGCCGGTCGTTCTTCATGTTCGGGTTGCTCGGAGCGATCCCCCGCAGCAGCGCGGCGTAGCGGTTCATGCCCGCCAACCCTACTCGGGCAGTGCCCGTCGTCGCCTCGGTGAGGCGACGAGCAGGAGGCTCGCGAGCACCACGACGATGCCGACGGCGGAGGCGGCAGAGAGGCGCTCACCGAGGACGAGGACGCCGAGCAGGGTGGCGGTCACCGGTTCGGCGAGGCTGAGGGTGGCGACGGTGCCCGCGGACAGCTGGGTCAGGCCGTGCTGGAAGAGCACGTAGGACAGGCCGGTCGCGAAGACCCCCAGCCAGAGCGCCATGAGCCAGCCCGCCGGCTCGGCGAGCCAGGTGAGGTCGGCGCCCAGCAGGGTCGGCAGCAGCAGGAGCGAGCCGGTGACGAAGAGTCCGGCCATGACGAGGATCCCGCGCGCGCCGCGCAGCAGGAGGGTGCGAGCGGCGACGGTGTAGCCCGCGTAGGACAGCCCCGCGCCGACGGCCGCCGCGATGCCCACGGCGTCGACCGGGGCGTCGGTGCCGGATCCGGCGACGAGCAGCACCACCCCCGCGACGGCCGCGCCGGTGGCCA
>CAYLUX010000131.1:0-6196 GCA_964386935.1 uncultured Janibacter sp.
GTTCACCGTCTCGGCGATGGCCCTGCTCGTGCGGATGGCCCCGCCGGTGATCCGCGGGAAGGTCTCGTCGATGTACGGCAGCGCCTTCCTCGTTGGCGGCGTCATCGGTCCCGTCATCGGTGGTCTCCTCGGCGAGCTCGGGATGCGCGTGCCCTTCGTCGTCTACGGGATCGCGCTGCTCATCGCGGCGGGCTTCGTCGGCGTGATGCTGCGGGGCGCACACATGCGTCCCGACCCCACGCGGACCGAGCTGGCGCCGATGACCGTGCGCGAGGCGCGACACAACAGTGCCTACCGCGCCGCCATGGTCTCCGCCTTCGCCAACGGGTGGACGAACTTCGGCGTCCGGGTCGCCGTGCTGCCCCTGTTCGCCGTCGCCGTCGTCGGCGAGACCTGGGCTGCCGGTGTCGCGCTCGCCGTCGGTGCGGGCGCGACCGCACTGACCCTGCAGTTCTCCGGTCGTCTCGCCGACACGGTCGGACGCCGTCCGCCGATCATGGTCGGTCTGGCCCTGAGCGCCCTCGGCATGGGCACGATGGGTCTGTCCGGAGGGCTGGTGCTCATCCTCGTGCTCTCCACGGTCGTCGGTGCCGGCGCCGGGCTGCTCAACCCGGCGCAGCAGGCGAGCGTCGCCGACGTCGTGGGCAACGACCGCTCCGGCGGCAAGGTGCTCGCGGGCTACCAGATGTGCCAGGACGCGGGCGGGATCGGCGGCCCGATCCTCGTCGGGCTCGTCGCGGACTACGCCGGGTGGGGCTGGGCCTTCGCCCTGAGCGGGGTCATCTCGGCGCTCGCGATCCTCCCGTGGCTGCGCGCGCAGGAGACCTTGACTGTTCACTGATGGGGGGATGCGGATGATTTCGGGCCCATCCGCTGTTGGCGCGGACATGCAGATCGACATCTGGTCCGACATCGCCTGCCCCTGGTGCTTCATCGGCAAGCGCCGCCTGGAGACCGCGCTCGAGGGCTTCGAGCACCGCGACGACGTCGGGGTCACGTGGCACAGCTACCAGCTCGACCCCTCCCTGCCGGAGCACTACGACGGGACCGAGACCGAGTACCTCGCCACCCGCAAGCGGATGCCGGAGGAGCAGGTGCGCCAGATGTTCGGGCACGTCACCGAGCAGGCCGCCGGCGAGGGGCTGGCCTACGACTTCGACGCCCTCGTCGTGGCCAACTCGGCCCGGGCCCACGAGCTGCTCCACCTGGCCAAGGAGCGCGGCGTCGCCGACGCGGTCAAGGAGGCGCTGCTCTCCGGGCACTTCGAGCACGGCGCCGACATCGGCGACGTCGACACCCTCGTGCGGGTCGGCGTCGACGCCGGCCTGGACGAGGCCGAGATCCGTGCCGCCCTCGAGGACGGCCGCTACCGCACGTCGGTCGAGGCCGACATCGCCGCGGCCCGCCAGATCGGGGTGACGGGGGTCCCCTTCGTCGTCGTGGACATGAAGTACGCCGTCTCCGGCGCCCAGCCCCCGGAGGTGTTCCGCGAGGTGCTGCAGAAGGCGTGGGCGGAGCAGGCCCCCGCGATCCAGGTCGTCGGTCAGGACTCGGGCGCGGACGCCTGCGGTCCCGACGGCTGCGCGATCTGAGCCGCGCCTGTTCGGGGAGGTCTGGGGCATTCCTTCCGAGGGTGGCCCGGCGTAGCGTCGGGTCATGACACCTGCAGACCTCTTCATCGACGCCTTCGACCGGGTGCGTGACGGCGCCTACGCCGTGCTGGACGGGCTGACCGAGGAGCAGCTGGCCCACCGCATCGCACCCGATGCCAACTCCATCGCGTGGCTGGTCTGGCACGCCTACCGCGTCCAGGACGACCACATCGCCGATGCCGCCGGACTGCAGCAGGTCTGGGCCGCACGCGGTTTCATCGAGCACTTCGACCTCGACCTGGACGAGGACGACACCGGCTTCGGGCACACCTCCGCGCAGGTGGCCAAGGTGCGCGCACCCGCGGACCTGATCGCCCGCTACGTCGAGGAGGTCCACGCCCAGACCGTCTCGTGGGTCGGTGGCCTGACCTCCGGCAACGACCTGGACTGGGTCGTCGACACCTCCTGGGATCCGCCGGTCACCCTCGGCGTGCGGCTCGTCAGCGTCGTCAACGACGACACCCAGCACATCGGGCAGGCGGCCTTCCTCCGCGGGTTGCTGGGGTAGCCGACCACCTGACCCCGCACGGCTCGGGGGCCCCGGCTCAGCGGGTCAGCGGTGGGTTGAGGAGCTCGACCGGGCCCCGTCGGTAGAGCTTGGCCGGGCGCCCCGGCTCTGCGCCGGACGTGCCGCCCGTCTCCTCGAGGAAACCCGGAGTCCGGGTGACCTTGCGGTGGAAGTTCCGTGGGTCGAGCGGCTCACCCCAGACCGCCTCGTAGACCTCGCGCAGCCGGCTCACGGTGAACTCCGGCGGGCAGAAGGCCGCCGCCAGAGAGCTGTACTCGAGCTTGGCTCGGGCGCGTTCCACCCCGTCACCGAGGATCGTCGAGTGGTCGAAGGCGAGGTCCTCGGCCAGTGCGTCGGTGACCGGCCACCACTGCGCCTCGGCCGCATCCGTCCCGGCAGTCGGTCTCCCCACATCGGGGACCAGGGCGAGCCAGGCGACGGTGACCGTCCGCCCCCGCGGATCCCGGTCCGGCGCACCGTAGGTGGCCAGTTGCTCGAGGTGGAACCCGCGCCCGAGTCCCGTCTCCTCGACGAGCTCGCGGTGGGCCGCGTCGAGCAGGCCCTCCTCCGGCAGCAGGTAGCCGCCGGGCAGTGCCCACTCACCGGCGAAGGGGGGTGTCCCCCTTCGCACGAGGAGGACACGGAACTCGCCGTCCTCGACCGTGAGCACGACGAGGTCGACGGTGACGGCGAACGTCGGTGGTGCAGTCATGCGGCCCACCCTAGGCCCTTCGCGTCAGGTTGACGAATAAGCCTGACCGCATTATCGTCAACCTGACGGTAAAAGAAATCAGGAGGCCGACATGGCAACAGTCACGCGCTACCCCTTCGTCACCCACCTGCGGACGCCGGCGACGACGTACGTGCAGCACCAGGTCCGGGGCGACATCCGGCACGAGGGCGTGGGCGCCTCGTTCTGGTTCCGGCCGCTGCCCGCCGTGCTCAGCGAGGTGCCGGTCGACGACCGCGAGCTGCCGGTCCTGGTCAAGGTGCGTACGAGCGACCTGCAGGAGGTCAACGTGCCGGCCGTCGTCACCTTCCGCGTCGCCGCGCCGCAGACCGCCGCCGCCCGGGTCGACTTCTCGATCGACCCGCGGACCGGCGGCTGGGTCGGCAACCCGTTGGAGGCGCTCGTGGCCGGCGTGCACGGGGCGAGTGCGGACGCGATCACGGCCACGCTGACCGGTCGCGCGCTCGCCGAGGTGCTCGTCGAGGACCCCGCCGAGCTGGCCGAGCAGTGTGCCCGGCGGTTGGCGTCGGATCGACGGTTGGCCGGCCTCGGGGTCGTGGTCGTCGGGGTGCGGATCGACGTGCTGCGGGCCGACCCCGACGTCGAGCGCGCCCTGCAGCTGCCCTCGCGGGAGGCAATCCAGCAGGAGGCGGACCGGGCGACCTTCGAGCGACGGGCACTCGCGGTCGAGCGGGAGGCGGCGATCGGCAACAACGAGCTGACCAACCAGATCGACCTCGCCCGACGAGAGGAGGAGCTCATCGCCCAGCGCGGTGCGAACGGCCTGCACGAGGCGGAGGACGCCTCCGCCGCGGAGCGGGTCCGTGCCGACTCGGCCGCCGAGCAGACCGTCACGCGGGCCCGAGCCGACGCAGAGGCACGGGAGCTCGTCGGGACCGCCGAGGCGGAGGCGGAGCGGGCGCGTCTGGCCGCGGCAGCGGAGGTCCCCGCCCAGGTGCTCATGGCCATGGCTATGCGCGAGCTGGCGGGGAACCTGCCGGACGTCGACCAGCTCGTGCTGACGCCGGACGTGGTCAGCAGCGTCCTGGGCCGGCTGGCGCTCCCCGAGGCGGCTGGTCCGGAGGGTGGGGCCTGACGTGGCCACACCGAGGGTGGTCGTCGTGCACCGGGCGAGCGAGTACGAGGAGCTGCTCGCCCGGCACGGGACCCGCGGCCAGGTCGGGTTCGTCCTCTCCACTCGTGGTCGGAGCCTCGAGGAGGTCGACGTCGGGCACCAAGCGCTGACCGCAGCGCTGGCCACCGTCGCCGCCGCAGTGCCGGTCGGTTGGCGGCGCGCATCGGTGGAGCGGGCTGAGCTGGCGCGGTTCGTCTTCGAACCGGACGACATCGTGGTCGCGGTCGGCCCGGACGGGCTGGTGGCGAACCTCGCGAAGTACCTCACCGGGCAGCCTGTGGTCGGCGTCGACCCGCTCGAAGGAGGGAACCCCGGCGTCCTCGTGTGCCATCGGGCGTCCGCGGTGGCGGGTCTGCTGCTCGCGGTCGTCCGCGGGGAGGCCCACGTGCTCGAGCGGACCATGGTCGCAGCGACGGTCGAGGACGGTCAGCGTCTGCTCGCTCTCAACGAGGTCTTCATCGGCCAAGCCGGCCACGCATCGGCGCGCTACCGATTGACCGTGCAGGGACGGAGCGAACGGCAGTCCTCCTCGGGCGTGATCGTCGGCACCGGGACCGGCTCGACCGGGTGGTGCGCCTCGTTGCAGCGGATCGCGGGGCAGGACATGAGGCTCCCGGGGCCCACCTCGGGGAGCCTGTCCTGGTTCGCGCGGGAGCCGTGGCCGTCCCCGGTCACCGGGGTCGATCTGGTCGCCGGGCTGCTCCCAGCGGGTGAGCCGCTCGTCCTCGACGTGGAGTCCGAGGGGCTCGTCGTCTTTGGTGACGGCATCGAGCAGGATCGGCTGACCCTGGGCTGGGGCCAGCGGGTCACGGTCGCTCGGGCGCACGAGGTGCTGCGTACCGTGGTCGCGTGAGCGAGTTCCACCTCCGGCTCGAGACCGACCTGACCCCGGCGCAGGCGTGGGAGCGGCTCTGGGACCTCGGGCGCCAGAGCGCGACCGTCCCGCTCACCGACGTCAGCCTCGACCCGCCGGCGACCCGGCTGGGGGAGGGCGCCGTCTTCACCGGTCGCACGTCGCTCGGGCCATTCGGCTTCGAGGACCCGATGCGCGTCACCACGTGGTCCCCGCCGACCACGACCGAAGGGGGCGTCGCCACCGTCATGAAGACTGGCAGGGTCGTCGGCGGCCGGATCGAGGTGCGGGTGGACCCGCTTCGCCACGGGGCGGTGGTGCAGTGGCGTCAGCAGGTGGCGCTGCCGTGGTTGCCGGCCACCGCGCACCCGCTCGAAGCGGTTGCCGCGCGCGTCGCCGCACCCGGCTACCGGTGGGCGCTGCGGCGCCTCCTGGACACGGACGGTGACAGCATGGAGGGCATGGGAGTGACGCTCCGCATCGAGATCTTCCCCGCTGACGTCGAGGCCTCGCTGCGCTTCTACACCGGCCTCGGATTCGAGGTGCTCTCCCGCAACGATGACCCGCCGTACGCGTTGATCGGTCGGGACGGGGTGCGGATCGGGATGCTGGAGTCCCGGGCCAGACCGGCGGAGCACCGGCATCTCCCGAGCGGCACCGAGATCGTCCTCGACGTCGACGACGTGCGGGCCGAGCGCGACCGGGTCCTCGCCGCGGGGATCGAGCCTGCCGAGGACCTCACCGAGCGCGAGTGGGGTCTGACCGACTTCCGCGTGCACGACCCCGATGGCTACTACCTGCGGGTCACGGGCCGACTGGGAGGCGTTGGTGGGCCCCGTGGATGACGTCGCCGTCCGTGCGCGTACCCTCCCGCGCGAACCCGCCTCGCCGTGGCGGTGGCTCGCCCTGGTCCTCGCCACGGTGGTCTGGTTGGCCACCCTCGTGGTCCTGGCCGTCACGCTGCCCGACCGCGCGCCGACCCACTGGTCCGGAGGCAGCAGGCCGGACGACTGGATGTCGCGTGGCGGTTCGCTGCTCGTGTCCGTGGCGCTGCCTCTTGTCACTACCTACCCGCTCATCTGGCTCTCCCGGATCGCGATCGTCTGGCCGGACGGGATCAACGCGCCGAACAAGGAGTGGTGGCTGCAGACCCCGGAGCGGCTGGTGCGCTTCGAGCGGCTGCTGCGCGAGGACCTGATGCTCGTGGCGGCCCTCATGCTCCTGCTGTACGCCGGCACCGACCTGGGGATCGACTACGCAGCCCACCAGCCGGGAGGCCGGATGCCGGGCTGGTTCTTCCCCGTCTCGCTCATCGGCT
>CAYLUX010000132.1:0-6145 GCA_964386935.1 uncultured Janibacter sp.
CTCAAGGACGGCGAGCCGTTCATCGCGCTCGGTTCGCCCGGTGGGTCGACCATCATCACCACCGTGACCCAGACCCTGATGAACCGGATCGATCGGGGCATGGACATGGAGTCCGCTGTGGCCGAGCCACGCGCCACCCAGCGGAACCGGACGACGGTGAGCGCCGAGCCCGAGTTCCAGGCCGCGTACGGCGATGCGCTGGCGGGCTACGGGCACGAGTTCTCCGACTTCTCCGACATCGGCGCCCTGACGGGTATCGAGTTCCTGCCCGACGGGAGCACGAAGGCAGTGGCCGAGCCGGTACGACGTGGAGGCGGTGACGCCAGAGTCGTCGACCCCCGCTGAGGGAGTCCACACAGGCGATCCCGGGTGACGGTTCGGTCCGTCACCCGGGATCGTCCCGTGTGGGACCACGCTCCACCGGAGCACTCACGCAGTTGCCGGCACCCGGTCCCCGCCCGATGGCCGGCGCCCTCTCGTGAGCTGCAGGACCACGGCGGCCGCCACCATGACCACACCCAGCAGTGACACGACGATCTCCGGGTAGACGAGGAGGAACCCTCCGGCGATGAGCAGGCCCCGCTCGAGCGTCGCGGCCCGGAGGAGCAGATGCCCCGCCAGTCCCGCGGCGATCGCCACCATGCCCACGATCGCCGTCCCCAGCGGGACGAGGAGCTCGCTCGTCGAGCCCTGCAGCAGCAGCGCCGGTTCGAGGACGAAGACATACGGGATCACGAAGCCCGCGATGGCCAGCTTCAGGGCAGTCACGCCCGTCTGCAACGGGTTCGCCCCCGCGATGCCCGCTCCCGCATAGGCCGCGAGGCACACCGGAGGCGTGACGTCGGCCAGGATCCCGAAGAAGAAGACGAACATGTGAGCCGAGATCAGCGGCACGTCGAAGTTGTTGAAGAGGATCGGCGCCGCGACGGTGGCGGTGACGACGTAGTTCGCCGTCGTCGGCAGCCCCATCCCCAGGATGAGGCAGGCCACCATCGTGAAGAGCAGCACGAGCAGGAAGCTGCCCTGTGCCAGGTCCATGACCATGCCGCCGACCTGACCGCCCAGCCCGGTCCCCGTCACGGTCCCGGCGACGATCCCGGCCGTCGCGCAGGCGGCGATGACCGGCAGCGCCGTTCGGGCGGCCTGGTCGAAGGTCTTGACGACACCCGCGAGCGAGAGGCGGGTCTCCTTGCGCAGATAGCTCAGCACGAAGGCGACCCCGATGCCCCACAACGCGGCCCGGGCCGGCGAGTACCCCGAGAGCATGATGACGATGATGACGGCGAGGGGCAGCAGCAGATCGATCCGTTTGAGCACCGACTTCCACGAAGGGAGGTCCGCGTCCGCCATCCCGTGGATCCCCCGTCGCTTGGCCTCGAAGTGCACCGAGAGGAAGACCCCGAGGAAGTAGAGGAAGGCGGGGATGATCGCGATGATGATGATCTCGCTGTAGGGGATCCCCGTGTACTCCGCCATGATGAAGGCGGCCGCCCCCATGATCGGCGGCATGATCTGGCCCCCGGTGGAGGCCGTCGCCTCGGTCGCGCCGGCGAAGTGCGGGCGGAATCCCGCCTTCTTCATCATCGGGATGGTGAAGGACCCGGAGGCGACGGTGTTGGCCACCGACGAACCCGAGGTCATGCCGGTGAGCCCGCTGGCCACCACTGCCGCTTTCGCCGGTCCTCCGGCGAACCTCCCGGTGGCGCGGAAGGCGAGGTCGGTGAAGAGCGTCCCGATGTTGGTCCGGATCAGCACCACGGCGAAGAACAGGAACAGGTAGATGAAGGTCGAGGACACCTGGATCGGGGTGCCGAAGATGCCGGCACGCGAGGTGAAGAAGGTCCCGACGACGTAGTTGTCCCAGCTCTGCCCGGCACCGAAGATCGAGTAGGCGATGGCGCACAGCGCGATCACCACGATCGGCAGGCCGACGCAGCGCCGGGTCGCCTCGAGGGTGAGCACGATCCCCACCGCGGCCACCGCGTAGTCGAGGTCGCTGAAGCCCATGATCTGCACGAGGTTGCTGGACAGGTGGTCGTACATGACCACCGTGTACATGTTCGCGCCCAGGCCGACCATGGCGAGGAGCAGGTCGTACCAGGGAACCCCCTTCGCCCGCAGCGCCCGCTTGCTCACCGGGTACAGCAGGAAGATCAGGGACGTCGCGCCCCCGAGGTGGATCGCGCCCTGGATGAGGGAGGGCCGGGAGCCGAACAGTCCGGTGTACAGATGGAACAGCGTGAGCGCGACGGAGAGTCCTCCGACGAGCCACTCCCAGACACCGATCTCGGTGCGGAACCGGCTGGAGGAGTCCACCTCCCGCAGGTACTCCTCTGCCTGTGCCTCTGCACTCCCGTCGACGTCCGGCTCCGCGGCGCCTTCCCTCATCCCGTCGGGTCCGCTCATCTCAGAGGAGCCCCTGCTCCTTGTAGTACTTCTTCGCGCCCGGGTGGAGCGGGACGTCGTTCCTGCCTGTCAGGGCGTAGTCCTTGCTGATCAGATCACCCTGCGGCAGCGTGATCTTGTCGCTCTTCTCGAAGGTCGCCTTCGTGATCTCGTAGGCGACGTCCGGGCTCACCTGGTCCGTCGAGGCGACCAGCGTCGCCGCGACCGAGAGGGTGGTGACGTCCTCGTCGAGGAACTTGTAGGAGTCGGCCTTGATGTCATAGGCGTCGAAGCGGGTGTTGCTCTCGATCTCCTTGGCCGTCTTCTTGTCCAGCGAGACCAGCTCGACGTCCTGCGTGGCCGCCAGGCTCCCGAGGGAGCCGGTGGGCGTCCCCACCACGAAGATCGAGGCGTCGATGTTGCCGTCCTTGAGCAGGTCCAGCGAGCTCTCGAAGTCCTGCTCGAACGGTTTGTAGTCGCCCTTCTTGATCCCGTAGGCGTCGAGGATCGCGTCGGACACCGCGCGGGTGCCGGACCCGACGTCACCGACGGCGATGTTGGCGCCCTTCAGGTCCTCGACCGAGTCGATGTTGTTGCCCTTGAGGGTGACGATGTGGGCCGCCTCCGGGTACAGCGCGGCGATCCAGCCGACGTTGTCCACCTTCGCGCCCTTGAACTCCCCGTCACCGGCGATGGCGGAGTTCACGGTGTCGCTCTGGGCGATCCCCAGCTGCCAGTCGCCCTGGTAGATCTTGCCGAGGTTCTCCACCGACGCACCGCTGTCGGTGTACTTCACCTTCAACCCGTCGACGGCGTCCTCGTAGATCTCCGAGTACTCACCGCCGAGCGGGTAGTAGACACCGCCGGTGCCGCCGGTCCCGAGCGTCAGGTCCTTGGTGTAGTCCGCGTCACCACCGCCGCCGTCCCCGCCGTCTCCCCCGCTCCCGCACGCGGCTCCGGTCAGCAGGATCGCGGCCGATCCGAGCGCCACCATCATCCGTCTGGTCCTCATTGCACCCTCCTCATCTCGTGCCTTGCGGCATGATCGAACTGCCTACTCCCCTCCCACGGACGCTGCCGGGAGAAACGGTCCGGGCCCAGCCATGCCGAGTCCCCGGGCCCGCCGTCCGGCCCCGCCCCCAGAAGTCCTTGTGCGATGACGTGCGCCGTGATCGGCGCCAACGTCAGCCCCCACATGCCGTGACCGGTCGCCACCGAGAGGCCGTCGACGCGCCGGGTCCCACCGATCACGGGCAGCCCGTCCGAGGTGCACGGGCGCAGACCGGTCCACCGGTCGACGACCTCCGCGTCCCGGAGCGCGGGGACGGCACGCGCGGCGACGGCGCGGAGGGCCTCCGAGCGCCGATGGCTGCGCGGGGCGCCGGTCCCGAACTCGAGCGCCCCGGCGACCCGCACCCGGTCGGCCAGCGGCGTCACGACCACGCGGTGCTCCTTGACGCGGACGGGCAGCGACGGTGCACCGCTCCTGCAGGCGAGATCGGTGACATACCCCCTGCCGCCACGAAGGGGGATCCTCAGCCCCGCGGGCGCCGCGAGCGCGGCGCTGCCCAGACCGGCGGCGATCACGACGTGCCCGGCCCGCACCTCGCCGCCCGGGGTCATCACCCCGCAGGCCCGTCGGCCTTCGAGGAGGAGGCGCATCACCGGCGTCGAGAAGGAGACATCGGCGCCCTGGGACACGGCATCCTCGAGCATCGAGGTCACGAAGCACCGGCTGTCGACGACCCACTCCTCACTCCGGTGGGTCCCACCCGCCACGTCACCGACGGCCGGCTCCAGAGCACGGATGTCCGCCGGTGGCAGGAAGTCCGGCGGCATCCGACGGGGGCGGTCGAGGTAGACGTCCAGCGCGCCGGACCGGCGCAGGCCCGGGTTGTGCCCGACGGCCGCGAGGTCCTCGTGGAGCGCGGCGCTGCGTGTCGCCAGCTCGCGCAGCCGCTCCCCGGAGAAGCGTGCTGCCCGGCCCAGGGCCGATGCCGCGAGGCCCCCCAGCCACGGTGCCAGCCGGCGCCGCGGGCGGATGCGCACCGCCGCCGGACGGCTCAACATCTGACGGGGTGCCTCGCGCAGCAGGGCCGGCGTGGCGAGGGGCGTGACGTGGTGCGGGGCGACCAGTGCCGCGTTGGCGTAGGAGCAGCCTCCCCCGATGCCCGGGGCCCGCTCCAGGACGGCCACGGAGAGCCCGAGTCGGGCCACGTGCTGGGCGATCGCCGCGCCCACGACCCCAGCCCCGACGACGACGCAGTCGTAACGCGTCGTCGTCGAGATCCCCCGGCGGGCCATGAACGGACACTAGGGTCGGAGAAGGAAGGAGCGCCTCATCCCCAAGGGTTGATCTCACTCAGAGCGGAGGCCTGACGCTTGGTGTCGAAACGTGTACGAGTCATCCCGGTCGACGACCACCCCGTGGTCCTGCACGGCCTGCGCGCCATCCTGGCCGTCGACCCGATGATCCAGGTCGTCGACGAGGCCACCAGCAGCGGCGAGGCGCTGAGCAAGGCCACTCGCCTCGAGCCGGACATCGTCATGCTCCCGGTCCGGCTCGGCGGCACCCGCAGCGGTATCGAGCTGGGCAGGGCACTCGACCACATCGGCTCGACGCGGGTCGTCTTCTTCACCTCCTTCGCGCGGCCGATCGACATCCAGGTCGCCACGCTGGCCGGTGCCAGTGCGCTGGTCAGCAAGTCCGCCTCCCCGGGGGACATCGTCGAGACGGTCCACCGGGTTGCCCGGGGCGAGATGGGGCTCGTACTCACGCCGGGCAGCCACCACCCCCTGTCGGCCCCCGGGCTCGTCGACGGGGAGGGGCTCTCCGAGCGGGAGCAGGAGATCCTCGAGTTGGTGCTCGACGGCCTCACCAATGCGGCCATCGCGGAGCGGGTGTGCGTCGAGATGTCGACCATCAAGACGCACATGCGCAACATCCTGCGCAAGCTCGGGGTCGGCAGCCGCCGGGACCTGCTGGCCGAGGGCCCGCTCACCACCCCCTGACGCGCTCCCACCGCTCGGTGACCGGCTCCCCTTCGCGCGCCATGACCTCGAAGTGGTCGTGCTGCGAGGCGGTGGCGCAGGCATGGTTCGGCAGGATCCGCACCCGGGTGCCCACCGGCAGGTCCGGCAGCTCACGCGTCGACCCCGGGCGCACCGCCAGCACCCCGTGCTCCTGGCTGGCCCCGACCATGACGAGGTCCTCGATGACCTCGCCGGTGTCGGTCGTGACGACCCCGAGGTACTGGTCGACGGCCTGGACCGAGGTGCCTCGGTCGTTCGAGGTGGCCGTCCACCCGGCGTCGGTGAGCAGCGAGGCGTCGTCCGGGCCGCGACCGATGACGGTGGCGACGACGGACAGCGCGAGGTCCTCGAGCGTGCACACCCCGACCCCGGCCATGACGAGGTCGAAGAAGACGTACACCCCGGCCCGCACCTCGGTGACCCCGGTCAGGTCCGTCGCCGCGTGGGCCGTTGGCGTGGAGCCGACGCTGACCACGGGGGTCGGGTGGCCCCCTTCGCGCAGCCGGGTCGCCGCCCGCACGGCGGCATCCCGTTCCTGCTCCGCGACCGCCCGCAGCGCCTCCGGCGTGTAGGCGAAGTAGGACCCACCCGCGTGAGTCATCACCCCGCGCAGCTCCGCGCCACCGTCGGCGAGGATGCGCGCGATCTCCTGCAGCTGCGGCTCCTCGGGCCTCACTCCACCGCGCTGCCCGTCGCTGTCGATCTCGATGAGCGCGGGCAGGCTCTC
>CAYLUX010000133.1:0-3898 GCA_964386935.1 uncultured Janibacter sp.
GGTGACGACCCGAAGAAGCGCAAGAAGCTGCAGCGCAAGAAGCCGCCGGACGGCTTCATCGTCTGGACCGAGGACACCTTCACCAAGCTGACCACCGCCGCGCCGGAGAAGCTGCGATCGCGGATGAAGGTCGACAACTCGATGATCCTCAACGCCGTCGCCCGGCCTGGCGACGCGGTGCGCACCCTCTCCCGGCTGACCCGGGAGAACCACGAGGACGCCCGCGGCCGCGCGAAGCTCGCCCGCCGCGCGATCCGGCTCGGTCGCAGCCTGCTGGACTCCGGTGTGCTGCAACGGCTCCCGGAGCCGGACGAGACCGGGCGCACGGTCGCGCTGACGGTCGACCTGCCGCGGGACTTCGCGCTCAACCAGCCGCTCGCCCCCTTCGCGCTGGCGGCGCTGGACCTGCTCGACCGGGAGGACCCCGGCTACGCGCTGGACCTGGTCTCCACGGTGGAGGCGGTGCTGGAGGCCCCCTTCGCCATCCTGCTGGCGCAGCAGCACGCCGCCCGCGGCGAGGCGATCGCGCAGCTGAAGGCCGACGGCGTCGAGTACGACGAGCGGATGCGGATCATCGACGAGATCACCTGGCCGCAGCCGCTCGCCGAGGAGCTGGAGGCGGCCTTCGAGACCTACCGGCAGACCCACCCGTGGCTGCCGGAGGAGGCGCTGACGCCCAAGTCGATCGTGCGGATGATGTGGGAGCAGGGGATGTCCTTCGCGGACTTCGTGCGCCTCTACCAGCTCGCCCCGCGGGAGGGCCTCGTGCTGCGCTACCTCTCCGACGCCTACCGCACGCTCACCCACACGGTGCCGGAGGCCTACGCGACCGAGGAGGTCGAGGCGCTCACCGAGTGGCTCGGCGAGACCGTGCGGCAGACCGACTCCTCGCTGCTGGACGAGTGGGAGGCGCTCGCCGACCCCGACGGCCACACCGCCGAGCGGGTCAGCCACCACGAGGCCGCCGCTCCCCCACGCCCGCTCACCGCGAGGATCGGGCCCTTCCGCGCGATGGTCCGCGGGGCCTTGTGGCAGCGGGTCGAGCTCGCCGCCCGTGACGACGTGGACCGGCTCGCCGCGCTCGAGGTGGCGGCGGCCGAGCTCGCCGACGACGGGCGCTCCCCGGTCTTGGGGGGCGATGACTGGGACGTCGCGCTCGGCGACTACTGGGAGGTCCACGACGAGATCGCCACGGATGCCGACGCCCGTGGGCCGCACCACCTGCACATCGAGGAGACCCGCGGTACCCCGCCCGGCGACCCGGACGAGGACGCGGCGGAGGTCCGGCTGTGGGAGGTGCGCCAGACGCTCGCGGACCCCGCCGGCGACCACGACTGGGTCATCGAGGCGCTCGTCGACCTCGATGCCTCCGACCGGGTGGGGGCCGCTGTCGTACTGGCCACCGCGCTGCGCTCGCTCTGACGTCATAGTCTGCGTCTCATGCCATCTCCCCGGCGCCTCCTCCTCCTGCTGCTGGCCCTCGCGCTGCTCCTGCCCGTCCTCTCGGTGGCGCCGGCGAGCGCCGACCGGCAGGACTCGGACACCACCGCCGCGGCCCCCGCGCAGAAGGGGAAGGGCAAGGAGGCGATCCCCGACCCCCTTCGCGTGGGCACCGAAGGGGTCTACGCCCCCTTCTCGATGCGGAAGGGCGATGACTTCACCGGCTTCGACATCGAGGTGATGAACGCGCTCGCCGAGCGCCTGGGCGTGGAGGTGGAGTACGTCGCGACGCCCTGGGACTCGATGTTCGCGGCACTGCGGGCGGACCGCTTCGACATGGTCGCCAACCAGGTGACCTACAGCAAGGAGCGCGACCAGCTCTACGACCTCTCCGACCCCTACGTCGAGACCGGCGGCGTGCTCGTCGTGGCCGAGGACAACCCGAAGAACATCCGGACCCTCTCCGACCTCAAAGGCATGAAGGCCGCCGAGAACCTCACGAGCAGCTGGCGCCAGGTCGCCGAGGACAACGGCGCCGAGGTCGTCGGCGTCGACGGCATGACCGAGGCCATGGCCAGCCTCAAGGAGGGCCGGGTCGACGCGATCGTCAACGACAAGCTGGCGGTCCGCAACTACCTCGCGACCAACCCGGACCCCGGGGTGAAGGTCGTCGACGAGACCGAGGAGAAGTCCGTCTCCGTCTTCGCCGCCAAGAAGGGCAGCGGGTACATGCCCGAGGTCAACAAGGCGCTGAAGGAGATGAAGGCCGACGGCACGATCGACAAGATCTACGACGAATACTTCTCGGCGGACAACGTCGCCCCGAGCTCCTGGGACCTCATCAAGGAGAACGCCGGCCCGATGGCGATCGCCGCCATCAAGGTGACGATCCCGCTCACCGCTCTCTCCTTCACCTTCGGGCTGATCCTCGCGCTGCTCGCCGCCGTGGCCCGGATGTCGCAGGTCTCGGTCCCCAGGGGCATCGCCCGGGGTTACATCTCGATCATCCGCGGCACCCCGCTGCTCGTGCAGCTGTACCTGATCTTCTATGCCCTCCCCCAGCTCGGCGTCGACCTCGATCCCTTCCCCGCCGCGGTGATCGCCCTCTCGCTCAACGTCGGTGGCTACGCGGCCGAGGTCATCCGGGCCGCCGTCGAGTCGATCCCCAAGGGGCAGTGGGAGGCCGCGCGCACGATCGGGATGTCATCACGGACGACACTGCGGCGGATCATCCTCCCGCAGGCCACCCGCACCGCGATCCCTCCGCTGTCCAACACGCTGGTCTCGCTGGTGAAGGACACCTCGCTGACCTCGGTGATCCTCGTCGTGGAGATTTTGAAGCGGGCGCAGTTCGCGGCCGCACCGACCTACCAGTTCCTGGCGATGTACACCCTCGCCGCCCTGTACTTCTGGATCATCTGCATGGTCATCTCGCTCTTCCAGGACCGTGCCGAGGAGAGGCTGAGCCGCTATGTCGCCCGGTGAGACCACCAAGCCCGTCGTCGCCGCGGAGCACGTGCGCAAGTCCTTCGGGGACAACCGTGTCCTCGAGGACATCTCCTTCACCGTCGGCTCGGGCGAGGTGACCTGCATCCTCGGGCCCTCCGGCTCGGGGAAGACGACGCTGCTGCGCGCGCTCGGTGCCCTTGAGCGCCCCGACTCCGGGACCATCACCGTCGGGGAGAGCAGCGTCGACTTCGGCGAGCTCACCCCGAACCGGCACGGGCGGCTGCCGAAGGGCCAGCGGGAGCGCTTCGACGGCCTCGGGCGGCAGAGCGGCTTCGTCTTCCAGGAGCACAACCTCTTCGCCCACCGCACCGCGATCGAGAACCTCATCGAGGGGCCGGTGGTCGTCCAGGGCGAGGACCCGGAGTCTGCCCGCGAGCGCGCCCGGGTGCTGCTGGAGCAGGTCGGCCTGTCCGAGCACGCCGACAAGTACCCCTTCCAGCTCTCCGGCGGTCAGCGCCAGCGCGTCGGCATCGCCCGGGCGCTCGCGCTGCGCCCCTCCGTCGTGCTCTTCGACGAGCCGACCTCCGCCCTGGACCCGGAGACGGTCGGCGAGGTCCTCGGTGTCATGCGCGACCTTGCCGAGCAGCACTGGACGATGGTCGTCGTCACCCACGAGATCGGCTTCGCCCGGGAGGTGGCCGACGACGTGCTCTTCATCGACGGCGGCCTCGTCGTGGAGCAGGGCCCGCCGGAGCAGGCGATCCTCGACCCGCAGCAGGCGCGCACCCGCTCCTTCCTCAAGCGCATCCTCGACCCGCTGTGACGCCATGATCCTCATCGACCCACCCACGTGGCCCGGCTGGGGCCGGCACTGGAGCCACGTCGTCTCCGACACCTCCATCGAGGAGCTTCACGACTTCGCGACGCGGATCTCGCTGCCGCGCAGACTCTTCGACGAGGACCACTACGACCTTCCCGAGGAGCGCTACGACGAGGCGGTCGCCGCCGG
>CAYLUX010000133.1:3998-6135 GCA_964386935.1 uncultured Janibacter sp.
CCACCCGGGCGACGGCGGCGATCACGTCCGACGGCAGGCCGATGGTCGGCAGGGTCTCCTCGGCCAGCCGGGCCGAGGCCTCCTCGGTCTCGCCGGGGGGTGCATCCACGTCGTAGACCGCGTCGTGGAACCACGCCACGAGGTCGGCGACAGCGCCGGAGTCCTCCGGGAGGGCACCCCCTTCGCCCAGCTCGTCGAGGGCGGCGAGCACCTCGGCCAGGTGCACGACGTCGTGGTAGGAGCGGTGCGGTTCCAGCCAGCGCTCCAGCAGGTCCTCCCCGATCGCCACGGCCCGCGGGGCGAGATCGGGTGGGCACAACGGCACCACCACGTCCCGCCAACGGTCCACGAGGGTGATCACATGTGGGATTCTGCCGGAATGAGCGCGCCTTCGTCCTCCCGCGACACACTCGAGACCATCCGGCGTGCCGGGGTCGAGACGACCGGGATCGAGATCATCGAGGAATCCGACCGCACGGCCCGGCCACGGGACCTCTTCTGGCCGTGGTTCGCCGCCAACGTCTCGGTCTTCGGCATCTCCTACGGCAGCTTCGTCCTCGACTTCGGCATCTCCCTCGGCCAGGCGGTCCTCGTCTCGGTGGTCGGCATCGTCGTCTCCTTCCTGCTGTGCGGCCTCGTCGCGGTGGCCGGCAAGCGGGGATCGGCGCCGACGATGATCATCTCGCGGGCCTCCTTCGGGGTGCACGGCCAGAAGCTCCCCGGCGTCGTCTCCTGGATCGTCTCGATCGGCTGGGAGACCTTCCTGGCGATCATGGCCACGCTCGCGACGGCGACGGTCATGCGCGAGCTCGGTTGGGGCGGCGGCACCGGCACGAAGGTCGTGGCGATGCTCGTGGTCGCGGCCCTCATCGTCACCGCCTCGGTGGCCGGCTACCACCTGATCATGCGGCTGCAGTCGGTGCTGACCTGGCTGACCGGCCTCGCGACGATCGTCTACGTCGCGCTCACCCTGCAGCACGTGCAGTGGGAGGCGCTCGGGCAGCTGGAGGGCGGCTCGCCGCAGCAGGTGCTCGGCGCGCTGATCATGGTGATGACCGGCTTCGGGCTGGGCTGGATCAACATCGCGGCGGACTGGTCGCGCTACCAGCGCCGCGACGCCTCCTCGGGCGCGATCGTCTCGTGGAACACCCTCGGCGGGGCCCTCGCCCCCTGCCTGCTCGTGGCCTACGGCATCGGGCTCGCCGGGTCCGACGAGGCCCTCCGCACCGGCATCGCCGCCGACCCGATCGGCACCCTCGCGACGATCCTGCCGACCTGGTACCTCGTCGTCTTCGGCGTGACCGCCGTGCTCGCGCTCGTCTCCGGGGCCGTACTCGGCATCTACTCCTCGGGGCTGACGCTGCTCAGCCTCGGGGTGCGCATCCCCCGGCCGGCGGCCGCCGGCCTGGACGGGGTGCTGCTCACCCTCGGGACGATCTGGGTGGTCTTCTTCGCCCAGGACTTCCTCGGGCCCTTCCAGTCCTTCCTCATCACCCTCGGGGTGCCGCTCGCGGCCTGGGCAGGGATCTTCCTTTCCGACCTGGCGCTGCGGCGCGGGGACTACGACGAGGCGGCGCTCTTCGACTCGCGCGGCCGGTACGGGTCGGTCGACTGGATCTCGATCGCGACGATGGTCCTCGTCTCGGTCATCGGCTGGGGCCTGGTGACCAACGCGATGCCCGACTCCACCTGGAACAACTGGCAGGGCTACCTGCTCAAGGCCTTCCTCGGCACCGAGCTCGTGCAGGACCCCGCCGGCAACTACTGGGAGGGTGACTGGTCCTACGCCAACCTCGGCGTCATCGTCTCGCTCGTGCTCGCCTTCGTCATCACCTGGGTGGCCCGCCGCCCGGTCGTGCGCCGGCAGGAGCGCGCCGATGACTGACTCACTTCCGCTCGGCGCCCCGGCAGACCCCTGGCTGGTCGTCATCGACCCGCAGCGGATCTTCGCCGACCCCGCCTCGGACTGGGGCTCACCGATGTTCGCGGACTCGCTCGGCCCCGTCCGCGAGCTCGCCGCCGTCTTCGGGCGCGAGCGGACCCTGCTCACCCGGTGGCTGCCCGGGGAGCACACCGGCTCCTGGGAGGCCTACTTCCGCCGCTGGCCCTTCGCGGACCGGCCCGCCACCGACACGGT
>CAYLUX010000134.1:0-6094 GCA_964386935.1 uncultured Janibacter sp.
ACTGGGTGTGCAAGCGCACCGCCCCCTTCGTCGCGGAGGCGCTGGAGTGCCTCGGTGGCAACGGCTTCATCGAGGAGCACGGCATGGCCGGGCTCTACCGGCAGGCGCCGCTGAACTCGATCTGGGAGGGCTCCGGCAATGTCAACGCTCTCGACGTGCTGCGTGCCATCGGCAAGGAGCCGGGCTCGCTCATGGCGCTGCTGAAGGTGACCGGTGAGGCCCGCGGTCAGCTGACCGTGCTGGACCACGCTCTCGACGAGCTGGAGCGTGACGTCGCCGGGCTCGCGGGGTCGGACCCCTCCGAGCTCGCCGTGGGCGCCCGCCGGCTCGTCGAACGACTGGCGCTGACGCTGCAGGCCAGCCTCATGGTGCTGCACTCCCCCGCCCCGATGGCCGAGGCCTTCGTCACCTCACGCCTTGGGGACGGGCACGGCGAGACCTTCGGGACCCTGGACCCGGCGGACGTGGCCGCGGCCTCCGGTGTCGCCATCGAGCGGGCGAGCGTGACCGGCTAGGACCTGCGCAGCCGCGCCTTCTCCGCGGCGACGTCGAAGTCGGCCTCCGGCCACTGCGGGTCCAGCTCCTCCAGGTGCTCCTTGAGGAGGTTCATCACCGCGAGGCGGGCGTACCACTTCCGGTCCGCCGGGACGACGTACCACGGGGCGGCATCGGTGGAGCACTTGTTCAGCGCCGCCTCGTAGGCCTCCCGGTACTGCTTCCAGAAGGCCCGCTCGTCGATGTCCGAGGGGTCGAACTTCCAGTGCTTGTCCGGGCGGTCGAGGCGCTCGGTGAGTCGCTGCTTCTGCTCCTTCTTGCTGATGTGGAGCATGACCTTGATGATCGTCGTGCCCTTCTTGGCGACGGACTCCTCGAAGCGGTTGATCTGGGCGTACCGGCGCGCCCACTGGGCCCTCGGGACGAGGTCGTGGACCCGCGCGATGAGGACGTCCTCGTACTGGCTGCGGTCGAAGACCCCGATGATGCCCGGCTCCGGCAGGGCCCTGCGGATCCGCCAGAGGAAGGGGTGGCTCAGCTCTTCCTTCGTCGGCGCCTTGAAGGCGGTGATGTCCACGCCCTGCGGGTCGACCGCACCGATGACGTGGCGCATGATCCCGCCCTTGCCGGCGGTGTCCATGCCCTGGACGATGAGCAGCACGCTGCGCCCGCCACCGTGTGCCGCCTCGGCGAAGAGGCGCTCCTGCAGGTCCGAGACCGGAGCGGCCAGCTCCTCCAGCGCACGTTTGCCCTTGGCCTTGCCGCCCTCGAAGGCGGGCGTGCCCCGCGTGTCGATCGTGCGCAGGTCGGTGTCCGGAGCCGCGCGCAGCGCCTCCCGGAACGAGACCTGCGAGGACTTGTCGTGCTTCGCGTGTCGACCCATGCGTCGCATCATCGCAGCAGCGCCCCGGCCTGGGGCACACTCACAGCATGCGCGCCCTCATCACCACGCCGGAGACCGCCGACCTCACCACCACCGAGGAGCTCAGCGACTCGGACCTGGACCGCCTCTACGCCGCGGAGCGGGTGCTCCGGCTGAACTTCGTCGCCACCCTCGACGGGGCGGCCACCGGCCGGGACGGACGCTCCGGCACGATCAACTCCGAGGCCGACCATCGGGGCTTCGCCGCGATGCGCCGGGCGGCCGACGTCATCGTCATCGGTGCCGGGACCGTCCGCGCCGAGGAGTACGGACCCTCGAGCACACCCGTGGTCGTCGTCTCGCGCCGCCCGGAGCTGCCCCCTTCGGTCCGGGGCTCCGATCGGGTGGTCCTGGCCACCTGCCACGCCTCCGGCGCGCAGGAGAGCGCCACGACGTGGCTCTGCGGTCAGGAGAGCGTCGACCTGGCGACCGTCGTGGAGCGGGTCCGTGAGGCCTTCGGGCCGCACGTCCTCAGCGAAGGGGGTCCCCATCTCGCCGGGGACCTGATGGCCGCCGGCCTGGTGGACGAGCTGGCGCTCTCCTGGACCCCTCGGCTGGTGGGTGGTATGCGGACGGACCACCCGCGGATCCTCGAGGGCTCGGACGCCGAGGTCGAGCTGGGCTGCCGCCATCTCCTCGAGGAGGACGGCACCCTGCTCGGGCTGTGGCGAGTCGAGCGCTGAGCGGCCTACTGCCGCACGAAGTCCCGCACGACGCGCTCCCAGCGCCGCGGGTCGACGTTCCACTCCTTGCAGTGGCGCGCCAGTGACCACGGCTCGAAGGTCACCAGATCCGGGCGGGCCACGGCGAGGGCCTCGCTCGGACCCACGGGGACGAACTCGTCGTCGCGGGAGTGGATGAGCAGCAGCCGGTGGTCCAGCTCCTCGGCCCGCTCCACCCAGTTCGTGCGGGCGACGTCGACACTCTCGGAGACGCCGACGAGGCGCCTCGCCCAGTGCTTGCCCATGAGGGAGCTGGAGAGGTAGGCGACCGGCGAGGGCACCCGGTGCAGCATCGCGTGGTGCCGGAGCACGTCGCCCCAGTCGACGACCGGCCCATCGAGCACCGCGCGGGAGACCACCCTCGCGAGAGGTGACCGGTCGAGGAACTGCAGCACGATCGCCCCGCCCATCGACCAGCCGACGAGGACGATCTCCTTCGCCCCACGGGCGAGCGCCATCCGCACCGCATCCTCGATGTCGCGCCACTCGGACAGGCCGAGGTTGTAGCGCCCGTCCGGGCCGAGCGGCGCCTCCCCGTCGTTGCGGTAGCTCGGCACGAGGCAGGTCAGGCCCTCCGCGTGCAGGGCGGGGATCGCGCGCAGCGTCTCGATGCGGCGGGCGCCTCGACCGTGGACCAGCACCGCCCACCGGCTGCCGTCGCCGTGCTCGCTGGGGACGACCCACGCGGGCATCGGGCCGAGGACCGCGGGGACGGTGACGTCCTCCGTCGCCAGGCCGAGGTCCCGCTGGGGGTCCTGCCCCCAGTAGTAGCCGTTGAAGCGCGCCGACCCCGGGACGAGATTACCCGAGTCGACCCCGAGCAGCTCCCGCCGCACCCGGCCGAGCCGGTGGTCCACTGCGAGCACCCCGCCAACGCGAGCGTGCCCCTCACCGCCGTCCAGCCAGAGCCCGTACCGGCCCGGCACGGTGGTATCGGGCGTGGCGGAGAGAGTGACGCTGTCGGTGTGCACCACATGCACCACCGTGTCATCGGGCCGCGCCGGCTCCGGGGTGAGCACCCGGCGGGCGAAGTACGCCGCCGAGCCCACCCACACCGACCCCGCTCCGGCCAGGGCCGAGCCGAGGGCAACGGCTGCGTAGGTCGCGAGACGCCGGGCGCCCTTGCTGCTGATCACCCGTCAATTCTCTCAAATGCGTTGCGGCGCGGGCAGAATGTGACGGGTGACACCGATCCCAGCCCCCGTCGTCAGCCCGATGCTCGCCAAGGCCGTCACGTCCGTCCCCGAGGCGGACGCGGTCGAGGGCGGCTATGCCTACGAACCGAAGTGGGACGGATTCCGCTGCATCGTGGTCAAGGACGGGGAGGACGTCGAGCTCACGAGCCGCGGGAAGAAGCCGCTCACCCGGTACTTCCCCGAAGTGGTGCAGGCGTGCCGGGAGCACCTGCCGGAGCACATCGTCCTCGACGGGGAGATCGTCGTCCGCGGCGGTGAGCCGGGAGCTGAGCGGCTCGAGTGGGAGGCCCTCGGGCAGCGGATCCACCCCGCGGAGTCCCGCATCACGAAACTCTCCACCGAGACACCCGCCGAGATCATCGCCTTCGACCTGCTCGCCGTGGGCGGTGAGGAACTGGTGGAGGCCCCCTTCGCCCGGCGCCGGGAGCGGTTGGAGGGGGTCTTCGCCGACATCGCGAAGGGGGCGCCGCTCCACCTGACGAGGGTGACCCGTGATCCGGCCGAGGCCCGGGACTGGTTCACCCGGTTCGAGGGGGCGGGCCTGGACGGTGTCGTCGCCAAGGCGCTGGACTCCCCCTACACGCCCGGCAAGCGAACGATGCTCAAGATCAAGCACAAGCGCACCGCGGAGGCCGTCGTCACCGGGTACCGGGTGCACAAGTCCGGGCAGGGCGTCGGCTCGCTGCTTCTCGGGCTGTACCACGAGGGGCGGTTGTTCAATGTCGGCGGCATCGCGGCGTTCACGGCGAAGCGTCGGCTCGAGCTCGTCGAGGAGCTGGAGCCGTTGGTGCGCAGGGACGCCGACGGCGAGGTCGAGCACGCGGAGACCGACCGCTCGCGCTTCTCCTCGAGCAAGGACGTCAGCTACGTCCCGCTGCGGCCCGAGCGCGTCGTCGAGGTCGCCTTCGACCAGCTCGAGGGGCACCGCTTCCGGCACACCGTGCAGTTCCTGCGCTGGCGCCCCGACCGGGACCCGGAGTCCTGCACCCTCGAGCAGATCGACCGGGCGAAGGCCTACGACCTGGGCCGGGTCCTCGTGGACTGAGGACCCGGCCCGGGATCGGTGAGGAGCTGAACCCTCGATCAGAACGTGTCGTTGATGGTGATCTCGTCGTAGTCGTCGGGCAGCTTGTCGGCCGAGGTGCAGTCGAGTGTGGTTGTCTGCCCCTTCTGGATCTGCTCGGTCGTGCAGTCGACGACGGCGAGGACTTCGGACCCCTTCATGAGCTTGATCTCCACGAGGGCGGCGTCCTTGTGGTCGCGGTTGTTGGTCACCTTCAGGCCCGTGACGTTGGCGAGGCCGAACTCCTTGGTGACCTTCCAGCCCTCCGCATAGGGAACCATCCTGCGTTGCTCATGATCGTGTGTTACCTCCGTGGCGTGGTGATCAACGATGAAAGACCTATCACCGCGACACGGCGCCCCGGCCCGAGCGTCCACGTGGCCCTGCTGACAGTTACCGCTCCGTTGTAGTGGTGGCCGATTCGCTACGGCTCGACCCGGTTGCCGTCGGCGTCCCAGTTGCCAGCCACCTTCTTGCTCGGCTGCACCCGGGGCGGCTCGCCGGGCATCTTGGGGTGGTCCGGGGGGAAGTTCAGCTCACCGAGGCCACGCTCGCGGACATCGGTGTCCCACAACGCGATCGCGGTATTCACGTCGCCGGCGGTGGCGTCCATGTCGGCCCAGGGGTTCTCCCCCTTCGCCCGCTCCGGCGCGGAGTGCACGGTCCACTCCCCCGCCGTGAGGCCGTCCAGCTCCGACCAGGCGACCGGCATCGAGACCGGGGCGCCGGGCAGGGCACGCGGGCTCCACGCGGAGGCGATGGTGCGGTCCCGGTTGGCCTGGTTGTAGTCGACGAAGATCCGCTCGCCGCGCTCCTCCTTCCACCACGCGGTGGTCACGAGGTCCGGCATCCGACGTTCGAGCTCACGGGCGATCCCGATGACCCCGTGCCGCACGTCGAGGAACTCCCGGGTGGGCGCGATGCGCGAGTAAACGTGCAGACCGCGACTGCCAGAGGTCTTGACGAAGGGGGTCAGCCCGATCCCCTCCATCACCTCCTTGAGCCCGCGGGCGGCCTCCACGACGTCGGCGAAGTCCCGACCGGGTTGGGGGTCCAGGTCGATCCGCAGCTCGTCGGGGTGGTCGTTGTCGCCGGAACGGACCGGCCACGGGTGCCAGGTGACCGTCGACATCTGCACGCACCACACCGCCGTGGCGATCTCGTCGATCACGAGCTGCGGATGGCGCCTCCCGCTCGGGTAGGTGCACATCGTGGTGCGGGCCCACTCGGGCGCGCCCTTCGGCGGGTTCTTGGAGTAGAACTCCTCGCCGGTGATCCCGTCCCGGAAGCGCTGCAGGGTCACCGGACGGTCCCCCAGCGCCTCGAGCAGTTGCCCTCCGACCGCGAGCACGTAGTCGGCGAGGTCACGCTTGGTCACCGCGGGCCCGGCGTCGGTGGCCGGCCACATCACCCGATCGGGACTGGACAGGCGCACGCGTCGCTCTTGCCCGTCGGGCCCGGGGATCTGAAGCTGCTGCGCGCTCGCCACGGTCGATGAGCGTAGCCGGACAATGCGCCACCGCACACCCCCGTGCAGCGATGAAATGGGCGATGTGCATGATGGAGAGACCATCTGCGGCGCCTTTTTTCGGGTGCCGACTTGTCAACTCAACACAGTGTTTTCTGAATCCGGCTTTTCATTTCGAGCCGCTGATTGAGGGAAAGGGATCTTTCGTGAAGATCGTGGAAACTCAAA
>CAYLUX010000135.1:0-5969 GCA_964386935.1 uncultured Janibacter sp.
GATGACTCCGAGGACGGCCAGCAGGGCGGTGGCAGCTCCCGCCGTCGCCGCCGTCGGCGCCGCGGTGGTGGCGGCGGAGGCGGCAACAACGGTCAGGATGACCCGCCCGGGACCGTGACCAAGGTCCGCCAGTCCCGCCGCAACGAGCCGCAGGCGATCAAGGGCAGCACCCGCCTGGAGGCGAAGAAGCAGCGCCGCCGCGAGGGCCGCGAGGCAGGGCGTCGTCGCACGATCATCACCGAGGCCGAGTTCCTCGCCCGCCGCGAGAGCGTCGAGCGGGTCATGGTCGTGCGCCAGCAGGAGGAGCGCACCCAGATCGGCGTCCTCGAGGACGGGATCTGCGTCGAGCACTACGTCTCCCGCGAGACGACCCAGACGATGGTCGGCAATGTCTACCTCGGCCGGGTGCAGAACGTCCTGCCGAGCATGGAGGCAGCCTTCGTCGACATCGGCCGCGGGCGCAACGCCGTCCTCTACGCCGGCGAGGTCAACTGGGAGGCCCAGGGCGTCGGCAACGGCCAGGCGCGCAAGATCGAGAGCGCTCTCTCCTCCGGGGACTCGGTGCTCGTGCAGGTCACCAAGGACCCGATCGGCCACAAGGGTGCCCGGCTGACCCAGCAGATCTCGCTGCCGGGCCGCTACCTGGTCTACGTGCCCGAGGGCAGCATGACCGGGATCTCCCGCAAGCTGCCGGACACCGAGCGCTCGCGGCTGAAGAGCATCCTCAAGCAGGTCGTGCCCGACCACTCCGGAGTCATCGTGCGCACCGCCGCCGAGGGCGCCTCCGAGGCCGAGCTGACCAACGACGTGCAGCGCCTGACCAAGGCCTGGGAGAAGATCAGCGAGAAGGCCGAGGCGAAGAAGGGCAAGAAGGCCTCCGCCGGCGGCGCGCCGACCCTCCTGCACGCCGAGCCGGAGATGACCGTGCGGGTCATCCGCGACATCTTCAACGAGGACTTCTCGAAGATGGTCGTCTCGGGCGATCAGGCCTGGAGCCAGATCAAGGACTACATCGACGCCGTGGCCCCCGACCTGGCCGACCGGCTGGAGAAGTGGACCGGCGAGGGCGACGTCTTCGCCGGGCACCGCATCGACGAGGCGATCTCCAAGGCCATGGACCGCAAGGTCTGGCTGCCCTCCGGCGGCTCGCTGATCATCGACCGCACCGAGGCGATGACGGTCATCGACGTCAACACCGGCAAGTTCACCGGCTCCGGCGGCAACCTCGAGGAGACGGTCACCAAGAACAACCTCGAGGCCGCCGAGGAGATCGTGCGGCAGATGCGCCTGCGGGACATCGGCGGGATCATCGTCGTCGACTTCATCGACATGGTCCTCGAGTCCAACCGGGACCTCGTCGTGCGCCGGCTCCTGGAGTGCCTGGGCCGGGACCGCACGAAGCACCAGGTCGCCGAGGTCACCTCCCTCGGCCTGGTCCAGATGACCCGCAAGCGGGTCGGCTCCGGCCTGATCGACGTCTTCTCCGAGACCTGCGAGCACTGCGGCGGCCGCGGCCTCATCGTCCACTCCGAGCCGGTCGCCCACGACCACTCCGGGGGCGGCGACGGTGGCGGCAATTCACGCAAGGGCCGCTCCAAGGGCGGGAAGAACAAGCAGTCCGAGCCCCAGCCCCAGCAGGAGGAGAAGGACAAGAACGGCAACACCGCCGCGCAGATCGCCGCGGCGGCCCACGCGGCGGCGGTCAAGACCATCGCCGGAGAGCCGAGCGAGGACGACGGTGCGGTGCCCGAGCAGACGAGCACCCCGGAGCCCGAGGCGTCGGAGCCGGAGGAGCCGAAGTCCTCGCGTCGTCGGGGTGGTCGCCGGGCCGCCTCGAGTGCGGGTGCCCCGGTCTCCCTGGAGCCGGTGGACCTGACCGGCGCGGTCGCGCCTGCCGAGGCGGAGTCCGCGCCCGAGGCGTCGGAGCCGGAGGAGCCGAAGGCTCCGCGTCGTCGTGGTGGTCGTCGTGCCGCCTCGAGTGCTGGTGCCCCGGTCTCCCTGGAGCCGGTGGACCTGACGGACGCGGCCGCCCGTGCCGAGCCGGAGCCCACGCCCAAGCCCCAGCCGGAGCCGACCCCGGAGCCCGAGGCGTCGGAGCCGGAGGAGCCGAAGGCTCCGCGTCGTCGTGGTGGCCGTCGGGCGGCCTCGAGTGCTGGTGCCCCGGTCTCGCTGGAGCCGGTGGACCTGACCGCGTCCGCCTCGAACGACAGCGCCCCGCTGACCCAGGTCGCGGGGGAGAGCGGCGAGGCCCCGACGACGCCGGTCGCCGACCCGGAGCCGCCCGCCCCCACCCGTCGCAAGCGCAAGCGGGTCACCTCCGAGGCCGGCCCGCCCCAGTCCTGAGGCGCCATCCCGACCCTTCGCCCGAAGGGTCGGGATGCACTTCGTACGGCAGTTCGTCTGCCGTCGCGTACTACAGCGCGGAATATCGGGCCCTGACGCACGGGTCCCGCCGAACTGCCGTACGGAGTGCCGCGGGGGTGGCCCCCGCACCCGAGGGACCGCACGGTTTTGCGGGCGAAGGGGGCGGACCGGTAGTCTGGAGCGTCGGTGCGCCCACCGAGCGAGCGCTTCGTGACCAGATCACGGGGATTGCCTGCCGGTCAGACCGAGAGAGTGCACCGGAGCAGAAGCGAAAGTGAGTTCCCACTGATGTACGCGATCGTTCGCGCAGGTGGCCGCCAGGAGAAGGTTTCCGTCGGCGACACCATCCTCATCAACAAGATCGCCGAGCAGGCGGGCCAGACCGTCTCCCTCGAGCCGGTCCTCCTCGTCGACGGTGCCACCGTCACCTCCGGCACGGACAAGCTGGCCGGCGCCAGCGTCACCGCCGAGGTCGTCGGGGCCGCCAAGGGCCCGAAGGTGAACATCGTCAAGTACAAGAACAAGACCGGCTACCGGAAGCGCCAGGGCCACCGCCAGGCGCTGACCGAGCTGAAGATCACCGACATCAAGGCCTGAGGCCTTCCGCCAAGAGAGTTAGGAACCACTGACATGTCCTCCAAGAAGGGTGTCTCCTCGAGCAAGAACGGTCGCGACTCCAACGCCCAGCGCCTCGGCGTGAAGCGTTTCAGCGGCGAGATCGTCGGCACCGGCCAGATCCTCGTGCGCCAGCGCGGCACGCATTTCCACCCGGGCGACAACGTCGGCCGGGGCGGCGACGACACGCTGTTCGCCCTCGCCGACGGCGAGGTGCAGTACGGCGCCAAGCGCGGCCGCAAGACCGTGAGCGTCCTCCCGGCGGGTACCGCCGGCTGACGCTCCCAGCAGAGCGTTGTGGCGAAGGGGGCGGGCCCGCGGTGGCCCGCCCCCTTCGCCGTCCCGTATGGATCGGTAAGGAAGAGGTGAGGTCGTGGCGACCTTCGTTGACCGGGTCACTCTCCACGTCGAGGGTGGCAAGGGCGGTCATGGCGTCGCGTCCGTGCGCCGGGAGAAGTTCAAGCCGCTCGGCGGCCCCGACGGCGGCAACGGCGGCCACGGCGGCGACGTCGTGCTCGTCGTCGACCCCCAGGTGACGACCCTCCTCGAGTACCACCGCAGCCCGCACCGGCGGGCGAGCAACGGGACGCCCGGCGGCGGCGACGAGCGCGACGGTGCCCGCGGCGAGGACCTGATCCTCCCCGTCCCGGACGGCACGGTCGTCACCGACCGCTCCGGGCAGGTGATCGCAGACCTCGTCGGCGCCGGGACCTCCATGGTCCTGGCGAAGGGGGGCCGCGGCGGCCTCGGCAACAAGGCCCTGGCCAGCCGGCGGCGCAAGGCGCCCGGCTTCGCGCTGCTCGGCGAGCCCGGCGAGCTCCTCGACGTCGAGCTGGAGCTGAAGTCCCTCGCGGACGTCGCCCTCGTCGGCTTCCCGAGCGCGGGCAAGTCCTCGCTCGTGTCGGTGCTCTCGGCCGCCCGCCCGAAGATCGCCGACTACCCCTTCACGACGCTCGTGCCCAACCTCGGCGTCGTCACCGCGGGGGAGACCCGCTTCACGATCGCCGACGTCCCGGGACTCATCCCCGGCGCGAGCGAGGGCAAGGGCCTGGGCCTGGAGTTCCTCCGGCACGTGGAGCGCTGCTCGGTGCTCGTGCACGTCATCGACTGCGCGACCCTCGAGCCGAACCGCGACCCGATGAGCGACCTGGACGCCATCGAGGAGGAGCTGGCCGCCTACGTCGGGCACGAGAGCCTCGGCGGGCTGCCGCTCTCGGAGCGCACCCGTGTCGTCGTGCTCAACAAGGCCGACGTGCCGGACGCCGTCGAGCTGGCCGAGATGGTCCAGGGGGACCTGGAGGAGCGGGGCCTGGAGGTCCACATCGTCTCCGCGGTCGCCCACACCGGCCTGAAGGAGCTCAGCTTCGCCCTCGCCCGACACGTGCTCGCCGCCCGCGCCGAGCTCGAGGAGGAGAGCACCCCCCGGCCGGTCGTGCTGCGGCCCAAGGCGGTCGACGACTCCGGCTTCACGGTGCGGCGCGAGGGTGGCTCGGACGGCGAGTTCTTCCGCGTGCTCGGGGCCAAGGTCACCCGGTGGGTGCGCCAGACCGACTTCGCGAACAACGAGGCCGTCGGCTACCTCTCGGACCGGCTGGCCCGCGCCGGCGTCGAGGAAGAGCTGATGAAGGCCGGTGCCGTCGCCGGGTCCACCGTGCTCATCGGCCCCGAGGAGGACGCGGTCGTCTTCGACTGGGAGCCGACGCTCGTCGGCGGCGCCGAGATGCTCGGTGGCCGCGGCACCGACGCCCGCTTCGAGGAGAGCACCCGCCGCACCACCCAGGAGCGGCGCGAGGAGTTCCACGCCCGCAAGGACGCCCAGACCGCCGCCCGGGAGGACCTGCGGGCCGAGCGCGAGGCCGGCCACTGGACCGACGAGCAGTGACCGCGGAAGGGAGCGCCGCCACCCTCGCCACCGCCCGCCGGGTCGTGGTCAAGGTCGGCTCGTCCTCGCTCACCAGCGCCACCGGGGGAGAGCTGGACCGGGCGCGGCTGACCGCGCTAGTGAACGCCATCGCGGAGCGCCGCCGGGCAGACGTCGAGGTCGTCCTCGTCTCCTCCGGCGCGATCGCCGCCGGGATCGGGCCGCTCGCGATGCCCACCCGCCCACGCGACCTCGCCCGCCAGCAGGCCGCGGCGAGCGTCGGGCAGGGGGTGCTCCTCGCCGCCTACCGGCACGCCTTCGCAGGCCACGAGCTGACCGTCGGGCAGGTGCTGCTCACCGTCGACGACGTCACCCGGCGCGGCCACTACACGAATGCCCGGCGCACCCTCGAGGCGCTGCTGTCGATGGGCGTGGTGCCGATCATCAACGAGAACGACACCGTGGCCACCCAGGAGATCCGCTTCGGCGACAACGACCGCCTGGCCGCGCTCGTGGCCCACCTCGTGCGGGCAGACGCGCTCGTGCTGCTCACCGACGTCGACGCCCTCTACACCGCGTCGCCGAGCTCGCCGGGTGCCCGCCGGGTGCCGGTCGTGCGGGAGGAGTCCGACCTGGCGGGGATCGCCATCGGATCGACCGGCTCCGCCGTCGGCAGCGGCGGCATGGCCACGAAGGTCGAGGCCGCCCAGATCGCCGGGGCCGCCGGCATCCCCGCGATGCTCACCTCCGCCGCCAATGCTGCACCGGCGCTCGTCGGTGACGACGTGGGCACCTGGTTCTGCGCCGGGGAGCCCGCCCGCGGCTCGCGGGGCCTGTGGCTGGCGCACGCGACGACGCCGAAGGGCTCGGTGCAGATCGACGCCGGTGCCGTGAACGCCCTGCGCGACCGGGGCCGCTCACTGCTGCCGGCCGGGATCACCGGGGTGAGCGGGCACTTCGTCGACGGCGACCCGATCGACGTCGTCGGCCCCGACGGGGCCGTCATCGCCCGCGGCCTGGTCAACTACACCTCGG
Organism: uncultured Janibacter sp.; assembly: GCA_964386935.1. Taxonomy (GTDB): domain Bacteria; phylum Actinomycetota; class Actinomycetes; order Actinomycetales; family Dermatophilaceae; genus Janibacter. The sequence goes on from CAYLUX010000135.1 coordinate 5,876, forward strand.
GCGAGCTCCCGCACCTGATGGGCCGCTCCACGAAGGAGCTCGCGAGCGCGATCGGCCCGCAGTACGAGCGCGAGGTCATCCACCGGGACCACCT
>CAYLUX010000136.1:0-2931 GCA_964386935.1 uncultured Janibacter sp.
CCGCTGCCGCAGACCCGCTTCGTGCTGCGCAAGGCGCTCGCGGCGGGCAAGCCGGTCATCCTCTGCGTCAACAAGGTCGACCGCCCGGACAGCCGCATCGAGGCCGTCGTCGACGAGGTCTACGAGCTCTTCATGGACCTCAGCGACGAGGCGGCCGACCCGGACGCCGCCCTGGAGTTCCCGATCGTCTACGCCTCGGCCAAGGCCGGCGTGGCCAGCGTGGAGCGTCCCGCGGACGGCGAGCTGCCCGACGGCAACGACCTCGAGCCGCTCTTCCGCACCATCATGGAGACCGTCCCGGCGCCCTCCTACGACGACGAGGCGCCGCTGCAGGCGCACGTGACCAACCTCGACTCGAGCAACTTCCTCGGCCGGCTGGCGCTGCTGCGCGTCTTCAACGGTGAGGTGCGCAAGGGCCAGCAGGTGACCTGGTGCCGCACCGACGGCAGCCAGCAGCGGGTGAAGATCACCGAGCTGCTCATCACCGAGGGCCTCGAGCGGGTCCCGATGGAGACCGGCGCCGCCCGGCCCGGCGACATCATCGCCATCGCCGGCATCCCCGACATCATGATCGGCGAGACCATCGCCGACGCGGAGGACCCGATCCCGCTGCCGGTCATCACCGTCGACGAGCCGGCGATCTCGATGACGATCGGCACCAACACCTCCCCGCTCGTCGGGCGCGGCACGACCCGCGGGACGAAGGTGACCGCCCGCCTCGTCAAGGACCGCCTGGACCGCGAGCTCATCGGCAACGTCTCGTTGCGCGTGCTGCCCATCGACCGCCCCGACGCCTGGGAGGTGCAGGGGCGCGGCGAGCTGGCGCTGGCCATCCTCGTCGAGCAGATGCGCCGCGAGGGCTTCGAGCTGACCGTCGGCAAGCCGCAGGTCGTCACCCGGGAGATCGACGGCAAGCTGCACGAGCCGGTCGAGCGGCTGACGATCGACACCCCCGAGGAGCACCTCGGCTCGATCACCCAGATCCTCGCCGCCCGCAAGGGGCGGATGGAGCAGATGACCAACCACGGCACCGGCTGGATCCGGATGGAGTTCCTCGTGCCCTCGCGCGGGCTCATCGGCTTCCGCACCGAGTTCCTCACCGAGACCCGCGGCACGGGCATCGCCAACCACGTCTTCGAGGGGTACGAGCCCTGGGCCGGGACGATCACCACCCGGGTCTCCGGGTCGCTCGTCGCCGACCGCAGCGGGCCGGTGACCGGCTACGCCATGGTCAACCTGCAGGAGCGGGGCACCCTCTTCGTCGAGCCGGGCACCGAGGTCTACGAGGGCATGATCGTCGGGGAGAACTCGCGCTCCGACGACATGGACGTCAACATCACGAAGGAGAAGAAGCTGACGAACGTGCGCGCGTCGTCGGCCGACAACTTCGAGAAGGTCGTCCCGCCCCGCAAGCTCAGCCTGGAGCAGTCCCTCGAGTTCTGCCGCGAGGACGAGTGCGCCGAGGTCACCCCGGACGCCGTCCGCATCCGCAAGGTCGAGCTGGACCACTCCCTGAGGGCACGCGCGGCCGCCCGCGCCCGCAACTCGTGAGCGCCGGGGCGCCGGCCGTGGCCTCCGCCGCCCGGCTGCTCTTCGTGCACGCCCACCCCGACGACGAGACGCTCGCGACGGGGGTGGCGCTGGCCCACCACGTCGCGGCCGGTGACGAGGTGCACGTGCTCACGTGCACCCTGGGGGAGCAGGGCGAGGTCATCCCGCCGGAGCTGGCACACCTGGACGCCGACCACGAGGACACCCTCGGGGAGTACCGCAGGGACGAGCTCCGCGGCGCGATGGAGACGATCGGCGCCCACCACCGCGTCCTCGGCGAGGACACCCGCGCCGGGGTCGCCTCGCGCTGGCGCGACTCCGGCATGGCCGGCACCCCCTCGGCGAACGACCCGCGCGCCTGGGTGCGCTCCGACACCGGGGAGGCCGTCGCCGCCGTCGGCGCGGTCATCGAGGAGGTCGCCCCGCACGCCGTGCTCACCTACGACTCCCACGGCGGCTACGCCCACCCGGACCACATCCGCACCCACGAGGTGACCCGGCAGGCCGTCGCGGCCATGGACGAAGGGAGCCGCCCGGCCCTCTACGGGGTCTTCACCCCGCGCTCCTGGGCGCAGGAGGACCGCGAGCGGATCGCGCAGCTCGAGAGCGTCGGTCACCTCACGGGACTCGGCTGGAGCCTGCCGACGGGGGACTTCCCCCCTTCGGTCGTCGACGACGCGGTCGTCACCCACGAGGTCCGCGACGAGGACGCCCGCGAGCGGCAGATCGCCGCGCTGCGGCACCACCGCACCCAGGTCAGCCTCGGCCCGCAGCACACCTTCGCCCTCTCCAACCAGATCACCGCGCTGCTGCCGGGGCGGGAGGGCTACGCCCTCCTCGACCCCGCCACCGGTGAGCCGCTGCCCGGCGACCCCGACGGGGGGCGGGAGCCCCTGGTGGTGCGGCGATGAGCCAGGACCTGGTCCCGACCACCCTGCGCAACGCGATGGCGCACTTCGCGAGCGGGGTGACGGTCGTGACGACCCTCGCGGGTGAGCACGACCACGCGATGACGGCCAACTCGCTGTGCTCGGTCTCCCTCGAGCCGCCGATGATGCTCGTGTGCGTCGGGACCGACAACAGCTGGCGGGACTCGGTCGGGGAGGCCGGGATCTGGGGCGTCTCGATCCTGCCGGCCTCGGGCCGGCCGGCGGCGACCTGGCTGAGCACCGGTGGCCGGCCGCTGTGGGGCCAGCTCGATCGGGTCCCGCACCACCGCGGCGAGCTCGGTGTCGCCCTCCTCGACGACGCGCTCGCGACCCTGGAGTGCCGCACCGTCGACATGCACGAGGCCGGCGACCACACGATCGTCGTCGGCGAGGTCGTGGCCACCAGCGCCGACCCGCGGCGCGGTGACCCGCTCATCTACTACCGAAGCCG